>JBCDDJ010000129.1:0-14654 GCA_039180385.1 Cyanobacteria bacterium P01_G01_bin.38 | reverse complement strand
GCAGCATCCTTTTCAGGCATATCGACGACGATGCACTCGGTGGTGAGCACCATCGACGCAATCGAGGCTGCGTTTTGCAGGGCGGAGCGGGTCACCTTTGCGGGGTCTACGACGCCGACGGCAAACATATCGGCAAACTCGTTGGTGGCGGCGTCAAAGCCCACCTTAAAGTCTTTTTCTTTGACCCGCTCAACGATGACGGCACCGTTTTGGCCAGCGTTCTCAGCAATGCGCTTGAGCGGTGCAGCCAGGGCGCGGGTGACGATCATCGCCCCGGTGAGTTCTTCGCCAGAGAGGTTGCCGCTGGCCCAGGTTTCTAGCTCGGGGGCCAGGCTGGCCAGGGTGGTGCCCCCACCAGGGACAATGCCTTCTTCGACGGCTGCTTTGGTCGCGTTGATGGCGTCCTCAAGGCGCAGTTTCCGATCTTTCATCTCGGTTTCGGTGGCGGCTCCGACTTTGATCACGGCCACACCCCCCGAGAGCTTAGCAAGCCGTTCTTGCAGCTTTTCTTGGTCGTAGCTGGACTCTGATTCCTCGATTTGACGGCGAATCTGCTCGCAGCGGGCTTTTACAGCTGCTTCATTGCCTTCAGCCACAATCGTGGTGTTGTCTTTGGTCAGGGTGACTCGACGGGCGGTGCCCAGCATGTCGAGTTGCACGTTGTCGAGCTTGAGACCAGCGTCTTCGGTGATCAGCTGACCGCCGGTTAGCACGGCGATGTCTTCGAGCATGGCTTTGCGACGATCGCCAAAGCCGGGGGCTTTTACCGCAGCCACATTGAGGACGCCGCGCATGCGGTTGACGACCAGGGTTGCCAGGGCTTCTTTCTCAATGTCTTCAGAGATAATCAGCAACGGCTTGCCTGAGCGGGCTACTTGCTCTAGCACCGGTACCAAATCCTGCACCAGGGTGATCTTTTTGTCGGTAATCAAAATCATGGGCTCGTCGAGGACGGCTTCCATGCGCTCGGTGTCGGTGACGAAGTAGGGGGAAATATAGCCCTTATCAAAGCGCATCCCTTCGGTGATCTCTAGCTCTGTGGTCATGGATTTGCCTTCTTCGAGGGAGATGACGCCCTCACGCCCGACCTTCTCCATGGCCTCGGCGATCATTTTGCCGACCTCTGCGTCGTTACCGGCGGAGATGGTACCCACCTGTGCGATCGCACCCGAGTCACCCACTGGCTGGGCCTGGGCTGCAATTTTATCTACCAAAAAAGCGGCTGCGTGATCGATGCCGCGCTTGAGGGCAATCGGGTTAGCGCCTGCTGCAACATTGCGCAGCCCTTCTTTGACAATGGCGTGGGCGAGAACGGTGGCGGTGGTGGTGCCATCGCCCGCTGCATCATTGGTTTTTGAGGCGGCCTGACGCAGGAGCGAAACAGCGGTGTTCTCGATGTTATCCTCGAGTTCGATTTCTTTGGCAATGGTCACCCCGTCATTAATGATCTGGGGTGCGCCAAATTTTTTCTCGAGGACCACGTTGCGACCCTTAGGTCCCAGGGTGACGGCAACGGCCTCGGCTAGCATATCAAAGCCGCGCTCCAAGGCGCGACGGGCGTCTTCGTTATAGGTAATAGATTTTGCCATGGGTAGTCCAGTTTTCTTTCGTAGTGAGGGGTAACAGTTGGGGAGGGTTAATTAAGTCAAAAGTGAAAAGTTATTGTCAGGATGATTTACCCTAAACAGGTTGAATTTCTAGGGGTTTCAATCTTTAACCTTTAACTTTTAACTGGCTCACGCCAGGGTAGCCAAAATATCTTGCTCACGCAGCAGCACATACTCGTCAGTGCCCAGCTTGATCTCGGTGCCCGCATACTTGGAGTACAGCACCTTATCCCCTACTTTCACTTCCATGGTGTGCAGGCTACCGTCGTCGTTGCGCTTACCTGGGCCGACCTGGGCAATTTCGCCAATCTGGGGCTTTTCTTTAGCGGTGTCGGGCAGCAAAATGCCCCCAGCTGTTTTTTCCTCAGCGTCGCTGACTTTAACTAATACGCGATCGCCCAAAGGCTTAACGGTCGATACATTCAGGGCTATTGCGGCCATTTCTAAATCTCCAAATCCAACAAGATTGAGTGAAGAGGATTGCTCAATCAACAGGGGCTGACAGCGTTAGCACTCTCAACCCACGAGTGCTAATTTACCGATGAAAGTGACCACGCGGCAATAGATTTGGGGGTGTGGTTTGCCGAACCTGGGTTAGGAGGTGGGGTAATGAGGGAGAAAATAGATTAAGGGCCCGCAAAAATTTGGTTGACTGCGATCGCAATTCTTTCAATATCTTCGTCTAGTAAGGGGGGCCACTCGACGCCGCGCTGTCGGCCTTTTTCATAGGTCTGGCGGCTTTCGTAGGCGAGCTGATAGAGCCCATGGGCGAGGGGGCGCTCCACGGTCGTGGATGCTTTGAGCCCGTCGGCAATCACCTTGAGTGCCAATAAAAGCGAAGTGGCATGCCCTGGAATTGGGGACTCAAACTGCTGCAGTCTGGCCAGAAAAGCGTCTGGTACTGAGCCATCGGTGGTCGTTTGTTTGCTAATTAAGGTGCAAGCTGTCTTAAAGTCCATGATTTTCCCTAATGTGCGATTGCGGCGTGTTACTCACCTCAAACCGAGCGGGCATTCTACAGGGTGTCACCCACATCCAATTTGAGATCATGAGGTTTTCCTGCTGATCAAACGACAGACCTGGATGTAACCAAGAGTTAACTAGGCTCATTATTCAGCAAGATTCATCAAGAATTCATCGTTTAACAATTCACAACCTCGAGAAAGGTGGGCAAAACTAAAGGGGGAACCTGTCTAAAACGGGATGTTATCCCTGTGATAGAAGTCAGGAGCCAGAGGTCAGGAGCCAAGGGAAGGCGAAGGGCGAAGCAGGGAAACCACCACCACCACCCATCACCCACGACCCACCACTGACTATCTACGGCTACCCACGACCCCGCTGACCACCTACGCGCTTCCTAATGCTTTCATCTAGTACACAACCCGTTCCATTTGTAGACTTATCGCTACAGCATGTTCCCCTCCAGGCAGAGCTAATTGGGGTGATGCAGGCATTGCTAGACAAGGGCGACTATATCTTAGGTCAGGCGGTAGCCGATTTTGAGCAGCAGTTTGCTGCCCTGTGCAATTCGCCCTACGCGGCTGGCGTCGGGTCGGGGACTGATGCTCTGACGTTGGGCTTGCAAGCCTGTGGCATTGGCGAAGGGGACGAGGTGATCTTGCCGGTGAACACGTTTGTCGCCACCTTGATTGGGGTGCTACAGGCAGGAGCTACCCCGATTTTTGTAGACTGCGACCTGGAGACGGCTCTGATTGATCTCAAGGCCGCTGAGCAAGCCATTACCCGGCGGACCCGGGCGATTATCCCCGTTCATTTATACGGCCAAATGGTCTCACCGACCGCCCTCCAGGCGCTGGCTCAAGCCTATGACCTGATTGTTTTTGAAGACGCGGCCCAGGCCCACGGCGCTGAGTGTGAGGGCTATCGCGCCGGGAGCATTGGGCTGGCTGCGGCCTTTAGCTTTTACCCCAGCAAAAATTTGGGGGCTATTGGAGATGGTGGGATGCTGGTCACCCAGCGCGATGTAGTGGCCCAGACGGTGCGGTCGTTGCGAAATTATGGGGCCACCCGAAAATATTTTCACACCGACCCAGGGGGCACGAACAGTCGCTTGGATACGCTTCAGGCAGCAGTTCTCAACGCCAAGCTGCCCTATTTAACTGAGTGGAATCGCGATCGCAACCGCCTGGCAGGGCTTTACGATCAGCGGCTACGGTCGCTGTGCAGGGTAGGCATTGTGCCCATGGTCAATCACTGTGGAGAGGGTCACGTTTATCATTTATATGTGATTCGCTTGATGCCCGAGTGCTCGATTGATCGCACGGTGCTACAGCTAGAACTCAGCCGTCACGATATCCAGTCTGGGATTCACTACCCGGTACCTTGTCATTTGCAACCCGCCTTTAAGCATCTGGGCTATCAAGTGGGGGACTTTCCCAACGCTGAGGCCCTGAGCCAGCAGATTTTATCTTTACCGATTTATCCAGGTCTTAAAGAAGCCCAGCTTAACTATGTTGTAGATGTGATTGAAACCCTGATTGATCAGTCCGTGCCGACCCCAACCCCCTCTGAACCCCTATGCTAAGCAGTTCATCAAAATTGCCTATCCGTCGATACGCCTCTATGGAGCTGTGTATGGCAGGGCTGTTGGCCCTGCTGTACGTGCCGCTGATGTGGCATTGGGTAGACGGCTGGCTCAACAAGTCGATCAGTATTCAGCATGAATACTTTAGCCATGGCTTGTTGGGTATTCCATTCGCTGTTTATCTAGCCTGGGGCGCGCGCCGCCGATGGCAGCAGCTCGACGATCGGCTGCATCCGGCTGGGGTGGTTTTTTTTGTGCTCGCCATCTTGTTTTACGGTAGCGGTACAGCAGACCTGATGAACCTGTCGCTGCCGCTGATGCTGATCGGCCTCTGCTGGTTGCTTAAGGGCAGAGCGGGGCTGCGGCTGCAGGCGTTTCCGCTGTTGTTGATTGGGCTGGCGACGCCGACTCAGCTGCCCTATTTAATTGAGCCTTACATTTTGCCGCTGCAGCGGTTTATTGCTGCGATCGCAGGGTTTATTTTGCTGCAACTTGGCATTGATGTAGAGGTCAATGAAATTTATTTGTCCGTCAATCAGCAGCTGGTAGAAGTAGCCCCCCACTGTGCCGGGTTAAAAATGCTGTTTACCAGCTTTTACATGGGGCTGATTTTGACTTACTGGGCCGAACTCTACCGCTCAAAGCTGCGGACGGGCCTATTTTTTGTCGGCATTATATTCATCAGCGTCACTGGCAATATTTTACGCAATACTATCTTGAGCTTTTTCCACGGCAACGGTATGGAAAGTGCGTTTCATTGGCTTCATGAAAGCTGGGGCGGGGATCTCTACTCTGCCGCCATGCTGGGCTCTCTAATTTTATTGGTCCGCCTGATTGAGCGTTTTGTCCCTACCCATCTCAAGTTGCAAAGCGTCGAACCTATGGCATCCAACCCCCATCCCCATCCCCCCTACGACTTTTAACCCCCCTTATCCTTCTAAATCGCCATGCAGTCCACTGTCCGCCTCGGCCAATCTACCCAGCGTTTACTCAAAGGCTTTATTGTGGCTACCCTCGCCATTTTGGTGGCGGTCAATGCCCTGCCTCGATATTTTTCGGGTCAATGGCCCTGGAGCCCTGCCCCGAGTGTCCCCCAAATCGAAACCCTCAGAGATATTCGCAAAACGGGGCTAGTCATACCCGGTTGGCAGCAAGTTGTACAAGAGACCGTTGCTTTTGGGGGAGATAAGTGGTCGGTGCAACAGTTTGCCTCACAGCCTGTGGGTGATCCGATGGTGCTGTTGCTGCGTCCCCAGGCCCAGGCCTCTGACCAGCCAGAGGTCGAATGGCTCGATCTAAAGGGGGCACAAAAATGGACGATGGACTCCTATCAACGCATGGCCATTGAGGTACCAGCGATGGATGAAATCCCTGCCCATCAGCTGCAAGCCAATTTTTTGCGCGTCTGGAATGCTCAGCAAACCTACGCCGCCCTGCAATGGTATGCCTGGCCCCAGGGAGGACATCCCTCTCCTAGCCGCTGGTTTTGGGGTGATCAAAAAGCCCAACTGCAGTTTCATCAGCGTCTGCCCTGGGTGGCGGCGACCCTGCTGGTGCCGATTGCTCCGCTGGGTGACAGTGAGGCTACCCGGCCCGTGATCCAAGCATTGGGCCAGCAGGTTCAGACGGCTCTACAGGCCCAGGTCTTTGCACAGCCAATGTCCTAACATTGTGACGATTGTCCCCCCGAGCTTCACAAGAACTTAAAGAATTGTCTATTTCCTGGTCATTTTCTAAAAGAAGGGACTGCCGTTGGGAAACATCATGGGTTAGATTGGCTACAGCTTACTTTAGCTTTAGCCCTCTATTTGATTCAGTACACCATGTCCGGTTATCCCATTAAGAATCCGCTTCCCCAGCGTTTGTCTCACTCTACCGGAGTCCAGCCAACCAAAGAGCCAACTCAAACAGCGTGGTTGAGTTGGGGTCGCTTGGCTTTAGCTTTATGTCTCGGTGCGATGGGGCTGACCGTGACTGCCTCGACTGTTAAGGCGTCCAACATAACACCTCCGTCTTCCTCGGATAAAAAGCCTTTGAGTGAAAAGTCCTGGGGTGAAAAATCCTTGGGTGAAACCTCAGGGGTTGCTACTTTAGATGCTGCCTTGGATGAGCTGGCAGATGCATCAGACCTGCCCGACCTCGAAGAGACCCCCCCCAGCGATAGCGAGGATATGCCTGAGGGGCAGATTCCAGATGAGCCCCTGGAGGGTGTGGATGTCCCTGAGGGTGACGTCCCCGACTCTGACGTCCCTGAGGCTGAGGTTTCTGAGCCTGACACCTTTGACTCTGACGGTTTTGAGACGAACGAAATATTGCCCCAAGTGGACATCGTGCCCAGCACCCAGGGGCCGTTTTACGATGGGCTTAACAACGCACCGCTTGGCAGGGGGGACGATGGCTACGTTGAGACCGTGTTTGATCAATATCGTTTGGGGCCTGGAGACAGTGTTTTTGTCAGCGTACAAAGATTTCCAGATCTGAGCTTTCAAGCGACCCTCGATTTGCAGGGGGAGGTGATTTTGCCGATTCAGGGGGCAGTTCCCCTGGTGGGACTCTCTTTAGAGGAGGCTGAGAATAGGATTCGCCAAGTTTATAATCAGTATGTGGTGATCCGTGAGGTGGCTGACCCTGGTTACAGAGGGCCTAAGGATGTCACGCTCACCCTGGTTGCCCAGCGAGGTGTGGAGGTGACGATTTTAGGGGAGGTTGAGCGACCTGGGTTTTACCCCCTGCCTGAGCCTCGGGTGTCCACGGCGTTACTGATTGCCGGGGGAGCTAGAACCAGCGCTGACCTTAGGGAGTTACAAGTTCAACGTCGTTTGAGTAGCGGAGAAGTGATTTCGACAACGGTTGATCTATTTACCCCCATTAGAGAGGGGCAGGCGCTGCCGGATCTGCGCCTCGAAAATGGCGATGTAATTACCATCCCTCGGTTAGATCCAGCGACCCTGGATGGGTACGATCGCACTCTGGTGGCAAACTCTACCCTGGCGCAGCCTCAGATTACGGTTCGAATTCTGAACTATGCAGCGGGTGGTCAGGGCGGTAGCGGCACCTTGGGGACACTCAACCTCGAAAATGGCAGTAACTTTGTCGATGCGATCACTCAGATGGGTATCAATCCCGACCGAGCTAGACTCGGGTCTGTGGCCCTGTTTCGCTTTGATCCAGAAAGCGGGGAAGCGGTTGAGCTAGATCTTGATGCTAAGGATGCGTTTCGCGGTGACCCTACCCAAAACCCACCGCTTCAAGATGACGATGTGATTATTGTGGGGCGTAACTTTGTCTCTCGGCTTAGTTTCGCTTTAGACACGGTAACCCGGCCTTTCCGAGACGTGTTGGGCTTTTTACTGTTTGTAGATGGTGTGTTTGATACCGATGTTTTTAATTGATTTTCTAGGTAAGATTGTCCGGATTTGATTGTCGTGGTTAGTTGTTATTTTGTAGCAATTTATTTTATCTTAGGCAATGCTTCTTTATCCTTAAGTATTAACCTTCACCAACTTAGACAAACATCGTAAGATTCGATCATCGGCGTCTTCTCAAAACGAGCTTCTCAAGAAAGACTGAGTCCCTTTAATTTTTAGATTTGAACTGTCATGGCATCCCCCTTTATCAAACGATATCTGTTAGCACTCAACCGATATAAGTGGGCTGGCTTAGCAAGTTTCTTAGCCATTTTGGGTGCTTCGGGGGTGGTTGCTTTTCAGCCGCCACCGCCCGCAGAGTGGTACTCAGAGGTTGTGCTGGTTGATAACTCCCCCCTGGTTGCGTTTACGGCGACGGGTACCGAAGTCCAGCAGCAGGGTCAAGGCATCATCACCGAAGATTTGCTGCTCTCTGATATTTTGCTAGATCAGGTGTCCCTCAAACTCAGCGAGTTGGGTATTGATTTATCCCCTGAGGCCATTGCTGGCAACACTAGGATTGGCGTTGAGCCGACTGAGTTTGGCGGGCAGCGAGCGGTTGTTCGATTTATTTCGGATGATCCTGAGGTGGCTGAGCAGACCCTTGATTTGCTCTACACGGCGATGATCGAGCTGAGTCGTCAGACCAATAAAAGGCAGCTGCAGGATATTATTCAGGCCCTAAATGAGCGCTTGCCGGGGGTTGAAGGCGAGTTACGCCAGGCAGAGCAAGCATTAGAGGCCTATGACCGACTTGAAGGACCTGCCATTCAGGCGGCTCAAGATGGGTCTGTGCTGGGTGCGATTTCCGGGGGGCAGCAGCAGTTTCGTCAAAATGCGCTGACGCTGGAAGGTCTGAGAGGTCAGATGGAAAGTATCCAGCGACGACTCGGTATGACGCCGGATCAGGCCTATGCTTCGTCGGCGTTGAGCGCAGACCCGATTATTGCTAATTTGCGATCGCAGGTATACGAGGCCGAAACCCAAAGACAGCTGTTGATGGAGGCAGGCCATCGTCGTGAACACCCGGCTGTGGCTGAGCTAGAGCAAAGTCTAGGGGCTTTTCAACGATTGCTAGCTGAGCGGGCTTTTCAGGTGGTCAGAGGTGACGGGCAGACGTCTCCAGTTCAAGGGGGGCAAGAGGTGATCGCCACCTCCTTAAATAGCAATTTGGATCCGGCCAGGGCGGCTTTAGCCAACCAGCTGGTTGCCCTGCAAGCCCAGCGAGAAGCGCTGGAGCAGCAGCAAAATCTGCTGCGATTCTACGACCAAAGCCTCCGGCAAGAATATGCCAGCCTGCCGAACAAACAGCTGGACAGAGATCGCTTAGCCCAGCAGGTTGCCTTAAAGCGAGCTTTGTATGATCAAATTTTGGCAAAGCGAGTTGACGCTGAGGCCGCCGAGGCTGAGACCGTCAGTAGTTTGACCGCGGCTAAGCCCCCCTTTACGGTCAAAGCTGAGCAAGATGCCCCCAACCCCATTGTGGTGCTGTTGGCGGGTAGCTTAATTGGTTTGCTGGTGGGCGGGGCTGTGATCTTTATCCTTGATGCCCTGGACGGCACGATTCGCACCGCCGAAGATCTCGAGGGCCTGCTCAAGGATCAGGAGATTCCGATTTTGGGGACCATTCCCAACATCAAAATGCGGCCCAGCAAGATGGCTCCGATTTTGCTACAGGCTGACTCTCCCTACCACCAGAGCTATGAGCGCTTTTTGAGTAAGCTGCGCTTGGTGGGAGCATCTGAGGTGAGTGCAATTGGGCCACGGGTGGTGCTGGTCACCAGTACCCGTGATAAAGAAGGCAAGAGCGTCAGTGCCTATAACCTTGCGATCGCATCTGCTCGAGCCGGGCGACGCACGCTGCTGGTGGAGGCAGATTTGCGCTCTCCGTCTAAGGTGGGCTATTTGGATCTGTCCTTTGACCCCCAAATTTTGACCGAGCCCCTGCGCTACTACGGTGGTCAGGTAGGCGAAAATGTCTGTATGGTGCCGACGGTTGAGAACCTTTACGTGGCTCCGAGCCCTGGGCCTCAGCGACAGGCGGCGGCGGTGCTAGAGTCCAGCGAAATGCGCCGGTTTTTGCAGGACGCGCGCGGGCGTTTTGACATGGTGATTTTAGACACCCCCTCCCTGAGCAAGTGTGACGACGCCCTCATCCTAGAGTCAGAGGCGGACGGTCTTTTGCTGGTGACCCGTCCTGGGATTACCGAGAAGGCAGTCCTAACGACGGCGCTAGAAGAGTTAGAACTTAACGATGATGTCAGACTGCTGGGGGTAGTGATCAACGGTGCCGAGATTTCGTCGCCGGATAACAGTGCTGTGTTAAGTACTGCGGAGGAAGATGACTTCGTCATGGACCAGGAGTATAATCAAGTTCCTGTTGGGCCTGTCGATTTTTAGCCAAACCATGACCACTTATTACTATGCCCTGGCCAGTCAGCGATTTTTGCTGGACGAAGAGCCGTTTGCAGAGGTTCTCAAAGAGCGAAAGCGCCATTATCAATCCCAGGAAAAGGCGATTGACTTTTGGTTGATTAAGCAGCCTGCGTTTCTAGAAGCGCCCGAGTTTGCTGAAGAGAAAGACCGCTGCCCACAACCAGCGGCGGCGGTAGTCTCTACAGATAAGCAATTCATTACCTGGCTCAAGCTGCGATTAGAATACGTGGCGATTGGTGAGTTTGACGCCCCGTGTGCGACGATTCCAGATCCGCTGGCATCCCTTGCGCCGATTGCATAACGTTTCGGCCTTGGTGTTTCAACCTTGGCCACAACATCTTGTTCATACTCACGGGGGCAAACAGCCATGCAGAATCAGCTTAAGCAGATACTCGGCTTATGGGTAACAGGCTTGGGGATCGGTCTGATGGCAGAGACGAGTTGGGCGCAAAGTTATCCAGTCTGTCCACCGCCAGCGGCAGGGGAGTATCTATTGCTAGTACGGGCTGAGAACGAAAGTGAGCGCGAACGTGCGCTATCAGTCTTGCCGGTTGACAACCCGGTGGTGGTTTGTAACTACGTTGATGAGTTAGTTGTGCGAGCGGGTGGGTTTACCAACCTTGAGGCCGTTAACTCTTGGGCACTTTACCTCAATGATATAGAAGGCTTTGAGACCGTTGTTGCTCAACCTGACGGAGATGCCCCTGTGCAAGCAGCGGACTCGCCTGCTGAAACTGAGTCGATTGCCACGCCAGAAAATGCAGCGGCTGCACCGACGGCGGGTGCAACCGTGGCTTCGACTGAAGCGACGCCTGAACCTGAAGCGACGCCTGAACCTGAAGCGACTGCGCCGACGGCGGCTGTGCCTGCTGCCGCTGCGCCCTCTGAAGCAGCGACGGCTGAGACGGCCTATAATCCCCAAACGTTGGGAAGTACCTATGTGGTGCTGATAGACTATGCTGATCAGCCCGATGTTGCCAGTTCTGTGCAGCAAACTCTGGGGCATTCGGTGGGGCTAGCGGTGTATCGTGAGCGCCCCTATCTGCTAGCTTTGACCACGACGGATTCGGCAGCGGCGGCTGATTTATTGCAAACTCTGACTGGTGAAAATTATTCGGCCATCTTAGTAGATGGAGAGGGGGTCATCCGACTGGTGTCAACGGTGACGATGCCATAGGAGCAAAGGTCACCTTGCCCCTGCTAGTAGGCGGGCGCTGCCAGGCACGCGATCACGGCTCCTAAGACAGACCCGGCAATCACCTGTACGGGGGTATGCCCTAGTAGCTCTTTGAGACGATCTTCTTGAAAGTCGTGTTCATTGAACATTTCATCCACAATTTGATTGAGAATTTTGGCCTGCTTGCCTGCGGCCTGTCGGACCCCAGCGGCGTCATACATCACGATGATGGCAAAGACTGAGGTGACGGCAAAGGCTGGGCTGGCCCAACCGATGGTTTGGCCAATGCCAAAAGCCAGAGCGGTCACCAGGGCAGAGTGGGCGCTGGGCATGCCGCCAGTCTCAACCAGGACGCGAAAATTAAGCTTGCGGTGGTGGATGAGCTCAACTACGACTTTGAGGGCCTGGGCGATTAGGCAGGCGATCAAGGCTACCACCAGAACGTGATTTTGGAAGATGTCACTGAAGTTTTCCATGGATGTTATTAGATAAGGCGCGGTTGAGATCAGGCTCGATTAAAGGGGGCTTAGTGGGTTCGGGCGGTGATGAAGTCTGCGATCGCAACCAGCGGCTGGCTCAGCTCACCAAATGTCACCAACTCATCTTTAGCCGCTTGAATCAGCTGCTGAGCCTGCCGTTTTGACTCATCAATGCCCCACAGACTGGGGTAGGTGACTTTTTGTGCAGCAATATCTTTACCTACTGATTTGCCAAGTTCTTCGGGGGTTGAGGTGATATCTAAAACATCATCCACAATTTGAAAGGCCAGCCCAATGTCCTGGGCGTAACGGGTTAGCTGACCGACTGCGGTCTCATCAGCCCCGGCCAAAACCGCCCCCGACACCACCGCTACCTCAAGCAGCGCCGCCGTCTTGTGTCTGTGGATAAAATTAAGTGTCTCTAACGAAACGTCAGACTTTCCCTCTGAGGCCAAATCAACGATTTGCCCGCCCACGAGCCCGCCTGTACCAAAGGCTTTGCCGAGTCGCCGGATGACTTCTAGCACCTGTTCGGCAGGTACATTTTGGGTTTCACGGGCAATAAACTCAAAGGCGTAGGCCAGCAAGGCATCGCCCGCTAAAATCGCCACATCTTCGCCATAGACCTTGTGACTGGTTAATTTCCCGCGACGATAGTCATCGTTATCCATAGAGGGCAAATCATCGTGGATCAGCGACATGGTGTGTACCATTTCGAGGGCACAGGCAGTGGGCATGGCGATCTCGGTTTTGCCCCCCACTAGCTCGCAGCTGGCCAAACACAGAATGGGTCGTAGTCGCTTACCCCCTGCCAGTAGCGAATACCGCATAGCTTCGTAGATTTGCTCAGGATAGGCAACCGTCAGCGATTGATCTAGGGCAGTCTCTACCTGAGCTTGGCGAGACGAGAGATAAGTCTGCAAGTCAAACGCAGCAGTGTTAAGAGCAGAATCTGTAGTTACCATTGGAGTTAAGCGTGAATGGGCAGAATAGTGGGGGTTAATCAGCGAATAGCAGGTGCGTTTATCAAGACGGCTCTAATATATTGAACCGTTTACGGTAGCTCAATACAGTATTGTGCAACAACATGGCGACCGTCATCGGGCCAATTCCACCGGGGACGGGAGTAATGGCGCTGGCGATGGGCTCGACGGCCTCAAAATCGACATCGCCCACCAACTTAGATTTGCCAGTATCCGGAAGTTGGAGCCGGTTAATCCCTACATCGATCACCACTGCGCCTGGTTTGACAAAGTTAGGCGTAATCATCTGAGGGCGACCCACCGCCGCGACCAAGATATCGGCTTGCTGGGTGATGTTTTCTAACCCCTGGGTGCGAGAATGAGCGATGGTGACCGTTGCATTGGCCTCGAGTAGCATCATGGCCATGGGTTTGCCCACCAGAATGCTGCGCCCTAAAACGACCGCGTGTTTGCCGGATGGATCAATTTGATGGGCCTTGAGCAGGGCCATTACCCCGGCGGGGGTACAGCTCCGCAACCCAGATTCGCCCCTGACTAAGCGACCGATATTCACCGGGTGCAAGCCATCGGCATCCTTGGCAGGGTCAATTTCATTGAGCAGGGCAACCGAGTCGAGATGATCCGGCAGCGGCAGTTGAATCAAGATACCGTCGACGCGCTCATCTTGGTTGAGGATTTGAATCAACTCACTGAGTTGGGATTGAGTGGTTAGGGTGGGTAAATGTTTACCAAAGGACACAATCCCGAGGCGCTCACAGGCGCGCTCTTTATTGCGAACATAGACAGCACTGGCGGGATGATCACCGACCATCACCACGGCTAGGCCTGGGACGCGACTGTAGGTGTCATGCCAACCCTTGATCTGGTCTGCTAACGCTGTCTGAATCTTTTGGGCAAGCGCTTTTCCATCGAGGATTTCGGCCATTATGGTGTTTGGGGTACACTGACAACCAGATTACCAAAGGGGGTTGACCTAAAGCACCTCCTGATTTTGTAATTGCCGACGCCCGCGCCGATGCTCTCGCTAGATTAAAGACTTGTTATGACTGTGAATGTTAAGTACGGCGTATTTTGCTTACTCAACTTGCTTATGCTCAGTTTGCTTGGAGCTTGTACCCCCCTGGCCGAAGCCGAAGCCCCTACCGCACAAGATCCGACGCTGTCCTTGCCATCGATTTCACGGCGGGGTAAGACCACCTCGATCGAGACCTTACGCCAAGACACGAAGCCTGATCAAACCGTTGAACTAGAGGGTATTATCCGCCAGCGAGTGCCGCTTCTAGAGGGGTGGATTTATGAACTTGAAGATGAAACCGGTCGTATTTGGGTGCTCACCGAGGTGTCTGAACCTGCCCTCGATGAAACCGCTCGGGTGAGCGGGACTGTCCAATACGAGCAAATTTTGATCGGCGATGTGGATATTGGCGAGTACTACGTACAAGAAAAAGACTACTCCCCGTTGGCTGAGGGAGAGTAGTCGATGAATGATATCTGTGATGATTGGGCTGCGCCGACTTTAAGCTAACCTATGCAGCATAGGTTTTGCTGCGGGCCATCAGTGGCTTTAGCGGTGACACCGTTTTGGTCTGTCCGTGGCAAACGGTGAGCTCAAAGTGATTGTCAATGAGATATTGATCCAGGATGGCCTGGGCCTCTGCCTTTGACTTTAGCTGGTAGCGAATGAAAAAGTGATAGGGAGCTTTGCGATACTCAGTCACTTGTGCAGGTTCCCAGATCTCAAGCTTGACACCGGTGTCTTCAGGCACGAGTCGATAGCACAGCGTGGGTGTTTCCAAAGATTTAGACATGGTTTCTGTAGTCTGCGTAATACAAGTTATTTTTGATACATCGTTGCTTGCCTACAGTGTTCCCGCCTTTTCAAAAAGATAGCGAGTCTAGCTAAAACTCAAGGTGAGATGGTGATACTGCCAGGGATATTCACCCACTCACTCATTCACCAGCGCAGCGCCCTCACCCACTCACCAGCGCAGCGCATTCACCATTGCCCGTGTTACTGAGG
>JBCDDJ010000128.1:0-14654 GCA_039180385.1 Cyanobacteria bacterium P01_G01_bin.38 | reverse complement strand
GCACCACCACCCCGCGCCAGCCGGCTTGGACCCAGGCCTGCAATGCCTCGGTTTGATGGGGATAGGGCGACCAGGTCAGCTGTGGTGTCAGCTCCAGGGGCTCAAACCCAATCGCTTTGTCTTGAAAAGCAGTTTGCTCAGCCCTCAGCCGCTCTACCAGGGTACGATATTGATTGGCCGGAATCCGAAACCGCTCAACCCGATCGTCCCAAACGGCGTGATCGATCCACCCACGTCCCCGAGGCGGTGGATGCAAAATCAAGGTACCGCGATCAAAGGTGAGGGTGGGGGTTCTCGCCATCTCGCATCAACGTTGGGGCCAAAACAATGGCCAGAACAGTGGGGCTAGTAATCAGGAAAATCGAGCGTAGGACTTTCTCTGATTCACTATAGCGGCTTACCGCAGCGCGGATTCTGTTTGTTCTAATAGTGGGTGCAGCCTCGCTCCAAATTTCTGAGCGCCCCACGGTCGCTTTTGAGCTGGTACAGTGCAAACCCCAACGTCAACCCCGTTTTAACCTCTAACCTTTGGCTTTGAAACCGCTTGATCACAGGGGTTAAAATAAAAGTTCGGCTAAGGGCATCCACTCGATTAGGAGTACTCCCGTGCCTTTAACCAGAGTCCCTTTCTTCGCACCTATGACCAATTCTGCTCGCCTTGAAAAAGACTCCATGGGAGAGCGTCAGCTCCCTGCCTCGGCCTACTACGGCATCCAAACCCTGCGCGCCGTTGAGAATTTTGCTATCAGTGGGCTTAAGCCACTGCCCACCTATGTGGATGCCTGCGTACTGATCAAAAAGGCCACCGCCCTGACCAATGGTGAATTGGGCTGCATCCCGACGGATATCAGCAAGGCGATTGTGCAGGCTGCCGATGAGATTCTCAAAGGTGAGCTGCGCGATCAGTTTGTGGTGGATGTTTATCAAGCCGGGGCGGGCACCTCTCACCATATGAATGTCAACGAGGTGCTGGCCAACCGTGCCCTCGAAATTGTGGGCGCGGCCAAGGGCAACTACAGCCGCATTAGCCCCAACGACCATGTCAACTACGGCCAGTCCACCAACGATGTGATCCCCACCGCAATTCGCATTGGCGGGCTGTTGGCGCTGACCCATACGCTGTATCCGGCGTTGGAAGGTGCGATCGCAACCCTCCAAACCAAAGCCGATGAGTTTCAAGCCGTCGTTCGCTCGGGTCGCACCCACCTCCAGGATGCTGTCCCCGTCCGCCTGGGCGAAACCTTTCGAGCCTGGCATACGATTCTCAGCGATCACCATCGGCGCATTAAGACCGCCGCCCAAGAGCTAACGGCGTTGGGGCTGGGGGGCAGCGCCGCTGGCACCGGTCTCAACACCCATCCTCGCTATCGTCATCGGGCGGCCCAAGTTCTCTCTGAGCTGATTGGCGTGCCTCTAAGCTCAGCTCCCCACCTGATGGCTGCGATGCAGAGCATGGCCCCTTTTGTGGCCGTCTCTAGCAGCTTGAGAAACCTGGCCCAGGACCTGGCCAAAGTTTCCCACGATCTGCGCCTGCTCGACTCTGGCCCCAAAACCGGCTTCAAAGAAATCCAGCTGCCTGCGGTCCAACCGGGGTCCTCGATTATGCCCGGTAAATATAATCCGGTCATGGCTGAAATGACCTCAATGGTCTGTTTCCAGGTAATGGGCTATGACCAGGCCATTGCCCTGGCCGCCCAGGCGGGTCAGCTGGAGTTAAACGTGATGATGCCCCTGATCGCTTACAACTTAATCCACAGCATTGAAATTTTAGGCACCACCGTCGCCGCCCTCAACCAGCGTTGTCTGCAAGGCATCACGGCCCAGCCTGAGCGCTGCCACAGCTATGCCGAAGCCAGCCTAGCCCTGGTGACCGCCCTAAATCCCCATATTGGCTATTTGAACGCGGCTGCGATCGCAAAAGAATCTCTAGAAACCGGCAAATCCTTACGTCAGCTCGTCTTAGCACACGGCATGATGGACGAAGATAAGCTGAACGCGGTACTGGACTTAGAAAAAATGAGTCAGCTGCCAGAGTGATTCTAGATTTGTCTTACCCTGAGCGAAGTCGATGGAGATTTTGGATTACTCGCAATATCCTGTCCTGGGCTCAAGCTGTAACCCACCCTTGTATCTTCAGAACTAGGCATCCCGTCCCACCCTCCCCATCTCCCCCACTACCCACTACCCACTACCCCAATGACCGCCTACACCACCCCCCAACCCGACGCCTACAGCATTGACTCCGAAGCCTGGTGGGTCCAGCAGTGGGTTGATTTGCTGAATTCTTATCGGTTCAAAAAACGCTTAGAGCGGGGCCGTCGCTATGCGCGGGAGGGCCATATTCTCAGCCTGGAATTTAAAGCAGAAAAAGTCTTTGCTAAAGTGCAGGGGACTGCGGCTGAGCCCTATGAGCTATCGATTTGGATTGACTGCTTTTCAGACGAAGACTGGGACTACGTAATTGATACCCTATCTCAGCAGGCCCTCTACTCAGCGCAGCTATTGGCGGGGGAGATGCCCGCGGATATCGAAGCAGTCTTCACGGCAAACGGACTGAGTCTGTTTCCCTTTACCCTGTCCGATGTGCATTCTCGCTGTAGCTGCCCTGACCCTAAAAACCCCTGTAAGCATATCGCCGCTGTGTACTACCAACTGGGAGATTTCTTCCGAGAAGATCCCTTCGTGCTGTTTCAGCTACGTGGCAAAACTAAGGAGAAAATTTTAGAAACGCTCAGGCAAAAGCGCCGAATTCAGACAGATAGTGACGATACGCCCAAGGCAACCGCTACAGAAGCAGCCCCTCTAACGGCGACCCCACCGCTGCAGGTTGACGACTTTTGGCAATACGAACAGCCCCTTGACCCGGCCCTGGTGGTGATAACGCCCTCTGATCAGACCGTGCTAGATGTTTTGGGCACTTTACCGCTACCTGCCAGCGATGCTCAGGCGGTGATGGCTCACTTGACCAACGTGTACCAAACCGTTGCGCAACAGGCCATGATCGCAGCGTTGAGTTAGAAGTTGATCAGGCGAGTAGTCAGTCCGTCATGTTCAATATTCGGGTTTGGTGAGTAGGTAAATACATCTACTCACCCACTCACTTCACTGAAATTTTAAGCTCGACAAACGACTAGCTACCTGCCGATAAAAGGCGTCTTAGTCCCATCCATCCAATCACCGTGTAGCCAATAGCTAAGAGCAAGCTACTGACGGCAATGCGGATGCTGGCTTTGGTCGCCTCAGTCCGTACTCGTTGAGAGGCTTCTTGCTGACGGGTGCCAATTTCGGTTTTTAGCTGGGTCTCTAGCTGCCCGGCCTGCTGCTGTAAAAACTGATCGATAGATTGGGGATTGCTGCGAAATTCTTCAATACGGGCGGCCTGGTCTTGACTGACCTGACCACTCTCAATAGCCTGCTGAAGTCGGGTTTCATCCTGTAACAAGGCGTCAATTTGGCTGCGCTGCTGTGAGACCTCCGCCCCCAGGCGCTGCTCAAGCTGAGAGGTGGCTTGGGTGGCCTCTTCGGTGACTTGAGTGAGGGCTTCTTGACTCTGCGCCCGTACATTATTGGGGTGCAAAACCGTCAAAACAATGAAAACGATGCCCAGGATTGACGACAGTACACAGGTCCAGAACCTCAAATCTAGGATTAAGTTACCAGAGCGTGAGCGATTGCCCACGTAGCTCTCAATCCAAAACCCGGTGAATAGTAGAGCAATGCCCACCAGAGGGACAATCCCCCGATCCACGAGCTGACTAGCGGTGGCAATTTGCCACTGGCGATTGACCAAATCAGGTGGAATCACCAGCACGAGAAAGTCTATCAAGGCGGCCAAAATGGTGATGGTGCCTACCAATTTGAGCGCGATCGCAGCGATCGGAGAGGGATAATTTCCAGCCGGCTTTGCAGAAGAGGTCATAAGAATTAGGAGCAAAAGGCTACAGTTAACCATTCTGCCCTGTGACGCGCAAAGATCGACAAAAAGAATGGGAAGTCCTTCATCCCTCGTTTGTCATTTCGGCTTGGGCCTTGACGAGCGCTGGCCCACGGGAGGTACCCAAGCGGGTTGCCCCAGCCTCAATCAGGGCTATCGCCTGGTCTGGGGTGCGAATCCCCCCCGAGGCTTTGATGCCGACTCGCCCCTGGGTGACCCCGTGCAGCAGCTTGACATCGGCAACCGTTGCGCCGCCATGCCAGCCAGTGCTGGTTTTGAGAAAGCTCACCCCGGCGTCTAAGCAAACCTCAGCGGCCAGGCGTTTTTCGGCATCGCTGAGCAAACCGGTTTCTAGAATGGCTTTGACACACTGTCCGGTAGCCTCCACAACGGCTGCGATTTCTTGGTGCAAAGGCTTCGTTTCTCCACACTTTAGCCAGCCCAGGTTAATCACCATGTCTAGCTCCGTGGCCCCATTTCCAGCGGCTTCTTGGGCCTCGTAAAGTTTGACGGCTGAGGTCACAGCGCCGGTCGGAAACCCGATCACGGTGCAGACCTGGGGCTTTTTGCCATGGAGGTGCTCAACCGCCTGACGGACATGGACCGGGTAGACACAAACCGATGCAAACCCAAATCGGTCAGCCTCATCGCACCATTGACCCACCTGCTCGGGGATAGCTGTCGGTGTTAGCAAAGCGTGGTCGATGTAGGGGGCAAGGTCGATGGAGTCAAATGAACGAGAGAGCATGGTAGTGGGTGATGGGTAGTGGGTTTCCCTAAGAACTTTACACAGCCTAAGCGCCAATTGAAGAATCAATAAAACTCGATGTCAATGGTTTTGACCGAAAATAGATTTCAGTAAGGTGAGGAAGTGAATACTCCCTGCTAAGTCGGGCATGTTAGCTTTGACACGCACAAAAAATGCCGGTGAATGACGTGCTGGTGAAAACTATTGGTGATCTCCCCTATGGCTGAGCCGTTGATTTCTGCCATTATCTGTACCCACAATCGGGACCAATATCTGGGAGCAGCCATTGATAGTCTGCTCAACCAAACCTTTGGACAGACTGGCCAGTATGAGGTGATTGTAGTGGACAATGCTTCCACAGATAAAACTGCCCAGGTGGTCCAGGCGCGTTTGCCCCATCCTCAACTGACGTATATTTACGAGTCAACCCTGGGTCTGTCCGTGGCTCGAAATACCGGCGCTAAGGCCGCAAGAGGGCAGATTTTGGCCTATTTAGATGATGACGCTGAAGCCAGTCCCCACTGGCTGTCGGCGCTTTATAAGGTTTATGAGGCAGATCCGGCGGTTGCGATCGCAGGGGGCAAAGTTACCCTGCTCTGGCCCCAGGGCATCACCCAGCCACCGCGCTGGCTCTCAGACGAGCTGGCCAGTGGGTTAGGGGCCTATGATCTAGGCGATGAGCTGCAGTATATCCACCAGCCTAACCTCACCCCGCGGGGCCTTAATTACTCCATGCGCAAGCCGTTTTTAGAGGCGGTCGGGGGGTTTGATGCCAGCCTGGGGCGGGTGGGCAAAAATCTGCTCTCGAACGAAGAGCTGCACATGACCCAGTTGGCTCTCAGGCAGGGCCTCAAAGTGGTCTATGTGCCCGACGCTCTGGCGGCCCACAATGTTACCCCGGCCCGGCTTAAGCCCGCCTGGTTTTTGAGTCGCAGCTGGTGGCAAGGCATTAGTGAGTGCTATCGTGAGCAAGTTTCAGGTCGCTCGGGAGTGGGCCAGTTTCGACGCGGCGGGGAACGCTTAGTGCGCGGTTTGTATAAAACGGCTAAATATATCCACGATCCGGCCCAGCGGTTTGAAAATTTTGCCTATGCCTACGGGCAAGTCGGGTATCTGGGCAGCGCCCTGCGTCATCTGCTCGACGCCCGCCCGGCCTAGGCTTGTTTTAGATTTTTTGCTTTAGATTTAACGAGTGCCCTTACAATTCAACGCGTGACCCATGACTGCTGCAACCTCCAAGATTCCAATTTCTGTTCTGATTCCAGCCAAAAATGAGGAGGAAAACCTGCCCGCCTGCTTAGAGAGTCTGGCCCAGGCCGATGAAGTCTTTGTGGTCGATTCGCAAAGTGAGGATCGCTCTGAGGAAATTTCTCAGCGCTACGGGGCTCAGGTGGTGCAGTTTCACTTCAACGGACGCTGGCCTAAAAAGAAAAATTGGTCCCTTGAGAATCTGCCCTTTAAGCATGACTGGGTGCTCATCGTAGACTGCGACGAGCGCATTACCTCCGAACTGTGGGATGAAATCGCCCAGGTGATCGAAGCCGATGAACAGGACGGCTACTATCTCAATCGCCGTGTCTTTTTCCTAGGCAAATGGATTCGCCATGGCGGCAAGTACCCCGACTGGAACCTGCGCCTGTTTCGCCATGCCAAGGGTCGGTACGAAAACCTTAACACCGAAGAGATTCGCAACACCGGGGATAATGAGGTCCATGAGCATGTGATTGTCGAGGGGGGCAAGGTGGGCTACCTCAAAAACGACATGCTGCACATTGATTTTCGCGATCTCTACCACTGGCTGGCCCGCCATAACCGCTATTCTAACTGGGAGGCCAGGGTTTACTACAACCTGCTCACTGGCATGGCAGACGGTGGCACGATTGGGGCCAACCTCTTTGGTGACTCCGTGCAGCGCAAGCGATTTTTGAAAAAAATCTGGGTCAGACTGCCCTTTAAGCCACTGCTGAGATTTGTGCTGTTTTACATTATTCGTCTGGGCTTTTTAGATGGCTATCCAGGCTACGTCTATGGCCGACTGCTGAGCCAATACGAGTATCAAATTGGCGTCAAGCTCTACGAGCTCAAGACCTTTGGCGGACGTCTGAATGTGGGCAAGGTCAGTGAAGACGCCAGCCCGGAGACTACCGCCACTCAAACCACACCGCCGCTGATTAGCTCGGCAGATGCGAAAGGGTAGGCTTTGCGATGGCTCACAACCCGACCGCTTCTCAGCCAGGCCCGGTTAACCCGCCGCCCATAGCAGCGGCTAACGATGTTGGCCCATTTGGGGCAGCACCTTTAATTGATCTCAGCCAGTACCACCAGCCGGGATATGAAGTCGGACGGCCAAAGTGGCTGATTTTGATCTGGTGGCTTGTCCAGGCTGTGGTGTTTCCGCTGACGCTCCATGCCTCCCATGGCCCCCGTCGGGCATTGCTCAGGCTGTTTGGGGCGAAAATCGGCAAGCAGGTGATGATCCGACCGACGGCCCGCTTTACCTACCCGTGGAAGGTCGAGATTGGCGACTATAGCTGGGTAGGCGACGATGTGGTGTTTTATAGCCTCGCCCCGATTCGCGTCGGGCAACACTGTGTAGTGTCCCAAAAAACCTATCTATGTACGGGCAGTCACGATGTCACCGACCCTCGGTTTGCCCTGATCACAGCGCCTATTATCCTTGGCAACGGGGCCTGGGTAGCCACTGATTGTTTTGTGGGTCCTGGGGTGACCATCGGGGCTAACGCTGTGATCGGGGCGCGCAGCAGTGTCTTTAGTGACATGCCCCCCCAGCAAATTTGCCTGGGCACGCCCTGCCGCCCCCGTCGCGCCCGAGAGGTTAACTCTGAACTTTCCTGATCAGTCAGATTGTTCATTGTTTTTGCGATCGCAAAGATTTACTTCATCAGAAACTTAAAAAAAAACAAGTTTCCGGGAAACCATCCTCCCCGAGCGACGTCTTTTGATCTTGAGTCACTATAGGCGCTGCTCTATAACGTCAGGTGAGTTTCTATCATCAGGTCTATTATCGGGAAATATGGCTGGGACTATGGGGTCGAACGAGCATTTTGTAGAAGAGATCGATCTGCAGCGCTACTGGCTGGTTTTAAAGCGGCGTTGGTTGCCTGCATCCGCCGTACTGCTAGGATCCATTGCCGTATCCATGTTTGCTTCCCTGTCGTCCGATGAGCTGATCTACGGCGCGAAAGGAGAGCTTCTATTTGAAACGAATAGAACATCTTCCTTGACGGGTGTGGGGCAAGACCTGGGTGAGCTAGAGGCGTTAACGACCGAGGGAAATCCCCTCGATACCCAGTCCTCTTTGATTACTTCTCTACCCTTGTTAAATGACGTGGTTCAGAAGCTCGACATTCGAGACGAAGAGGGTGAGCCCGTGAGTGGTCGTGCTCTGAGGGAGGCACTGGAGGTTTCACCAGATGAGAATACGGACATCATCAGTGTGAGATATCAGTCGGAAGATCCGGAGCTATCCGCAGCCATTGTTAATCAGTTAATGCGTTCCTACATTACCTTCAACGTACAGAACAATCGTTCTGAAGTTCGGGCAGCGAGGAAGTTTTTAGAGAAAGAGCTCCCTAGGGCGGAGGCAGAGGTCAAGCGGCTTTCGGATGCTCTACAGGCGTTTAATGAGCAGAACCAAATTGTTAATTTAGGTGCAGAAGCCACCGCCGCCGTTAACTCTATTGCCTCCCTTGATGATCAAATCACGGCCTCCCAGGCTCAGTTAGCTCAGCTTGAAAGTCGCAACGCAGAACTCAGGCGACAGCTGGGGGTCCCCCTTGAAAGGGCTTTGGCTTTGGGTGACCTGAGCGAGGCAGATGGTGTACAACAGGTGTTTTCTGAGTGGCAAATGCTCCAAACTGAGCTTGCAAAAGCCCGCTCTCAATATACCGACGAGCATCCTAATGTTCGTGTCTTGGCACGCCAAGAGGGCTCTCTGAGAGAGATTTTAGAGACTCGTATGCTTGAGGTGACTAACGAAGCAGTATCTGTTTCTAACGGCAATCTCCAGTTTAGCCCCCTTAAGAAGAGACTGGCAGAGCAGCTGGTCGACAGTGAAATTGAACGGATCAGTCTCAATAATAGTCTCTCGGTCCTGGCCAATACCCGCGATGCTTATATCGATTGGGCCGATATTTTCCCAAGTTTAGAAAACACCCAAATCGATCTCACCAACAAGCTAAACTATGCTCGCAACACCTACGAAAACTTGCTACAGCGCTTGCAAGAAGTGCGCCTGGCCGAAAACCAGAACGTGGGCAGTGCCCGCATTATTGAGGAAGCATCCGTTCCGACGGAGCCCCTTTCAGCGGGGCAAAGCAATTATCTAATTTTGGGGACGGCAGCCGGATTGCTGCTCGGAGTGGCCGTTGCCTTCTTCCTCGATTTGATTGACCGTAGCATCAAGACCATTCGGGATGGCGAGAAGACGTTTGGGCTTATTTTGCTAGGCGTCATTCCTCGCTTTGAGGCTACCAAAGAGTCTGATTGGCGAGATATGCCCTACGGTACCGAGGGGCTACCTTCTCCTCGGATTGTGACCACCACCAGCACCTACCCGATGATTTCGGGTGCATATCAGATGCTGCAGGCAAATCTGCGATTTATTAGCTCTGACAAAAAGCTCAAATCATTGGTGATTACTAGCTCTACCTACGGTGAGGGTAAATCCGAAGTGTGTGCTAACCTGGCCGCCTCTATTGCCCAAACCGATCGCCGGGTACTGCTGATTGATGCCGACATGCGCTCCCCCGATCAGCATCACCTTTGGAACATGGTCAACGCTACCGGGCTGAGCCATGTTTTGGTGGGCGAAGGGAAGTTAGAGAATGCCCTACAGCCAATCAGCGAAAACCTGACCCTCCTGACGGCTGGGGTGGTGCCGCCCAATCCGCTGGCGCTGATCGACTCGGAAAGAATGGCCGGTCTCCTGGCCAGATTTAGTGAGCAGTATGACTACGTTATTGTGGATACGCCCCCGTTGTCCGGCAATGCTGATGCTGCTGTCCTGGGTAACCTGGCAGACGGTATTTTAATGATAATGCGACCTCGTCTGGTCACTTACGATAGTGCGATTTCGTCTAAGGGGTTGTTAAAGCGCTCAGGGGCAAATGTGCTGGGGTTAATTGCGAATGGCGTGGATATCAAGGTGGAATCCAGCGAGTACACCCACAACGCCCAGGCCAGTGAGTACATCGCCTCAGCGACTGAAAAATCAGCCGTGCCCCTGCTTTCTTCATCTACAGATAATCGTCCTTGGAAATAATCCTATGGTAAATCAGTTGTGCCGAGGTCTTCTATCTGGGTTAACGCTTGGCTTAGCCTTCAGCTTGACAGGGGTCAGCTCTGCTCAGGAGTTAGTGCCGCCGCTGCCGCCCTCAGTCAGCCCATCTGCCCAAGACGCACCCGCCAATGAGTATGTTTTAGGGCCAGGCGATGAAGTTGCGATCGCAGTCGTCGGCTATCCCGAGTTTGAGGACAGCTACGAGATTTTACCCGATGGTAACGTGATGTTGCCGCTGGTGGGTGCGGTTAACTTTGCTAACAAAACCCCTAATCAAGTCACTCAAGAGCTGACGTTGCGCCTACAGCGCTATCTAGTGGAGCCGATGGTGACGATTCGGCTGACTAACCTGCGCCCTGTGGTCGTCAGCGTGACTGGTGAAGTTCATCGTCCAGGTCCCATTGCCCTCAGCGCTCTGGAGAGTTCGGACAGCAGCAACAGCGCCCCAACCCTGAGTGGCTCCCTGCTGGCAGCGGGCGGCGTCACCCGTGATGCTGACTTGAGAAGCGTCAGCATTCGCCGCGCCCTGGCAGGGGGGCAGACCCAAGAAATTACCATCAACCTTTGGGAAGCTTTATCCCTCCCGTCAGAGGGCGCAATCGACAATATCGTGCTGAGGGACGGTGATTCCATTGTTGTGCCATCATTAGGCCCCGAAGAGACTCTGGACAGGCGTTTGGTTGCAAGCTCAAGTCTTGCCCCTGAACAGATTCGGGTGCGCGTCGTGGGGGAGGTTATTCGGCCTGGGGAGGTTCAAATTTCTCCGACCAGTTCTGTCTCTGGAGCCGTCGCCGCCGCTGGTGGCCCTACCGAAGACGCCAAATTGGGGGAAGTTGCCTTAGTCCGTCTGGATGAGGCAGGGGAAGTCCAAGAAGAAGTTTTAGATTTAACCAACTTGGTTGATAACCATCCTGTTCAGGAGGGGGATGTCGTTGTGATCTCCAAGCGGGGATACATCTCAGTGTTTGATAACATCACTCGATTTCTAGGCCCATTCAACCTTTTTAGACTTTTAGGATTCTAGGGCAATTAGCCCATATCCCATCGACAAAGGCAACCCAAGATGCTCTGTGTCTATCAGAGAGCATCTATTTTAGGTCAACAACACCTCTAGGAGAGCATTCACCATGTCAAGGCGATATGTACTGATTAGCCCTTGTCGTAATGAATCAGCTTTTATTCAAACCACCGTTGATTCGATCGCCAACCAAAGCCTCCTGCCCAGCAAATGGATTATCGTAGACGACGGCTCGACGGATAGCACGCCAGAAATCATCGCCGCGGCGGCTCGCAAATATCCCTTTATCGAAGTGGTCAAAAGAGATAACCGGGGTCAAAGGAGTGTAGGCCCAGGGGTCATCGAAGCATTCTACACGGGCTATGACACCATTGACCCCGCTCACTACGACTATGTTTGCAAATTAGATGTTGACCTAGATATTCCGGCTACCTACTTTGAGCAGCTGATCCAGCGTATGGAAGCCAATCCTCGCATTGGCACCTGTAGTGGCAAGCCCTATTTCCCTGACAAAGATGGGAATCTCGTGAGTGAGCGGTGTGGGGATGAAACATCGGTAGGCATGATCAAGTTTTATCGCACCGTTTGTTTTGAACAAATCGGTGGGTTTGTCAGACAAGTGATGTGGGATGGTATCGACTGTCATCGCTGTCGTATGCAAGGTTGGATCGCTTGCAGTTGGGATGATGCTGACTTGAGATTTATCCATCTCCGCCCCATGGGATCAAGTCACAAAAATATTTTTACAGGCCGGATTCGCCATGGCGCAGGTCAATATTTTATGGGTACTGGTTTACCCTATATGCTTGCCAGTGCTATCTATCGCATGATGGCACCCCCTTTTATATTAGGCGGGGTGATGATGCTGGTAGGCTATATCAAGTCCATGTTGACCCAACAACAACGCTACGACGACCTAGAATTTCGCAATTTTTTGCGTCACTATCAGTGGCAGTGTCTGATCAAAGGTAAACATCAAGCTACGTTAGAGCTAAATCAATATCAAGAAAAGACTTGGTCAAGGCTGGGACAACCCCTAGGAACTTTAGACTGCTAACTATGGTCACATAGCTAAGAGTTAAGCTCCTTCAAAAGCCTGACTCTCATGGGTATTCCTCTGTAGGCATCAGATCGCATCGCCGGGATTAAAATAAGCTTCTAAAGCTTTTAATCTGCTAGGACTCGACTTTTTAGGTTTGGTCCGACCAGAGTTTGGCCTATTGAGCAGGTGGCAGACATCGGAGTTTGTGGCATCCTAAATTCACGAGATAGAGCTCTTTAAGCGCTAAATTACTGACAACTATGTCTAACGTTATTCGCTCTGCGGTTATTGGTACAGGGGTTATCTCAAAAGAGCACTTGTCTTTTTTGAGCAGTTCTCCCAGGGCTTCGCTGGTGGGGGTGTGTGATTTATCCCCGATAGCAGCTCAGTACAATACCCAGCGTTATCGGGCAGAGTCTGCCTACACCAGTCACAAGGCAATGTTAAAAGATGCGCAGCCAGATATTGTTCATATCCTGACCCCTCCCCATACCCACAAACAGCTCGCTATGGATTGCCTAGAAGCAGGCTCCCATGTCATCTGTGAGAAGCCTGTGGCCACTAACTATGCAGACTGTCAGACACTGCTTACCTTTGCCCAAGAGCGCGATCGCTACCTGATCGAAGATCACAACTATCGCTTTAATGAGTCTGTCCTGGCGATTGAGAAACTCGTCGCTGATGGCACCCTTGGCCAGGTTCAGGATGTTGAGGTTCGTATGGCCTTAGATATTCGGGGAGGGGGGCGATACGCCGATCAGAATCTACCTAGCCCAGCCCACAAGCTTCCAGCTGGCGTTATCCATGAATTTATTACGCACCTTTGCTATCTCACCCTCCGGTTTATCCCAGATTTTGAAAAAGTAACTGCCATTTGGAGTAACCATGGCGGCGGCGACATCTTTAAATATGACGACCTTGATGCTCTGGTGATTGGGCAAAACACCCACGCCAGGATCCGTTTTAGCCCGTTTACCCAGCCCGATTGCTTTTTTGTCTGTGTCAGGGGAGATAGGGGATACGCTGAGACCGATCTGTTTCAGCCCTACCTAAGGTGCGTCATTCCCAGACCAGGGGGCAAGCAGCTGTCGCCTCTGGTCAATCAGTTTGTGGGCGGTTTGGGGCTATGTACATCGAGCTTGCAAAATTTTCGCAATAAAGTCATGCAAAAAACCCCCTATGAAGGTCTACATCGTTTATTAGACAAGACCTATCAGGCGCTTTCAGAGAATTCTCCCCCGCCGATTAGCTATGCAGATATGGATAAGGTTAGTCAGTTAGTTGATGCCTTACTAGAGGAGAAAAATCGCGTATGAAGTTGCTGATTACGGGTTCGTCTGGTTTTCTGGGGAAGTATGTTGTGGCAGCCGCCTTGCAACACGGTCATCATGTTCGAGCCGTGGTTCGTCCAGCCTCAAGTGTTGCTGATATTGCCTGGGCAAATCATCCGCACGTTGAGTTTGTTAAGCTCGATTTGCGAAAACGTTCAGGCATTGCAGAGTCCTTAGAGAGCGTTGATGCGGTGATCCATTTAGCAGCGACAAAAGCGGGTGACTTTTACGCTCAATTTGCGGGCACCGTTGTCGCCACCGAAAACCTATTAGCCGCCATGACTGAGACCGGGACAAAGCGATTAGTGGCGATCAGCACGTTCTCGGTCTACGACTATATCAATATGCAAGACGGCGCGGTCCTGGATGAAGCAGCTCCCGTTGTGGCAGAGCCCTTATCGCGCGATGAGTACACGCAAACTAAGTTGTTACAGGAGCAGCTCATCCGCGATTTTGAGAAAGACCAGGGGGGGCTAGTTACGATCTTGCGCCCAGGCGTTATCTATGGACGAGATAATCTCTGGACAGCAAGGTTAGGAGCCACCCTAGGGGAGAATGCCTGGCTGCGTATCGGTGCCTATGCAAAAATCCCACTAACCTATGTCGAAAATTGCGCAGCGGCAATTGTGCTGGCTGCTGAACGGGAAGCTGCAGTTGGGCAGACTTTAAACGTCGTAGATGACAACCCGCCCACCCAACGCCAGTATGCTAAACAATTGGTCAAAAATACCGTTAATGCACCCCGGTTTATCCCAGTTAATTTTACAGTGATGTATTCGATAGGGATGCTGGCATGGGCCATTAACCAACGACTTCTGGGGGGCAAAGCAAAGCTTCCAGGTATTTTGGTCCCGTCTAGACTACAGGCGCGGTTTAAGTCTTTGAAATATAGTAATCAGAAAATAAAACAGTGTCTAGGCTGGGAACCCCAGTACTCCCTAAAGACTTCTATTGAGCGCAGTTTTGCTGATGCAGAGCTGCTCACGGTAGACCTCTTAGAAGATCAGACAGCCTCGATAGAGGTCAAGAAAAACGCGATGCCTGCCTCCTAGCGTGGTAGTAGTAAATATCCCTGTTTGTCAGGCATCAGTCTGTGAAGCAAGCGAGCCTTTGCTCAACTACTGTTAGATAAATAATTCGAGGAGCTTTTAGGCCAAAGCCGTAATGAAAAAAAGTTGATAAGATATAGCACGAAAAATAGATTTGCTCGCTTCATCAGTAAGCTTTCGGTCATATTGTACACAAGTATTAGCAGCATCACAGCGATGGGCCAAAAGTC
>JBCDDJ010000127.1:0-14682 GCA_039180385.1 Cyanobacteria bacterium P01_G01_bin.38 | reverse complement strand
TGTGGGGGTTTTGGGCTTGCCGTTGAAGCTGCTCGCTGTTTTATTGCCGTCGCCGTTATCAGTATCCGTTAAAACCTGCTTGGCTTTGCTAATGGTTTCAGCAATCACCTCTTTACGGCTATAGTCCCAGCCTCGCACTTCAACACTTTTGACCTGTTCGGCGCTGCTTACCCGTACCCGAAAGCTGTGGACATCTTGCAACCACTCCAGCTTGAGCGTCTCATCTTTGGTGGGCTTACGAAAATTGAGCTTGCCATCCTGGACAAACAGCTCGAACCCGTGGCGGGCTGCTCGCTCACGCAAAAACTCCATATTCGTCTGGTTTTGCTGAAAGACGTAGCCACTGGAGCCGCCAATATCGCCATAGCCGTAAGGCCCCCCGGTGGAGTCAATCTTCCCGACCGAGATCCCCACCTCTGAGGCAATTGATTTAACAATGTCAGCATCCGTTTTATTTTGAAACGACCGGCTCTGACGACCCCGATGGAGACGATGGGAAGCATCATATCCCCGCACGATGATCGGAGCCTGGGCCTCACTGGTGAAGTGGGTTTCAATAGCAGTGATCTCTCCCTTAATCACATTCCCTTTATTCTCTTCATCAAACTCGTCCGAGTCAGTGGTACTGGCTGAGAAGCCAATCTCAATCGTTTTACCGATCTCAAAGAGTTTTTCGTGCTTCCAAACTTTGTAGTTCGTCTCGCCCCCGTAGTAGTCATTTTGAATGACCAGGGTAAACATCCCCGGCAGATGAAGACTTTCTTCCACCACAATCTGCAGAATGTCCTCCATTAAATCACTGGAGGCAGCTTTCCCATCAATTTTTAGGGTCGGTGTTGCGACGAACTTGGTGGCAGCCATAGAGACAATCGCTTCTCACAAAGAAAACTTGATTATAAAGTGTGTCTGGGCTTGAGCACCTACGGACAATTACAGGTTCCAGGCAGATGTAAAAAATTAGATTTCCGTATTTGTACGGCTATCAAAATCGTCAGGTCAGTGGCGAAAATCTACCCTGAGGCGATGCCATTAACGGCGGCTACTGCCCCGGCTCGGGGTGCCTGTATTGCCTGAGCTAGTGGTTTCGCCAATTTCTTGTAGCGTGATATCAACCGTAGCACGCACAGGGGTGCCATCGGGTAAGAACATGGTCAACTTATAAGAGAGTGATTGCACAAAACAGCGCAAATACTCTTGCTTACCCCAGGTGAGCAAGTACATAGGCGGACGTTCTTCCTTATCCAGAAAATCCACTGCCTGTCGAAAGTTTTCGATGTGCTTATCGATCACATTCTCCCCAGTTTCATAGGTGTCAAAGATCAGACCACCCACGGTCACGTTATAAGGGCCCGGCGACCCAAAACTCACTTTGGGAATACCATCATCGGTCCGAGCCCCACCACAAGAGTTGAGGTTCATACTACGACTAAAGCTCAGCTCAGTCGGGTTAAACATAAATTCGATATTCTTGCCGCCCCCTTGGGCAATAAGTTTAGCTTTAACAAATGTACTCATAAGTCAATATCGTTTGTTTTTCTCTCTCTGCCACCCCATCTCCCCCATCTCCGCGTCCCCGCGTCCCCTGCCCCTCTGCCTCCTCTGCCCCTCTACTCTCTACCTGGGATACTTCGGTCCCCGACGCTCTTGCTCCAGGGAAAGCCGCTGCCGTAGCAAACTATAAACTTCCTGGGCTAGCAGCTCTAAGTACTGGCTATATTCTTGAATGCCATCTGCTTGCTCGCCATCTGATTCGCTGGTCATAGTGGCGGTGGGCGTATCTTGACAGGCTTGTACAAAGACCGGCTTTGCAGCAAGGGATGGATTGGCTACCCGCCGTTGGATTGTGGCGACGGGTAGCGCAGCCGGTTTAGCAGGCTGGGTAGGTGGCGTTGTCGGGCTGGCTGATGATGAGCCAGTTGATGATAGACGGCTCGATGCTCGGTCTGACGGTGGTGGGCCAGAGGAGTTTGAATCATTTGCCTTAGCATCAATCTTGGTCTCGGGGCTAGTCTCTGGTAACGATGACGATTGGGGGTTAGACGTGTTAGCAGAGGCGCTATCTGAAGTATTCCCTTTCAGATGGGTGACTAAATCTTCCAGGTTAGACCATTCACTGGGCGCATCCCCATCAGCACCCTGACGCTGAACCGTTTGATTGTCTGTGTGATGATCTGGGTTGATTTCAGGAGTCTGGCGCTGAATATTGTCTCCTCCTTGACTTCTGCCGGTTAGACCTGCCACTAATGATTCGAGATTCGACCATTCGCCAGGGATATCTCCATCCACTGACTGGCGTTGAATTGTGCCAGGGTTTGGACTTTGAGTGTTTGCTGAGACTGGGTTGGTCTTTTCAGAATCAGAAGAGGAATTGGATTGCGATCTTGACTCTAAAGACGGCAGCGGACGCAATACACCCAGGGGCTTTAACACTGTCGGTAGCGGACGACCCAATGCTGTATTGGGTAAATTCTTCTTAGGTGAACCCTGTCCTGCCAATGCGGCTGGTTGCTCCGACACAACCGCCCGCTGCACTGCCCGATCTTGGGAGGTTGGCGCTTCAGTTTGCTGCGACACAGGCCGCTGAGAAGAGGTCTGTGTCGTAGTCCGTTGGATGTCGTCTGTGGATGCAGGTTGAACGGTTGGGGGGGGTGCGATCGCATCTAATGCTCCCGCGTCATGAGTCGATGGTTGCTGCTCCTTTACCTCTGTTACGGCATCGGGTTTCTTAGCATCGAGTTTCCCGGCTGACTGTCCCAATGCAACCGACCGCTGCACGGCTCCAGGTGACGTCTGTCCTTCGGAGATTAACGCTTCAGCCTGTTGTGACGCGGACCTATGTTTATTAGCTTGTGTTGTAGTGTGAACGACCTGGGAAGCTGACGTATCGTTCTCACTCGATCTCTGGATTTTATTTGACTCTGATGATGCAAGGTCAACCTCAACAGTTCTAGAGGGAGCAGTCGTAGAAGATCTATCGAAGGCATCTGTGCGCTGAGTAGCACTCGACTCGGCTAAATGTTGAATCGCGGTTGTTGGTTTAGAGCCAGCCTGAATATTTGGCAAGTCTGGCATTGACTCAGTCGCGGTAGGAGAGCTAAGGGACTTATGCTCATCTGAGGCGATAGAGGTATTTGTCTCTGTTGGACTAGCAGATGGAGAAGATTGATTGGCTTCAGTCTGGCGTTGGATAGCTAGACCAGTCGTACCAATGGCAGGCTTGCCGGTGAGAGGCAATGTTGAACCTTTATCAACTAATCTTTGAATTTCACCTGAATCTGATGAGGCTGGGCGGGTCTCAGATGGAGTTTCTGAAGTACCTATTGTTGTCGATATCTCAGGCAATATCTTAGGTGATATGGTTGACTGACTCTCAGTAGCATCGGTGGGGAAAGAGGATGGTTTGGGGGGTGACTCGCCAGTCATCATTCGCTGAATTGAGGCTACAGATGTTGAGCCAGGCTCATTATCAGAAGGCTGACTCTCTGTTCCAGATGATACTTCCCCCGGTAAGCCTATCCCAGATGGATTTTTCCCAGACGGTTCAGCTGAATTCGGCCCAAATGATTCTGTCCCATGTGAAATTGCCCCAAGAGAATCTACTTCAGATAAGTTTTCCTCAGGCGAATTTGCCCCAGGTGATTCCAACCTGCGCTGGACAGATGAGGACTGTGGAGAGACTGCCTGAGACAACGCAGTAAAGTTGTCAGCAGTGGCATCCTCAATCGAGGTGGTGGGTGATAATAGCTGTGCGTCGGTAAAATCAGAGCTATGGCCTTGCGCTCCTACGGCAGACTCAGGGTTGAAAGAGGCCGATATCGCTGGTTGAGTCGCCTCAGCAGTTCGCTGAATTGGCTCTGACGGTTCAGAAACGGATTGAGCCGTGCTCACGTCCCGGCTTAGGTTAATATCTGTTGGATCGAGGGGGGGTAGTTGCACCGCTGAGGGCGATGTATTGTCTATCCCCAAAGGATTTGCGAGGCTTGGAGTCCCAGCCTCAGTGAACCTCTCAGGTCCCTGACTCGTCACCCGTCGTTGAATATCATCTGTCGATGAAGCATCTAAGGAAGATGCAGGTGAAGACACTCCATCCTTCAGGTTGGGTACAGATGAGTTAGGTGCAGATCGAGTTACGGGCTGCTGGAAACCGTCTTGCTGATCAGGATTAAGGGAGGCCGATAGAGCTGACTGAGTCACATCAGTAGCGCGTTGAATCTGCCCTGCCGATTCAGCAACGGATTGAGCATTGCTCACACCCTGTAAAGTCTCAAGATTTGGTGGATTGAGGAGAGACTGTTGCACTGCTGAGAGTGATGCACTGTCTATATCAGAAGGACTTGAAAAACTTTGAGCGTTGGCATTAGGAATATTCTCAAATCCCTGCCCTATCACCTGTCGTTGAATAGCCTCTGTTGGCAAGGAATCTATGGGAGCTACAAATGAATCAACTTCATCCCTTGAGTTAGGTACAGATTTTTTATCAGGTTTCTGGGAAATGTCTTGTTGATCAGAGTTCAGAGAGGTCGATGAGGCTGGCTGAGCCATATCAGCAGTTCGTTGAACTTCTCCTGCCGATTCAGAAATGGATTGAACCGTGCTCACATCCTGGATTGACCCAACATTTAGTGGATTGAGAGGAGGCCGTTGCACCACTGAGGGTGATGTACTGCCTATCTCTATAAAACTTGCAGGACTTGGAGTCCCAGCCTTAGTCAAATTCTCAGCTCCCTGACTGGTCACCTGTTGTTGAATGGCATCTGTTGATGAAGTATCTAAGGGAGCTGTAGGTGAGGTAGCTCCCTTATCTGAGTTGGGTACAGATGAGTGGAATGTAGGCTGTATAGCAGATTTCTGAAAAGTATCTTGCCGATCAGAACTATGGGAGGTCGATGTGGCTGGCTGAGACAAATCAGCAGCGCGTTGAATTGGCCCTGCCGATTCGGAAACGGATTGGACAGTGGTCACACCCTGTATTGGCTCGAGATCTGGCGAATCGAGGGAAGACCGTTGTACCGCTGAGGGTGATTGGATATCTGCATTAGAAGACGCTGAAGGGCTTTGAATGGTAGCCTCAGTGAAATTCTCAGCGCCTTGACTCGTCTCTCGTTGAATAGCATCTGTCGATGGAGCAACTGAAGGAGATATAGGTGAGGTAACTCCATTATCTGTACTGGGTATAGATGAATGGGATGCAGACTGTGTAGCAGATTGTTGAGACGTATTTAGCTGTTCAGACGTGAGGGGCACTGATGTCGCTGATTGAGCCGAATCAGCAGTTCGCTGAATTGGCCCTGCCGGCTCAGAAACAAGCTGAGCCGGGCTCACATCCTGGATTGGCTCAATATCTGCTGGGTTGCGGGGAGGCGGTTGCACTGCTGAGAGCGATGGACTGTCTATCCCTGAAGAATTTGAAAGACCTGGAGTCTCAGCCTCAGCGAAATTCTCAGCTCTCTGACTCGTTACCTGTCTTTGAATGGCCTCTGTCGATGGAGTAACTGAGGGAGATACCGGTGAGACAACTCCATTATCTGAGTTGGATGCAAATGAGTGTAATGTAGGCTGTGTAACAGGTTTCTGAGAAATATCTTGCTGATCAGGGCTAAGGGAAGCTGATACGCCTGACTGAGCCAAATCAGCGGCGCATTGAATCTGCCCTGCCGATTCGAAAACGGGTTGAGTATTACTCACATCCTGTATTGGATCAAGATCCGACGAATTGAGGGAAGACCGTTGTGCCGCTGAGGGTGATTGACTATCTGCATTAGAAGACGTCGAAGGGCTTTGAGGAGCAGCCTCAGTGAAATTCTCAGCACCCTGACTCGTCCCCTGTCGTTGAATATCATCTGCCGATGGCGTAACTGAGGGAGATACCGGTGAGGCAATTCCATTATCTGCGTTGGATGCGGATGAGTGGGGTATAGGCTGTGTAATAGATTGTTGAGGCGTGTTTAGCTGATTAGGGGTGAGGAGCGCTGATGTCGCTGACTGAGTCAAATCAGCAGTCCGTTGAACAGCTCCTCCTGAGTCAGGTACAGATTGAGTCATGCTCAGGTCCTGAATTGGCTCAATGCCCATCGGATTGACAGGAGACCGTTGCACATCTGATGACGATATGCTGCTTATATTGGAAGAGTCGGAAGAGCTTGAAGATTTTTGAACGCCAGCATCAGCGAAATCCTGGCTGGCTGATGGCTGAGCTGCCGTGGCTGACTCTCTACCAAGAGAGGGATTGTGCCTATGTTGAATAGTTTCAGATGAGGTTTTTTGTCCCTGAGACTCGAGTGATTCAGCCAACAGAGGTATTGCCTGATGCTCAGATATCTGTTCTGTAGACCGTTGAATAGTATTCGTTGACTCAGATGACAGCACCGATGGAGCCGCCGAAGCCTCTGACAATGCCTGATTGCTAGGTATCTCGCCACCCTCTGAAGTATTGACTGCGTGGCTTGTCTGATTGGTACTAGCATCTAGCTCAATACGCTTCGGAGTATGAGCCGCAGAACTCGTCGAACTTTGCCCAGTGGGGGATCGCTGAATATTGGGTGACGCACTGGCTACATCGTTTGATGTGTCAATGTTATCAGCATCGTTATCAGCATCCTGATTAAGATTGCTGACTTGAGTTTGATTATGAGTGTTTGGCTGGAAATGACTTCGGTCAGCGATCGTTCTCTGAATCGTGGAGGGGTTAGAAAGATTGGGTAATTGGGATGTATTGCTAACCTCTGAATTGTCAGACTCTCGCTGAGCTGAATGATTCGCTATAGCTGAGTTATTTTCAGGTATTTTCGTAGATCGCTGTAGGGAAGATGCGTTGGCAGGTGTCATCTCGGGGAGAAATACTTCCGCGGCCTGCTGAGATGATACTCCATCTGGAGTTGAGATAGAAGCCGCCTGAACATTAGTGGATGATCCCGGGGCTGTAGATAGGTTGGGGTCAGTCTGATGTGAATCCGTTTGTGTGGGTGAAGCGGATTGCGATTGAGCATCAGCCAAGGATGCAGGTTTAGCTATAGATGCTGTGGTTGAGGGTGAAGTAAATTCTGTTGTAGACCTCTGAATAGGAGATTTGATAAAGGGGGATTTACTAGAGGGAGACTGAGCAGATTGGGAAGTTTCTTGAGAGGGGGATATTGTAGGTGTCCGTAGACTCTGAATGGATTGGGAAATATTGGTCGAGGCTAATCCAGGCAGCGGCTGTTGAGCGGGCGTATTGAGTTCGACAGCAGAAGGTTTTGAACTATACGTGCCAACTTCGTCAGCTGATCTTTGAATATCATGTTGTGAACGATCAGTTGACGCATCTAAAGAAGGTGATAAAAGCTCTTGTGGGCTTTGAGTGGATTGAGAACTATCGGTAATCGCAGTCGATTCCTGCGCCTGAAGTGTCGCAGATGTGTTTGATTCAGCTATGGAGGGTTGAGATGTCGATGGTTGGACGGTGTTATGCACAACTGACGATATCTCAGGTCTATTTGCCTCGGGGGTAAAGTAGCGTTGCAAATTGGCCCGAAATGGATTGACCTGCCCGTCTGGGGTAGAAATAGATGGAGGTTGCAAAGATGGCGCAGACCCTGGCGTAGCTGGTTGGCGGGCGACAGTGGTCTCTTTTTGGGGGTCAGCCTCAGTGACAGGATTCGAAATGGAGTCTCCTGTCACGCGCGGGGCGTCTGTCGCAGGCTCAGAGGACCCATGCCCAAAGGACTCTCTCTGTGCTGTTTCGCGGTCTGCTGGAGCGATAGGAAACCCGTTGGGATAGAAGGTCTTGAGGTTTAATATCGACAACGACGAAGCCCCCAAGGTGCGTCGCTGTAGCCAACCGCCCCAAGTCTCAAATGCGCCTAACGGAGAGCCGTGCCCCAGATGTTTTGCCATGGCTTACTTACTCGCAAAATAGCCAGTGTCAGAACGATCCTTCAGTATTGTGGCACCGCCGCCCCCACTACCAAAGGTGACATGTACGCCTTCGTAGGCCAGGGTTAACTCCTCAATGGCGACCGAATTGCCGTCGGCTTGTAAAGAAGGGGCTTGCCATCCAACCGGGACAGCACCAATCAGGGTCCAGCACTGTTGCGTTTGCCCGGCCTGATTGAAAATCAAAATGTTAATGTTGCGACGATGTTGTTGAAGCCCCGTGCCCGACGTACGGGGTTGAAACAGGGCGCTGAGCCAATCCCAAAAGACTTGATTGCCGCTGACGCCGCGCTTAAGGGTGACGTCTGAAAACTCAGGTGCGCCGAGCAAAATCCGCTGCTGGTCGTTCAAACCGCCTTCGGCTACGGTTTCTTTTTTGATCTGCACACCCAGACCGCTACATTCGGTAAAGCAGGCGGTGATTTTGCTCTCAATCTCGACGTAAAATCGATTGCTGGTGACATAGTCGGTGGTAGTAGACTTAGTGGACCGGCTGTCGCCAAACAAATCGCCTGCAATGGACGAGGCTAGATTACTGGCCCCTAAAACTTCATTGAATACCATTAGTGGCGTCTCCCGTAGCCGTAGGATCGTTCTTGCTGGGTCTGAATGTCGTCGCGGAGGAGCTGGTAGATGCGATCGCAAAACTGCCGCATTGCCATCGGGTCATTGGCCAGCTTCTCGGCCACCTTAGCCATCATTCGCTTCACCTCTGGCGGATGATGACTCTGCACAATGGCAGGGGCCACAAAACCGGCTGGATTGGAGATCGAGGCACTAGGGGGCAAAAAAGTTGCCTGCTCAGCTGCGGTCCCGGTTTCGGGTTGACACTGTGGCATATTCAGCCTACTCCGTCAGGTTATTGATCTCTCGGTAGAAGTTTTGCAGGTGATTCAAATCTCCTGCAAAAAGCCCCTCAATTACAGCTGGGCTGACATCAGGCAAAGTTCCTAACGACAAAATCACCCGAGCCAGAATAATCACCGTGGCATAGGCCGGGTTCGCCTGGACCCGAGGGTCAGACATTGGTTCAATCTCATCAACGGTGCGGGCCAACCGCATAATACCCTGACGGTGAACTTGACCTGTGGCATCTAGATATCCCGTCGGCAACTCAAAAACAAACTCTGTTTGCAGACCGGCCTGTGGGCCAGCTTGCAGGTCCGGTCCTACATTGGTGGCGACCGACTCAGAGGAGGGAGGATCTATCGGTTGGACAGAGGGCTTCGCCTTTGGCGGTGCCAACCCTAAATCATTGCTAAATTGAAAAGCAGCCATGGCATACACTTACAAATAAAGGGATCAGGATTAAATAAGTTCTCAATTTTGTAGACGCCTTAGCGGCTTCCCGCAGGGTATTTTGAATTTTAAGTTATTTGAGTCAGACCTAGGGTCTTTTTGTGGAGAAGCTACCACTTAACGTATCCCCTCTTAGGAGGGGCAGGGGTCGGTTTCGATAGGTTGTGCCAGTAGCCGAAACCCACCCCGCCCTGTGGGTACCCCTTCCGAGAGAGGAATTGGCGGGCAGGCCAGGCTAACTCATGGCCATCCCCACGGCAGCGACTCCTAACATCCAGCTGTCAGATACTCGCTTGAGTGATTCCACAGCTATCTCGACTTCCTCGATATTGTGCTCTGCCCCCTTAACATCCAAATCAGAGATCTTATAGCTGACAGGCCAGGCCCCGGTAAACTCAAATCGAAACTGTTCTAAGCCCATTTGACCATAGATGCACAGGGCCCCGTTGCGTCGCTGGTCGGCCCAATTCCCTTCGCCGATGGTATCCATCCAATCCCAAAAGGCAGTGGAAACCGTCAGCCCTCGTTTGAGGGTGATATTGGTGTACGAACTGTTCCCTGGAATTTTAGAGCGGACAATGTGTCCATGGCTCCGACCCTGCTGCCCCCATACCTGGGGGGTGACTTCACAGACTTCAATCACCTCCTGCGATCGCTGGAAGCCACTGCATTCCATAAAGTAACCATCGATTAGATCAACGCTGCCGTCTAGTCTGAGTTCTAGATAGAAGCGAGCCTTGGTTAAAATCTCAGGAAATATCATGGAAATATTAAGCCGCCCGAACAACTTGAGTGAAATACAGCTCTAAGGTGTCTTCGGCGAGGCTGCCGCCGCTGTCAACAGCGAGGCTACCGATTTGTTTTTTGGTACCGGGAAACAGGTCAATGAAGTTATAGCGCATGGCTTCTTGGCCATTGGGGTCATAAATCACCAGAGACCCGGTTTTGCGGCTGTCCATTGCCTTGGAGCCACCCCCAGAGTAAGTATCAGGATGGCAGTCATTGTACCAGTCTGCCAACTTCTGGTGCTCGGACTCGTTGCCGGCGACGTAGGTGAGGGTAATGGTGCTGTTGTATTTAACCCCACCAATGGTGGCTTGGGTTTGGGTAATGGCATTTTTGGTGACGCCAATGGCGGCGTCACCCCCAGCCACTTCTAGTTCGATCTCAGGACCACTACAGGTTTTGACCGATAGGCCGGTCACCCCATCAATCTCGAAGTAAAACTTTGAATTTGTTAGATACTGAACCATAGCTCTGCTCTTTTGACTGCTTTCTCTGCAAAATTAAGGGGACTACGTAAGGGAATCTAGTTGAGCCGATACCCTTTACATGACTCTGTTAAACTTCTCGCAAGTAATGGTGTAGGTCTCTTCAATGTAAGCGTCCGCTGTTACATCGAGATCGGCACACTTATATTTTGAGGGCCAGGCCTCAACGAACTGCCACTTGGCAACTTCATTGCCATCGGTGTCATAGGCGGTGATACTGCCTTCTTTTTTGTTGCCAGCCCAGCTGCTTTTGCCGCCGTTTGACGCCGGTAGGCAATTCTCAAACCACCCGTAAAGTTTCTTGCTGGTGCTATCACCATCGCCACTGGCAATGCAGACACAGTCAAAGCTAAACAACCCTTCAAAACCAGCTGTGTTAACTTGCCATAGGGTTTTGCCACCTTTGGTGGTGCCAATGGCTTGCTGCCCACCCTGTACCTTTGGGGCATAGTCGGGAATACTGACATTTTTGAAAACGGACTGTTCCCCTTCGCAAATACCCGAAAATTCCAGGTAAAAACTACTCGGGGCAATTGGCGTCACGAAATCAGCCATAATGTTACCTCCTTAATGTGTAATCGCTTGGGATGAAATGTATTGGCTAGGGAAGGGCGAAAGGTGAAGGGTGAAAGGGTAAGGAAACCTAACACCTAACACCCATCACCTAACACCTTCCTTACTGATTCGGTGCCCACTGGCTAATGCGGAAGATGACGAATTCTGCCGGTCTCACGGGGCAAACGCCCACTTCAACGTACAGGCGACCTAGCATCATCGTCTCATGGGTGTTAATTTCGCCGTCGCACTTCACGTAGAACGCTTCGGAGGGAGATGAGCCAAACAGAGCGCCTTCGCGCCATAGCCGCTCCAGGAAGTTGCTGACGGTGCGATTGACCCGTGCCCACAGATCAGCATCGTTGGGTTCAAAGACAACCCACTGGGTGCCGATTTCGATGGACTTCTCAACATAGCTGAGCAGTCGGCGGACGCTGATATAGCGCCATTGCACGTTGTCGGGCTCCACCAGGGTGCGCGCGCCCCAAACCTTGAGACCCCGGTTGTAGCTAGAGAAGTTGCGGATGCAGTTAACGCCTAGTGGGTTGAGTAACTCTTGTTCACGCATGTTGGTCTCGTAGGCCAGACCGATAACCCCCCTGGGGGTTTCGTTAGCCGGTGCTTTAAAGACGCCGCGAGACTCATCGGTGCGGCACCAGATACCCATCATGTGACCAGAAGGCGGGACCAGCTTAGGACGGCCCCCGTTGCGTGGGTCGGCCACTTTAATCCAAGGATAGTAGGTTGCGCCAAACATAGAACGACGGTTGAACGTGGTTAGCCACTTGGCTGCGTCGGCGGGGCGCTGACGGCTAGGATCAACCGGGGCCATGCTTTTGCCGGGTTTAACGGGCGGCGGATCGATCACGGCCATCCGGTAAGCGGGGCCAGGGAAAGAGTTCTCACACATGCTCAGCATCATTTCCATGACGCCGTGTACCTGGTCTAGATCGATCAGACCTTTCTCGTAGGCGAGTAGCAGATCGGGGCAAGCGACCATAGAGACTTCGTCAATCTCGTATAGGCCCTGGATGCCAGTCCGCTCGTCGCGGCTACCTTGGAGATCGCGGTTAAAGCGATCGGGCTCACCCACGTAAGGAGGGGGCACAATCTCGTAAGACCCATTCGCTGGACGGCGAGAAAGGGCTTGCCCGGATTGAGAGATATCTTTAATGACGACAAACTCGGAAGGCTCCAGAGTGGCAACGGCGTAGTCTGCCAGGGCAGGGGCCACCTCGGGGTTCATGGACAGATGATCGTAGCGCTCTAGAATCTCGTCACCGTTTCTCACGATCAGGGTGAAGTATTCACCGTTGTTGAGAGGCGGCTCGGCATCAGGATCAGCATCCTCAGGTAAAGGCTTGGGTTCTCCATCTAAAATACTGACAGTTAAACGACCTGTGCTTGAGGGGAGAGCCAGGGTGCTGCCCTCTTCTGCGTCAGCAGACTTCAGATAGAAAGACAGCGAAGGTTTGCCGCTGGAGGTAATCAGCTGAGTTGTGGTCTCGGAGGCGAGGGGTTGCGGTGAACCGGGTAGCTGGGTGCCGATGCTCACGACCCAGCAGCGCCCGCCTCCGTTCATAAACCAACCTTGTACTGCAAAGGGTAGGTAAGCACCGAAATCTGTGAAGCCGTCAGAACCCGGTTTACCAAAAAATTCTAGGTACTGCGCCCAGTTGGTGATCATCATGGGCTCAAACAGTTCGGCATCGCCGCGAACGTCTTCGGTAAAACCGACGAACCCGGCTACGCTCATGCTGACACCTTCAATCGGGCGACTGCCTCGGTCTACCTCTTCGACGTATACCCCTGGTGCAAAGTAATCTAAAGCCATGTTGGCTGTTCCTCCATCCGGATTAATCTGTGATGTGCTGTTGCTATCTGTAGGGAGAGCTTTACCTGGCCCTCGATCAGAAAGATAAAATAAACTTTAGCCACATCCAGAGCCGTCGTTTGACTTTGAGAACAAAACTCAGAGAGCAAAACTTAAGTTTTTGAACTGGATGTGGATTACTTGAATCAAGTCCTCAGGTTTTGTTTTCCCTAGAAGCAACCCTTGCTATCAAGAAGATTCAAACTTACGTAATCCCCGTTAATCTCGGTTCGCATTTTTACGGTCGGGTTTAGGTTGAAATACGAGTATCCATCAAGCTGTGTTGATTTCAATCGGTCAACTGGGCATTGCTAGATGTGAGCATTCATGGAGAACATTATTTGGACGTTGAATGAGTAACCATCTTGCGATCGCAACCGTAACCGCCACCCTGCAACGACTGCTGCAGAGTGCGATTCAGCGCGACGTAGACGGAGCGCGGGTGACAACGCTTAAGCCCAACAGCATCGGCAGCAGTACGCCCGAATCAGGGATCAATCTATTCTTATATCAAGTGACTCCCAACAGCGCCCTAAGGAATGGGGACACCGCCGCCTTTCGCTCTAAAAAAGGCCCTGTCCGGCGGCAGTCATCCCTGGATTTGTTTTATATGCTTAGCGCCTACGGCAATGATACCGAGCTTGAGCCTCAGCGGTTGCTCGGTAGTATCGTACGCACCCTAAGTGATAAAACCGTCCTGACCGCCGATATGATTCAGGGGGCGATTTCAGATACGGCCTTTCTAACCGATTCAGATCTGACTGCTCAGTCCCAACAGATCACCATTAATCCAGTAGAGATGGACACAGATGAGCTTTCCAAAGTCTGGTCTACCTTCTTTCAGGCCCCGTATTCTCTGTCATTGGTTTATAAAGTAATGGCCGTGGTGATTGACGGTGAAACCTCTACCCACCGAGCCCTGCCGGTACGGGAAGCAAGCCTTGGGGGCATTATGCCTTTTCCCCATCAGCCCATGATTGAAAAGGTTCTGGCCCAGACCGGAGCCCAGTCACCCATCGATGCCGAGAGTTCGATCCGAATATTGGGCAAACAGCTCCAGGGGCAACGGACCCTTGTCAAGGTGGGAACCGCCGAAATTGTTCCCCAATCCGTTTCATATACTGAAATTGTTTTGTCCCTTAAGGACGTTCCTCATACGGCTTTACGAGCGGGCATTCAAACCACACAGGTGCTTCATTATTTATCTGATCAAGCACCTTCAGCTCAAACCGCCCCAGCTCGAACTGCCTCTGGACAGCAACAAATCATGGCCGTGAGCTCCAATGCCCTCCCCTTTGTCCTGCGGCCTACCTTGACTTCGGTGCAGGTAATTGATGTAGATGGCATCGACGACGACCCTCGTACTGGCACCTTGCAGGTCTCTACCCAGCTGCCGGTGGGGGCTGAGCAGCGTGTCGTTATTGCCCTCAATGAATGGTCGGTCGAAACCCCGACGACTTACCTGTTTGAAGCCCTCCCTCGTCAGACTGACACCGACAGCCTGGTGCTTCCCTTTGACGGTGTGAAACCCGGAGATTACCTGATTCGTCTACAGATTGATGGGGCAGATAGTCTGCTGGGTGTGGATACCGACCCCAACAGCAAAACCTTTAACTGGTTTAATAGCCCCAGAGTCATCATCGAATGAGTCTCTATGAGCCACGCGCCCGATCAAAATTCTGAATCTGACAACCCACCCGACTTTGAAACCCTAAAAAATCGTATGAACCTTGAACTTGAAAGCATCAGCGCCAACCAACTCCATAATTTGGC
>JBCDDJ010000126.1:0-14698 GCA_039180385.1 Cyanobacteria bacterium P01_G01_bin.38 | reverse complement strand
GTTATGGTCTGCCCCCACGGCGTGATTCGCAGTAAGGTGTATGGGCCAGAGCACCTGGAGCATGCCCCCGCCACCTTTAAGCATGCTGACGCCCGTGAGTGGGCAGAGCAGTCCTTCACCCTCCAGGTCGCAGCGGAAGACTGCACCGGCTGTGGCATCTGTGTGGACGTGTGCCCCGCTAAAAACAAATCGATTGCCCGACTGAAGGCCATTAACATGACGCCGGTTTATCAGACGGCCTCTGAGATAGGAGATGCTGAGGAGAATGATGCTGAGGCTACCCCTCAAACCCCCAATAATACTGGGGGAGCCAAGGTTCAAAGTCCCAGCTCGACTGAGGTCGATAAACATCTAACATTGGGGAATTTAGGGGGCGAAGCTAGTGAAGCCGACACCATCGTCGATCTGCGGCAGAAAGAGAAACCCAACTGGGACTTCTTTTTGAATCTGCCCAACCCCGATCGACAACAGCTCAACCTGCACAAGATCAGTCAGCAGCAGATGCAGGAACCCTTGTTTGAATTTTCAGGAGCCTGTGCAGGCTGTGGTGAAACCCCCTATCTGAAACTGATCACCCAACTCTTTGGCGATCGCCTGCTGGTTGCCAATGCCACCGGCTGCTCCTCGATCTACGGCGGCAATCTGCCCACCACCCCCTGGAGCCACAACGCCGAGGGTCGCGGTCCCGCCTGGTCAAACTCCCTGTTTGAAGACAACGCCGAATTTGGCCTGGGGTTCCGAGTCTCCATCGACAAACAGGCAGAGTATGCTGCTGAGCTGTTGAAACAGATTACAGAAGCAGACGGACAGGCAAACGACCAGTCTGCACTACCTGCCCTGGCGCAACAGATTCTCCAGGCGCAGCAGACGGACGAAGCTGACATTGTCGAGCAGCGGGAGCGGGTCGCCCAGCTCAAAGCTATTCTGACTGACCTGACCCGCCGGGGTGTTTCTGAAAAACTGAGCGCCAAGCTTAAACGACTCCTCTCTCTGGCCGACTATTTGGTGAAAAAGAGCGTTTGGATCGTCGGCGGTGACGGCTGGGCCTACGACATCGGCTATGGTGGCTTGGATCATGTATTGGCGAGCGATCGCAACGTCAACATTCTAGTCCTCGACACCGAAGTCTACTCCAACACGGGTGGGCAACAATCCAAAGCCACCCCCAAAGCCGCCGTCGCCAAGTTTGCCGCCGCTGGCAAAACTACGGGCAAAAAAGACCTAGGCCTGATGGCCATGACCTACGGCAGCGCCTACGTCGCTAGCGTCGCTATGGGAGCCCGCGATGAACACACCCTCAAAGCCTTTTTAGAAGCCGAAGCCTACGATGGTCCCTCGTTGATTATCGCCTATTCCCACTGCATCGCCCACGGCATCAACATGGCCACCGCCATGCACCACCAAAAAGCCGTCGTCGATTCCGGTCGCTGGCTGCTCTACCGCTACGACCCGAGATGCCGCGCAGCGGGCCAAAGTCCTCTGGTCGTCGATAGCCGCGCCCCCAAACTGCCGGTAGAACAGTCCATGTATGCCGAGAACCGCTTTAAGATGTTGGCCCACAGCCATCCACAGGAGGCTAAACAGCTCTTGCAACAGGTACAGCAGGATGTGAAGACGCGGTGGGACTTGTATCAGTCGTTAGCAAAACCTCTATAGGAAACAGACCCATGAAATGGACACTACTGAAATGGAAACCTCTGAAATGGGGAATCATTAGCCTCCTAGCGATGATTTGGGCACTGGTGATCGGCAGCAGCTACCTGCCCGCACAGGCTAGCCCGGTCTATCAAGACATTTTTAAAGTCGGTGGCGATCTGATCGTGACCGAAGACCAGACGGTGAGAGATGCCTTCGCCATCGGAGGCGACGTCACGCTTCAGGCAGGAGCCTCCGTGCAAGGAGACACCTTCGCCATCGGCGGTAATCTCCAGCTCGAAGACAATACCCAGGTGGAAGGCGATGCCTTTGCCATTGGGGGGCGGATGATTCGAGCCAAGAGTGCCGTGGTCAATGGCAACGAATTTACAATGCTGGAAAATCTCAGCGGCGTATTTAAGCGCTTTGGCGTACTGGGGACTCTTTATCTGGGCAATGTGATTTTCTGGTTCGTGAGTTTTGTGGTGGCTGCGATCGCAGGTCTGCTGTTACTGTCACTCCTGCCCGGACATGTCAAAGCCATCGCCACCACTCTCCACGCCCGCCCCTTCAATAGTCTGCTCTACGGCCTTGGCGGCATTGCTGCTCTCACCGTCCTCGGTGTTCTCATCTCAGGCAGTGTCCTGGGTGCCATTCTTCTACCTCTGGTCAATTTGGCTGCGCTACTCACCTGCCTGCTCGGCTACGTTGCCATCTGCGTCTGGATAGGGAAACAACTACAACGTCAAAAGCCCGAAGCCTACTTCCGACACTTCTGGCTGGGCCTGCTCCTGCTTTTTGTCGTGAGCCTGCTTCCTATCGTTGGAGGTTTGCTAGTAAGCTTCATTTCCCTCTTCGGCTTTGGCGCTACCCTGCTAGCCCGCTACGGCACCCAGCCTGATACACACCTGCCCGTCACTATAGATGGGCTGGATTATCAAACTGAATAGCCATATCCTGCACTGGGCTGGCCTTGTGCCAGCCCCTACCTTCCCCCTTATCTACCCCCTTTACCTACTGCCCACCACCCACTACCCATTCCCACCCATGCTCTCCACCACTTACCTCGGCTTACCCCTCCGTTCCCCCCTCGTCGTCGGTGCCTGTGGCCCACTGACCGAAGATCTCAGGCACCTGCGTCAAATGGAAGACGCGGGCGCAGGCGCAATCGTTCTTCATTCTCTGTTTGAAGAACAACTCCAAAAAGATCGCGTTGAGCTGAACTACTACCTCGACCAGGGTACCGATAGCTATGCCGAAGCCCTCACCTACTTTCCCAATTGTCCTGTCTTCCATGTTGGTGCCGACAGCTACCTGGAGCATATCCGGGTAGCGAAAACGATGGTCGATATTCCTATCATTGCCAGCCTTAACGGAGATACTCCCGGCGGCTGGACTGACTATGCCGAACAAATTGAAGCCGCCGGAGCCGACGCCCTGGAACTCAACATCTACGCTGTGCCCACCGACCCCAGCCAAACCGCCGCCCAGATTGAGCAATCCTATCTCGACATCGTGCGAGCGGTTACCTATGCTGTTAATATTCCGGTCGCGGTCAAGCTCAGCCCCTACTTCACCAATCTGGCAAACCTGGCCCAACAACTCTCAAATGCTGGCGTCAATGGCCTGATCCTGTTCAATCGGTTCTATCAGCCCGACATTGATTTAGACGCTCTGGAGGTTTCCCCCGACGTCTTGCTCAGTAGCCCTCAAGATTTGCACCTACCCCTGCGGTGGATTGCCATTTTATACGGCACCCTACCCTTAGATTTTGTCGCCACCGGAGGGATTCATCACGCCCAAGATGCGATCAAACTGCTGATGGTTGGGGCCAACGTCACTCAGATGGTCAGCGCTCTCCTACGCCATGGCATCGATCACCTCCGCACCGTAGAACAAGGCATGCGAGACTGGCTAGTTGAGCACGAATACGAATCGATCCAGCAACTCCAGGGCAGCATGAGCCAGATCTCCTGCCCCGACCCTAGTGCCTTTGAGCGCGCCCAGTATGTTAAGTCGATTCAGACGTATCTGCCGCAGGTGGTGTCTGGGGTGCCGACTGCCTGAGATAGGAGGCAGAAGAGGGCGAAAGGGGGGCAGGTTCGCCCTTCACCCTTCCTCCTTTGCCCTTCCTCCTCCCCCTTCCCCCTTCGCCTTTCCCCACCCACCACCCATGCCCATCCCAACTGTTCCTAAAAAAATTGGCATCCTCACCAGCGGCGGCGACTGTCCTGGCCTCAACGCGGTGATTCGAGCTGTGGTCAAATCTGCTACCCGGCTTAAATGGGAAGTTTACGGCATTCCCTACGGTACCCAAGGGCTGATCAACCTGGAGCAGGGAGATTGTTGTACTCAAGATTTTCGGCTCCACGATCACGGCTTTGATATTCCAGGGATGCTCCACGGGGTGGATATTCTTCAGTTTCTCAGCGGCAGCATCCTCGGTTCTCTGAATAAAGGCGATCCGAGCAATCCCCACATTGCCCAGGAGATTCTTGATGGCTATCGGTTGCTAGGGCTGGATGCCCTGATTGCCCTTGGTGGCGACGGTAGCCTTGATATCATCTATGACCTGGCCGAGCGAGGCAACTGGAACTGGATTGCCATTCCTAAAACCATAGACAACGATGTGCCCTATACCGAGCGCGCCCTCGGCTTTGATACGGCGGTGGATACCGTTACCCGAGCCCTCTATGATCTCACCTTTACTGCAGCCAGTCACAGCCGCATCATTGTGGTGCAGGTGATGGGCCGCGATGCGGGGCATTTGGCCTTGCAGGCAGGGATTGCTGGGGGAGCAGATGTGATTTTGATTCCAGAACTAACCCCTCGCCTCAACGACAAAGTTCTCGATGGGATTTGTCAGCAGATTGCACAGCTGCGACAGGCTGAGCGTCAGTTTGCCTTGGTCGTCCTGGCAGAGGGGGTTCGCAATCAGGCCGGAGAGAAAGAAAAATATATTGGCGATTTCCTGGCGAAACAAATTCAGGAACACGGTCTTCGACTCTGCCAAACCGGCAAGCCAGAATTTTGTGAACTCAAGGAATTAGAAACCCGGGCAACGACCCTGGGTCACATTCAACGCAGTGCGGTACCCTCATCCTTTGATCGCCTGATCGCCGCCGCTTTTGGCTGCAGGGCGGTGGAGTTAATCGCAGCGGAGCACTATCAGCAATTGGTCATTTGGTCGCAGGGGCAGGTAGACAGCAAACCCCTTGATGCAGTGATGCCTTTGATTAAACAGCGTCACCAGGCCCATCAGTGCCCGAGTCCGGTGAACCCTGATGATCCCTGGGTGCTGACGGCCCGTGATTTGGGTATTTATGTGGGTGAGCCCGATGAAGTACGTGAATGAATATCGTGATGAAGTGGTTGTTCAGAAGTATGTGGGTGCGATCGCAACCCTCATCACTCAACCCTGGACCCTGATGGAAATCTGCGGTGGCCAAACCCACACCATCGTCAAATACGGCCTCGATCAGCTGCTGCCCCCGGAAATCACCTTAATACATGGTCCCGGCTGTCCCGTCTGTGTCACCGATGTCGCATTGATCGATCAGGCCCTCGCCCTGGCGGCACAGCCCGAGATTATCTTTTGCTCCTATGGTGACATGCTGCGGGTGCCCGGCACCTCAACCGATTTGCTCAGCATCAAAGCCCAGGGCGGCGATGTCCGCATGGTGTATTCACCCCTGGATGCGTTAGCCCTGGCCCGCAACCATCCAGACCGACAGGTGGTATTTTTTGCCGTCGGATTTGAGACCACCGCTCCGGCAACAGCGATGGCAGTCTACCAGGCTCATCAACAACACATTGAGAACTTTTCAGTCCTGATTGCCCATGTACTTGTCCCCCCGGCAATGGAATTAATTTTATCGTCACCGGACTGTCGGGTTCAGGGATTTCTAGCCGCGGGTCATGTGTGTGCGGTGATAGGATATGAAGCATATCACGAGATTGCCGAAAAACATCGCATCCCCATTGTGGTGACTGGCTTTGAGCCCGTCGATATTTTACAAGGGATTTACCTCTGCCTACAGCAGCTTGAGGCAGGTCGTGCCAAGGTCGAGAACCAATACACCCGGTCTGTTCAATCCCAAGGCAACCAACCCGCTCAGCAGCTCATGGACAAAATCTTTCAGGTAGTCCCTCAGGTTTGGCGCGGTCTCGGCCTCCTAGCCCAGAGCGGCCTGGGGCTAAGTGGACCCTACCGTTACCTAGACGCCCAATGGCGATTTGCAGACAAACTGAGTTTACCGTCAGCAACCTTAAAAACAGTCCAAAACGCTTCGTCCCCTGCCTCCCCTTCTCCCCCTGTCTCGCTTCCCCTCTCCTCCTCCGAAACCACCTGCATTAGTGGGCTCGTCCTACAAGGTTTCAAAAAGCCCCGCGAATGCCCCGCCTTCGGCATCCGCTGTCGCCCGGAGCATCCCCTGGGTGCCCCGATGGTGTCTTCGGAAGGAGCCTGTGCGGCTTACTATCGCTATCGTGACGGTTCTCGCTGCCTATGACACCTATGAGCTTAGAACATCCAAACCTGGCTATCATCCTGGATCTCGATGGTGTCATCACCCAAACTGCCCGTCTGCACGCGCAAGCCTGGAAGCAGATGTTTGACGAATACTTGCATCAACGGACCGACCCACATAAAGCCGAACCGCTCGAAAATGCTTCGCCCTTTACCCTTGAGACTGACTATCTCTGCTATGTGGACGGTAGACCTCGCTATGAGGGGGTTCAGACCTTTCTCACCTCACGGGGTCTGGCATTGCCCTACGGCAATCCAAATGCTGCTGCTGGAGAAGAGACCATTTGTGGGTTGGGCAACCGCAAGAATGCGATTTTTCTGGAGCTTATTCATCAGCAAGGTGTCGAGGTCTACGAAGACGCAATCGTACAAATCCAGCGGTGGCGATCGCAAGGGGTCAAAACCGCAGTGGTCTCGGCCAGCCGCAACTGTGAAGCGATTCTGGCAGCGGCGGGTATTCGACAGCTGTTTGATGTCAAAGTAGACGGTGTCGATGCTGAACGGTTAAATCTCCGGGGTAAGCCCGCCCCAGATACGTTTTTACAAGCCGCGAGAGAATTAGCGGTCTCTCCCCAGGAGGCTGTGATTGTGGAGGATGCGATCGCAGGGGTCCAGGCCGGTCGCGCTGGAAAGTTTGGGCGGGTTGTCGGGGTGGCTCGCAACAGCAGCGGTGCAGGCCTGAAGGCTCAGGGTGCCGATCGGGTTGTTCAGGATCTCAGAGAACTGAGCGATCTCACCCCAAGCCAACTGCCTTCCGCCCTGACAGACTTCCCAGCCCTTCAGCAGCGGTTCAAACATCATCGCTTAGCCCTATTCTCAGATTATGATGGCACCCTTACTCCAATTGTTCGACGCCCTGAGGCGGCCCAACTGTCCGCAGAGATGCGATCGCACCTGAGCGCCCTGGCTGGACAGATGCCAGTTACCATCGTCAGCGGGCGCGATTTGGTCGACGTGCAACAGATGGTGCAGATTGACACGATCTATTACGCCGGTAGCCACGGGTTTGATATGGCTGGCCCTGATCACCTGCATCAACAGCAACCGCTGGCCCAGCAGGCAATACCTGAGCTAGATAGTGCTGAAGAACAGCTACGGGAGCGGTTGGAGGTGCCGGGGGCTTGGGTCGAGCGGAAACGGTTTGCGATCGCAATCCACTATCGAGAAGTGGTTGAACAAGAGATTCCTCAGGTTGAGACCGTGGTCAACGAAGTACTCTCCCAACACGCCTTACTCCGAAAAAGCAGCGGCAAAAAGATTTTTGAACTGCAACCCGATGTCCCCTGGGATAAGGGGCAAGCTATCCTTTGGCTGCTAGAAAAGTTCAAACTTGCCTCCCCCGAGACCATACCGATATACCTGGGTGATGACACCACCGACGAAGATGCTTTCAAAGCCCTAAAACCCAACGGGCTTAGCATTCGCATCGGTGCCCCCAATGAGCCAACAGCGGCAGATTACCATCTCAAAGATCCTAATGAGGTTGCACAGTTCTTCGAGTCTCTGTTGAGTGGTTTAGCCAATCCCTAAACCCTCACCTCCCTCCCTTCTAACCTCCCCAGCAAACCTTAAATCATGGCTAACCGACAAACTCGCGATTGGGAACTAATCTATACCGACTGGGACCCTCAGCAACAATCCTTACGAGAAGCCCTCTGTGCGCTGGGCAACGGGTATCTGGTAACCCGAGGCGCATTTGAGGAAGTCCATGCTGGTGGGGTTCACTATCCAGGAACCTATCTAGCCGGTGGATACAATCGCCTGGAGACTGAAATCGCCGGTCATATCATTGAGAACGAAGATCTCGTCAACTGGCCCAACTGGCTATCCCTGAACTTTCGCCCCGAAGGCGGCGACTGGTTTAGCTTAGACTCGGTTGATATCCTCTCGTTTGAATCCCGACTCGACATTTATCGAGGATTATTCTGCAGGACAGTCCATTTTCGCGACACCCACCAGCAAGAATTTACCCTGAGCAGCTGTCGATTTGTCCACATGGCAAAGCCCCACTTAGCTGCCATTGAGTGGCGACTCATCTCCCATAGCTGGTCAGGACAGCTTGAGATTCGATCGGTTCTGGATGGCAGCGTTGCCAACCAAAATGTAGGACGCTACCAACAGCTCAATAATCAGCATCTGGACATGCTGGACACTGGCTTTGAGGGCGAAGATGCCATCTTTTTGACCGTGGGCACCCAACAGTCGCACATTCGCATGACCCAAGCGTCAAAAGTGCATGTCTTTGAAGACGGTATTCCGGTGCCGACCGAGCGCACTCGCCAATCCGCCCCCGACCGCATTGCCCAGCACCTGAAGGTGCCCTGTCAGGCTCAAAAAGAACTGCGAATTGAGAAAATTGTTGCTATCTATACCTCCCGTGATTTTGCCATCAGTGAGCCCACGCTGGCAGCTCGCAAGCTGATTCGACGAGCGGGCCGCTTTGCTGAGTTACGCCAGGCCCATGAGCAAGCCTGGCGTCAGCTCTGGAGTATTGCAGATATTCAATGGCAAAATGGGGAACAAGACACCCAGTTTATTTTACGACTCCATATTTTTCATTTATTGCAGACGGTCTCGACTAACACCATTGATCAAGACGTCGGTGTACCCGCCCGAGGGTGGCATGGTGAAGCCTATCGAGGGCATATTTTCTGGGATGAGCTGTTCATTTTTCCGTTCTTGACCCTGCGGCTGCCCGAGTTGACCCGATCTCTACTCATGTATCGCTATCGTCGACTCGATGAAGCCCGAGCCCTGGCTCAACGCGCGGAATATCAAGGGGCGATGTTTCCCTGGCAAAGCGGCAGTGACGGTCGAGAAGAGAGTCAGGTGCTCCATCTCAATCCCAAATCGGGGCGTTGGCTGCCGGATACGTCTAATCTCCAGCGACACGTGAATTCGGCCATCGCCTATAACGTCTGGCAATATTATCAAGCCACGGGTGACATCAACTTTCTGGCTTACTATGGGGCAGAAATGATCTCAGAAATTGCCCGGTTTTGGGCGAGTACTGTCATCTACAACCAAGCACGAGAACGGTACGAAATTCGGGGGGTAATGGGGCCAGATGAATTTCATACCCACTATCCCAATGCCACCGATGCGGGCTTAAACAACAATACCTATACTAATTTTATGGCGGCCTGGGTTCTGCGTTGCGCAAACCAGGCCCTGCAGGCGTTAGATGACAAGCGCCGACAGGATCTCAGAGACTCACTGGCCATCAGTGATGAAGAACTCGCCCGTTGGGATCACATTAGCCAGCGAATGTTCATCCCCTTTCATGACGGAGTTATTAGCCAGTTTGAAGGCTACGAGACCCTCAAGGAGTTTGACTGGCCAGCGTATCGAGAAAAATATGGAGAGATTCAACGGCTCGATCGCATTCTAGAAGCTGAGGGCGATGATGTAAACAATTACAAAGCCAGCAAACAAGCAGATGCATTGATGCTGTTCTATCTGTTCTCCGCTGAGGCGCTGCAAGATTTATTTGATCATATGGGCTATGCGTTTGACCCTAACTGCATTCCCCGGACCATTGAGTACTACATGCAGCGCACCTCCCATGGGTCTACCCTCAGCCAAATTGTTCATTCCCGGGTGCTGGCCCGTGCCGATCGAGATATGGCCTGGAAGCTGTTTGACCAGGCATTGCACAGCGATATTGATGATATTCAAGGGGGCACTACCCCCGAAGGTATTCATCTTGGGGCGATGGCGGGCACGGTCGACATCATGCAGCGGGTCCACACCGGGCTCGAGATGCGCGATAATGTGCTGTGGTTTAATCCATCATTGCCCCATGAGCTTTCTTCGATGCGTCTGCGGATTCGATATCGAGGCAACTGGCTGTCCCTACAGGTCACGAATGAAACCTTAACCGTGTCATTTGACTATGGTGGACCCTACCCCGCCTGCGTCGGTTTTCAAGATAATATATACGAAATGGCCCCAGGCGAAACCCGCGAATTTGAGATCAGGTGATCCGTCCACTGGAAGTTTGAGATCGCAGTTATTGCGATCTCAAAATTGTTCATCATTGCGGAACATCAAAGTCTTTTCTGTAAATATCTTTAAAAAGCTTCGCGAAAAATTCTCCACATCAAACCCACGCCAGCGCCAATAAGCATCCAGCAGAAAGATGGCTGCCTCCCGATCGCCCTGTCGGGTGAGCTGAGTGGCGACCTGCTCCATGACTTGGACAAACTGGGCATCTACTAGCTCCTCATGATGCTTGAGGTGAGTCCATTCTTCCCCCTGGGGGCAGGCTAATAATTTTTGAATTAAACTCAGATACTCTTTGAGACGCTGCTGTTCCATAGGAGAACTCCAGAAGCGGTGAAACCAACTATTTCGAAAGGGGTTTAGACTTTTCGAGATAGTTCGAGTTTATCGGAGAAACTTGAGGGGGAAGGGGCAAGACGGGGGAGCATATCGCGAGCGTATTCGGGCTCTGTTGTGATTGTGGGTAGACAACCCTCTTGCTCTGCAATCAGCCCTCAGACGCCGGTTTGTAATAAAAGAGCCACCCTTCGATTAGAAAGAGCGTTGCCAACAAGGCCAGTTTCAGCCATAGGGGTGAGATGCTGAGCACAATCATTAAACAGGCTGTCGCCACTAATCCTGCCGAGATCACTTCCATCTGGTTATGCCCGGTCAGAGAAACACGAATAGCTACTAGAAAAACAACCGCAAGAATTAACAAACTTGTCCACATATTTCTGACCTCCTGACCACAGTCAAGATATTTGTAACTGACTGGAGTCTCCGGCTAGTGCTACACCTTGAGTATAAATAAATAGGTTGAGGAAGTTATGAGGAATAGCGATTGCTTACGAGGAAACAGGCCCTCGCCCTCCTCATAACTTCCTCAATTTTCCTGGCTAAGATGTTTGAAGTATGGAACAAAGCTTGATTCCGCGCGCCTGTCTCTCGGTGCGGTAGCCCTTGGCAACGGCTATCAGATTGAATCTCGCATCGTCATCTGGTCCGACGATAGCGCGTTGCAAGTGTCGATGAGTACCCTCTGTTTGAAGCCGGTCGTAAAGTTAAACTTCGGTAGACAATGCAGCCATCCCTTGTGTGTCCTATCCCTCTCCAGCGTTACCCCCAGGTACTCATGGCCCATGGGGGTGGGGGGCGTCTCATGCATCAGCTGATTGAAGACATGTTTCTGACCACCTTCCAGCCTGAAGCCATCTGGCAGCATGATGCGGCTAGCCTCAACCTATCCGGCCACGACCGCCTGGCGTTTACCACCGACGCTTATGTCGTCACCCCCTTATTTTTCCCAGGCGGAGATATTGGCTCTTTGGCTGTCCACGGTACCGTCAACGACCTGGCCATGGCGGGTGCCAGACCCCGCTATCTCAGTCTTAGCTTTATCCTCGAAGAAGGGCTGCCAATGGCGACCCTCTGGCAAGTAGTCCAATCGATTCAAGCAGCGGCAGAACAGTCTATGGTGCATATCGTCACTGGAGATACCAAAGTCGTTGATCGCGGTAAGGGAGATGGGCTGTTCATTAACACCTCTGGTATCGGGGTTATCGCTCATGATAGCTACATCGGCCCCAGTGCCGTACAGCCTGGGGATGTGGTTCTGCTCAGTGGTGATGTGGGGCGTCATGGGATTGCGATTCTCTCAGCCCGAGCAGATCTTGCTTTTGAAACAACCATCGAGAGCGACTCTGCGCCCCTGGCAGCTGCCGTCTTAGATTTACTTAGCCAGGTCCCTATCCACTGCTTACGCGATCTCACCCGAGGCGGCCTCGCGAGTGCTCTCAACGAAATTGCCCTATCCGCAAAGCTACATATTCAGCTAAACGCAACCCCTATACCTGTCGCAGAAGAAGTGCAGGGAGCCTGTGAACTCTTGGGGCTCGATCCGCTTTATGTCGCCAATGAAGGTCGTTTTGTAGCGTTTGTTCCAGCAGCAGCAGCGGTCTCTGCCTTAGCCTGCTTACGCCGATACCATTCATCCGCCCAAATTATTGGCAAGGTCGTTGATGATCAAACCCATCAGGTGACCTTGCAAAATTCGATGGGGGCACAGCGCATTCTTGATTTGCTGAGTGGCGAACAGCTCCCTCGTATTTGTTAGTCTGCCTCATGCTGCATTGATCAGTTGATCATATGTGCTGCATCAGGATGTGTTGCAAAAAGATCAAAAGGGAAGAAGATCCCTGTTGATCTCATGCTGAGTAGGCAGCTACTCCGAAGATTTCGTGATTGTCCACTCGTGGACAATCAGCCAAGGAATAGCGTTCTCAGAACCGCTAAAGACCAACAACAGGCGGAGTGGTCGAGACTTGCCAGGGAAATACTCGAACGCATTAAAGCCCTAAAAGATAGCTAAACCCATGGAGTTCTAAATTTTTGCCCTGCTACTGGGCCGCTCGAAAGCTAAGGAAACCTACTACTCTTCTTGACTACTGAAGTACTCAAAAGCAACGTCTGGGTTATCTTCTAAGTAGCGTTGAAGCTTGTCTATCGCTTCCCCTCTAGTCGTGACAACTTGATTTATTTTGACATTTCCCTTATTCAGCTTTACGCCAGTATCAATCTGAACTTTCAGCTTTCCAGCTTGTGGCTTGATCTGATATTTTGAATCGCTCATTTCGTGTATTTGTGACTCCAGGATTGTCAAGAAAACGGACGATCACTCACACCGTGGAAATCCATTCTAAAAGAGCTCTGCAGATTGCAGCTAAGGGGCTTATTCCCCAGTCTGCTTTGGCAACTATCGCGCTCTGCCTGAGCTATTAATTTATAATTTCCCTGAATCTTGGTAGTGGCAAATACAATTGGACCCTGCCCACATCCAGACTTTTAGTTTGTCTTAATGCTAAAAACCTTAGGTTTTTAGCTGGATATGGTTTAGTAGATGGCTTGATCCGTACATCATGTCCTTATCTAACAGCATGTTTTTCTACTTCACAACGACTGAGATCACAGCGCTTGATTCCGGGAAAAGCAATTATTCATCTCAACTAAGAGCTGCGGTTAAGACAGGCTTTGGACAATTGCCTCTAGGCTACTTGTTGCTCGTAACATCTTGTTGTGGGTGGCCACTGATAGCTTTAACGACTGCCCCACCTCCAGTTGCCCGCTCGAAGCAGGCACCACCAGCACATCAAACGGCGTCCACAATGACGTTACCTGGATTTGTTCAAGTTGGTGCGCATCTTGGTTAAGATCTGTAAGAAACCGACTGCCAGGTCTCATCTGTAGGCCCCCCGGATTTTGACGAAACCAAGCCATCATTGACCCACGGTGGGGGGTTGAAACGGCTACAAATCGTTTGACCCGCTTAACCCCGCCTAGTCGCTGTAAATAGTAGCGACTGATCAGGCCTCCCATGCTAAAGCCTAATAAATCAAAACGCTGACGCGGCTCAAACCGTTGCTCTATAAAAGCGCATAGTTGTTGAGCGAGTACTTCAATGCCGACATCACCGTTGTTGGGCGTCAAATTTGGTGCATGGATATGCCAGCCGTGGGTTTCGAGGTGCGATCGCAGCTTCCAGAAAATATTTACCGTATTCCACAGGCCATGCACCAACACCACCGAATTTCTCTCAACACTCATAGCGCTAGCCTTTACGGCTTCCTCGATCCTCTAACCGAAATAAAAACACCATCAGTCCCACCACCCCTGCCTGGACGGCTAAGTTTGGTAGTGCAGTTCCCACATCACGGCCAGCTGCCAACTGGGCCAAGAAAACTATCCCCCCAACCAGACCAGATGCGCCACAGGCAACATATACAAACTTTCGCAACCCTTTAAACGGAGCCCGTGCCTCTGCCAGCAAACGGGCCCGTTTTTCCGGTGACATACTTTGCAATTTCGAACGATTGGATCCTGACTCAGGCATAAGTAAAAATACAAGCTTTGAGCATTACCTTTCTATTTTGACAGGTAATCATCACCCTTGCCGTCGGCCCCCGGTCAGCTGCTATAATCGCAAATTGGTACGCCGATGTGGCTCAGTGGTAGAGCACTCGATTCGTAATCGAGCGGTCGCGGGTTCAAATCCCGCCATCGGCTTTTAGGTCAAAGGCTTGGAAACTCATTTATTCATAGGGCTTCAGAGCTTGCCTCCACTATATGTAGAGCTTCAAACTTTTTTAAAGTTGGGTGCTTTTGGACGAGTTTAGACCTATTTTTGGGGTAAATTTGGGGTAAGAATTCACCCCGATTAACCGATACCCGCTTCCGATTATGGCTTCTCAGTCTGGCTCCCAATCTAAGCGATCAAAGGCGAAGAAAGGCACAGTCCAACTCAAAAGCTCCAATGACCGATTGCAGTTGGTCTTTAGCTGGCAGCGCAAGCGTCACTACCTGAGTCTGGGGCTGCCTGATACCCCGATTAACCGCAAGGTAGCTGAGCAGAAATGAAGTGGACCCCAGAGACTGAACAACTTGAGAGGGCAGTTAAGCTCTGAAAGGTCAACGTAATTAATACGCTTTCAACGAGTATTACACATTTCATTCGCCTCCTCATCTGGTTTGATAATAAATCTCATCTGGGGTTCG
>JBCDDJ010000125.1:0-14784 GCA_039180385.1 Cyanobacteria bacterium P01_G01_bin.38 | reverse complement strand
GGTACAACTTGGCTATTGAAAATTATGCAGACAATCAGTGGTATGTGAGTGAAAAACTGTGGGATGCTCTCTTAGCCTGGTGTCTGCCCATTTACTACGGGGGGGTAGCCGCCGATCAGCTGCTGCCAAAAGGCAGTTTCTTGCGCTTGCCCAGCTTAGACGAAAAGGGTGTGCAGTATATTCGAGAGGTGATTGCAAGTCCCGATTTGTGGCACGAACGACGCGATGCGATTGCCGAAGCCAGACAGGTTATCTTACACAAGCTAAATTTATTAAATTGGCTGTCAGAATATGTTGAAAACCTCTGACATAGCTTATCTCAACCACATCAATTTAGAGCCTTGAGGTTTTCCCTCAGAGAAACGATAGATATGCCCCATAGGACAGCCTACAGATCTCAAGGGGGCCAAGATAAGTCAGCCAGTCTCTCGGATATTTAGCAAATTACTATCCTCATAAATAGAACTATGGATTTCAATAAAGGTATTTATACACTGGCGAATGATGTTGTTTATGACCAGTTAGTCGCTTTGTTGAATAGCATTCAACAGAACTCTGGGCATCTGCCTGTCTGTGTGATTGCTTATGATGACCAAATTGAAAGGCTCCAAGCCGAGATCGAGAACCGGGATAATGTGTCTCTACTCAATCAGCCCGAACTCTTTAAACGGTGGGAAGACTATTCGCTCAGGGTCTGGCAAACTCACCCCACCGCCCTGGCAGACTGGAAAGCCGCCGGAGTCAAAACTCAATTTTATCGAGTGGGTGAAAACCACCGCTACGTGGCCTTTGATGAGGCGGCCCTGTTTGATCGGTTTCTCTATTTAGATGCTGACACCCTGGTCATGCAGCCCCTCGATTTTATGTTCGAGCCCCTCGATCAGGCCGACGTCGTGGTCTATGACTTTCAGTTTAAAGACCCAACCCATATTTTTAATGTCGAGTCATCCAAGCTTGACGCGCTATTTGGCCCCAGCCGAGTCGGGACCGAAATTTTTTGCTCTGGGTGCTACGCCTCAAAACGGGGTCTGTTTCCGCCTGAGCGTCTAGATGCGATTGTGGAGAGACTGAGCCAGGGCGACGCTGACGTGCTTTATATGGGAGCCCCCAACCAGTCGCTTTTAAACTACATGGTCATGTCCAATGGTTTAAAGGTCCACAACGTTGCCCTCAGCCGCCCCCGAGAGGAAACCACTGGCAATGCGGTCAGCTCCCTGCACTTCAAAGAGACCGACCATATTCTCTACGACAAAGGCAAGCGGCTCACCTACCTGCACTATATCGGCGTATCCTCCAAAATTTTCCGCCGTCTGTGCTCAGGGGAAAATATCGACTTTCCCTATCGGGATACTTTTTTACACTATCGCTATCTGCACGAGCCCGAGCAAATGCCCAATCTAAAGGGTAAGCCGCACTACTACAAACAGGGGCCGACCTTTAAACAACGGGTCTTTCGCAAGCTAACTGCCCTGGGGAGGTCCTCATGAGTCGGGGAGTTTATATTGTGGCGAATGAGAAGGTCGCCGACAATGCGATCGCACTGCTAGCCAGCCTGCGCCTCCACGATCCTGAGGTGCCGGTTTATCTAATCCCCTTCGATCAAAACTATCAACAGGTTTTTGAGACACTCCATCGACTTTACCAGGTTAAGCTGTTCCCCGATTTAGCCTTTCTCGAGAGTCTCACCCAAAAAATTGGCGAGATCTTTCCCCGTGACTTTTTAGCGCTACCCAACAAGATGCGCAAACTCGCTGCCTGGTTTGGCCCCCTCGACGAATTTCTCTACATTGATACCGACATTCTTTTTTTTGAGCCGGTGTCAGACACCCTGACCTATCTCAATGAGGCTGACTTTATCTGTTGTGACTACCACTTTAAGGGCCGCAAACTCCGAGATGTCTTTGCTAGCACGGCGATTGAGCAAGGCGTTTTTCCCGCTGAGATCGTCCGAGATGTTTTTAACAGCGGACTTTGGGGATCTAAAAAAAGCGCTTTGTCCCTGAGCCAACTCTACGAACGACTGCAAGAGTGTGCTCAGCACCGCGAATATTTTGACTTTGCCGGGGGCACTACCGACCAGCCGATTATGAACTATCTGGTGCTCAAAACTATCCCCCATCGGCTCAACATTACCCAGGTCAAACCCGATGAGACCGGTAGCTGGGGGGGAATGTCCCACTTTCAAGAGCGGGATCATATGCTTTATGACGGCGATCGCCGCTTGCGCTACCTGCATTGGGCAGGTACTCCAATGCGCCCCGGTGGCCCCTATCGCAGCCTGTGGGAATATTATCGATATCTGGATGACGATGCGCCTCGGCCAAAACCCAATTCCTCAGGTAGGCGAGCAATGCCCACCCTACCTCGTCTCAACCGCTGGATGAAGCGACTCAAACAAACCTTAAAAACCTAGATAGAACTAAGAAGCCATACCCTCAGTAAGGTGGGCAATGCTCACCCTACCGCTCAAACAAAAACTCAAGACCTAAAACTCAAAACTCAAAATTTAGAACCCGCACCGCCCATGTCTCACCCCAGCTGCTCTCTATCGATTATGGTGGCGCGAACGGACATTCCGTTCATGCTTGAAACCATCCCCCATCTGGTGCGGATGAGCAATATCCCGTTTACAGAGCGGGTTCTGTTTATCGACACAGCTCCCCTCACAGGCGATAAAGTGGGTCGCCCCGGCATTGGCACCCTGGCGCAACTGCGGGACTATTGCGATCGCCTCAAGCGAGACGGCTGGGTTGACCGCCTGGTGGATATGGAATACTCCGAAGCCTATCGGAAAAAAATCTACAAAAAACACTTTGGAGCTGCCCTCAAGCCCACCCACAACTACAAGGGATATCCTATCTTGGGCACCATTTTCTCTCTCGAGGAAACCGTCGGTGACTATGTGGTGCACTATGACAGCGACATGCTGCTCCACCAAAAACCGGGCCACAGCTGGGTACAAGAAGGTATTGAGCTGATGAATAAACGGCCTGAGGTGCTATTTATTCGCCCGCTGGCAGGCCCACCCCGAGCCGACGGGGTGCTGCATCAAAAAGTAGATTACGAAGCTGACGATGGCTTTTATCGGTTTAAGTTTTTTGGCAGCCGCGCCTATTTGCTCAACAAGCAAACCTTTGATGCCTTTTTGCCGCTGCCAGTGCTGTGGATGGGGTATAAGCGCGATTGGATTAAACAGCTGCCGCCCCGGCTGCTGACCTGGCTTAACCATTGGACCGGGCGCGGCTTTCTCGACTCTTGGGAGGTGATGGTGTCTCGCGAGCTAGAGGCCACCGACGGCTGGCGGGCAACCCTGGCCAACCCCGATGCGTGGACGGTACATCCGATTGCTCGGGGGCCAAAGTATATCAATGCCCTCCCTGACATTATTCGCCGCATCGAAGCGGGAGCGTATCCCCCCGAACAGGCTGGCTATTACGATTTAAATCTAGATCTGTGGGTTTAGCGATTGGGTTCGACGATTAAGGCTGTACGGATTTACGAAAACTGAACTCTCCAATAGACATGGCTGTGGTCGATTAAGGCCCAGCCATGTTTGCGTTAGAGCCATTGATTTCAAACAGGTTTGGGCAAATTGCCCAACGCTTCCCCGCGGAGAGGCTATCTGTGTCAGGTAGCCCTGGTCACACATTGTGGGCAGAAGGCTGTTTATACCGGGGGTGTTTCCCCTCTGGACAGAACTTGTAAGGACGTCTCAAATCAAGAGAACTACGTGCGATTCTCCTTTGGAGAGGCTATAGCCCCATCGGGCATGGCTCCGCTAACGCCAACGCAACGGTGCCGCTTGCTGACCTTATTCTTAGCGCTCCCCCTCAAAGCAGGACTCTCCTACCATGACCCAACCAGGACAAAAGCTCAAACCCGCCAATCCGTTTCTCTATGGCGAAGTGCAGCCATTTTCGCCCGATTTGCCCGCTCAGCCAACCGATCGCAGCCTTGTCAATGTCCCCCAGGTGAGTGCCTGGTGGCAAGACCGTAAAAATCAAATCATTTGTGGGCTGAGCGCAGGTGCGCTGATCTTGCTTGGGTTGACCCTCAGAGAGTCTTCTGCCCCGGTGGGTCAGTATGCGCCCCAGGCTGTCCAAATGGATAAATCCGCCCTCGTCAGCGGTGCGGTCGAAGATACCGACTCTGCCATCGAGTTAAGTTTGATGCAGCTCGATGAGTTTCAAGGTCAGCTGCTCAGTCAAGAAGCTCAACGCATCTATGCCGAAGCCGAAAAGCAGACCATTGACCCCACTGCTCGATGCTACCGACAGTCGATTGAGTGCCCGCTAGACCAATTCACGTTAGATGCAGTTGCCCAAATCGAGCAGGCCAGAAACAACCGCGACTGGCAGACGATGCTGCTGGCCACAATGCGGGTCAAAGCCGCTGAGCTGGCCCGGTCTGGCGGCAGAATGTCTGAACCCGAAGTGTCGCTCACCCAGGTCGCCATTACCGATCTGGTGGAGCACCATCAGCTGCTGCGGGCAGTCACCGCAGAAGCCAAAGCACAGGAGCTGCGGGAGGTTGACCAGTGAAATCTGCCTATCGATTGTGGAGCGCGCTGGGGGGGCTGGCAATGGCCTCAGCACTGGTGCTCACAGAGCCTGAGTGCTCCAATTTGACCCCAGCAGACCTGGAGCGGTTTGCCAATGGCGAGACGGTCGCCTACGAGACCTGTAACCCCCATCGACTGCCCGTGATTGGCCTGTCGCTGATGGCGTTGGGCCTGGGAGCCTGGTGGTATTTTGACCCCGCTCAGCGGCCAATGCAGCCACTCGCCCCCCCCCGACTTGAAAAGCCCGTCCCCGGTCTTAGTCTTCGTCAGGCCGTGGCGGATGCCATTCGCACCAACCCTGACTACCACTGGCTGCTCAAGCTGCTGGAGTGTAATACGCTGCTGATCGTCGGCCCCCAGGGCAGCGGCAAGACTCGCTTTGCCGTCGCCCTGGCCTACCTGAGGATGATTATCCGTCAGCATGTGATTCGCGATGTCAATGCCCTGGGGCACCAGGAAGCGGGCTGGCCTGGGCAGTCTTTTAGAAGCGGTCACGACCTCGATGCGATCGCAGACCGGGTCAGTGACTACCTGGAAAAACTCAAAACCAAAAAACGTCCCCCATACCCCTATACAGAACCGCTTACCCATGTCCTGGATGAGTTTATCCTACGGCCAGATAAGCAATTTAGCCGTCGGTCAGCTAAAGAGATAAAACCGCCTGACGGACTCTTTACCAGTATTACTACCGAGTCTCATAAAGCCTGTGAGCATCCTATTTTGGTGGCCCACGGTCAGCGCAGAGGGCCACTCAGCGGCAGCCATACAAGGGCAGGGGCTCCCCCCTTTAAGCACGACTATATTGTGCTCAGTTTGCACGGCGCGAGAACCCTTACGGGCGTGCCAGTGGTGAGTCATAAGGCGACCGTCATGGGGATTGACGTTGACCCAGAGGGTAAACCCGTTCAGGCATCGGTTGCTTATCCAGCCTGGTTTAACCCTGAGGTCTTAGCTGAGGTCTTGGTGGCGCTGCCCGCCAGTTTTCATCTAGAGGCTCGCAAAAGCTATCAGCAGGCCGTCAACCAGCCTACAGACGCCAAAACGCTGACTGTCTCAGAAGACTGTGATGATTTAGAAAAATCGTGGGAGCTGGTAGACGGGTCAACGTTGACGTCTGTGTTTTCGGCGAAACCGCCCGAAAAACCGATCACCCCGGTAGAAGCCATCGACCTCCTGCTGTCTCATAAAACTCCCAAAGATTTGATCGTTGAATATTGGGGGGTCCACCAGGGGAGGGCCTATCGAGAGGTATCAGACTTGCTCAAAAATGCCATTTCTGAGTATGCCTCATTGGAGCAATGGCGGCAGCTAAAAGCAAACCATTCAAAATTTTTTGGAGCCTAAACCCATGTCAGACGCTGAGCAGAAAAACGAAGTTATCGATGCAGAAATCATCGATCTCAACCCGTCTATCGTCCCGATTCAGCGGGCAGCCATTGCCCATAACCGGGCTAACCCTCACTCAAATGTGGGAGATGGCGGATATTTTGACGCCACGGGCAAGGGCCATCCTGTGTTCACGATTTTGCCCGCCGACGATGCGGCGGCCAGTTTCATCGCTATTAGAGCCTGGCTGTCTGCTTTTCGGCATCACCCCCTCAGAACGGTCGCGACCACTGGCGTTGTCATCTGGTTTGGATCTGCCGGACTGAGCGGCGGGCTTAATCTGCTCCGCGGTGACGTCAAAGCCTGCATCGGGGATGGCTGGAACCCGGTAGTGGCGGGGTGCAACCTGGCGGCTATCTTGGCCCCCCCCACCCAGGGGCTAGCTGGGGGAGTCCATGACGTGATGCTGGGGGGGGCGCAGCCTGCAACCCCGGTTGAAACTCGGCCCGTGATTCGGGCCGTTCGCGTCGATGGAGAGCAGTCGCCGTGAGCCCAACCCAGTTTAGGAGACTCCAAATGATTAAAAGGCGTCAGGTTAGAAGAACGCCGACCAGGAGGACTCAGATTAGAAACGGCGCGATCGCAGCCATCCCCATCGCCCTTTTGACCTTGGCGATGGATATTGCAGAGCCGGGCTACGGCACGTTTGCTAATCCCATTTTCTACCTAAAATCAATTGCCAGCCAGCTAGACACCGCCTGGGCTCAGGCCGAAACGGTCCCCGCTACAGATAAGCGACTGCGCCCCTGTACAGAGATACTGAATCCCAGCACGATTACAGACCACCAGGCCAGCATGAGAAAAGCCCTCGTCGGCGAGTCAGAGCTGTTGACGGTCCAATGGCTGGGGGTGCCAGCCTGTCAGCTGGCCGATGGATCTTATCGCTGGCTGACGGAGGCGGGGCTCGCCCTGGATGTAACCTTTGACGAATGGAGTCAGGTGGATCATGCCAGGCTCAATCGTTAAACCTCAATTCGAAGAACTTTCCCCGGATTTTCGCTATCGCATCGCGTTGCAGCATCAGCGGCGCGACTGGTCCATCACGGGCCTGTGTGTGTTGCTGTCAGCGGGTATCCTCATGCCGGTTGTGATCCCTGCCCTCAACACTGTGGTTGAGACCGCGCTGCCTATCGGTCGCATCGTTAAAGAGAGATTTGAACAGGTAGATGCGATCTCACCTGTGCTCAATCAGCCGGTTCAAAAGGGCGAAAACATTGCAGGCTACACCGTCACCTCGGGCTACGGCTGGCGCGACACCACCCATCTGCCAGCGGGGGCCAGCAGCAACCATCGGGGGGTTGACCTGGCGACTCCCAACGGCACCCCGATTTATGCCATTGGAGACCCTGGCACCAAAACTAAAATTGACTGCTGGCAAGACCCTAATGGCGGGGGCTTGGTGGCCGAAATCACACCAGAGTCAATCTCAGGGCTACGCTTTCAAGCCTTGCACCTGCAAAACTGCAAGACGGGACACTACTCAGCTGGTCATTTAATTGCCCGCACAGGCGAGAGCGGCATCGGTGCGCCCCATCTGGATTGGAGACAGCGGAAGCAGTCTACCGGCATCCACGAACATCCTCAGCAGGGCTATCTGATCTGGGCATTAACAGGCCGCAAGCCCTACAGTCTATCGGGCAAACAGCTAGAAAATGCCATCAAGGCCAGCGAAGGCCTTAGACTCCAAGCCTATCTAGACCCATCAGGCATTCCTACGATTGGGTGGGGAACCACCCGATACCCTGACAATCATCCAGTGCAGCTAGGGGATACGATCACCCGTCAGCAGGCCGAACAGTACCTGCAACATGACTTAGGTCAGGCCCAGGCCGCCGTCCAATCAACCGTCAGGATGCCGCTAAGGACAACTGAGCTACACGCGCTGACCAGCTTTACCTATAACGTAGGGGCCGATGCTCTCAAAAACTCGACATTGGCCCAAAAACTCAATCAGGGCGATCGCAAGGGAGCTGCGGCTGAGTTTGATCGCTGGGTGCATAGTGATGGCGTGGTGCTACCGGGGCTGGTCAAGCGGCGCGCCCAGGAGAAAGCCCTTTTTATTAAATGAATGGAAGATTAAATGATCTATCCCGGCAGGGTCTGCCGGTTAGGGTACTCATGCAGCAAATGGAATAACTGGGGTGCATTGAAACTGCGGGGATCTTGCCGAGCACCAGAGCGATCCACCGCCAGATGAGTCGTGATTCGCTCATCAGGAATATTGGTACGCGCTAAGAGCCAGGCGAGAGACTGATACTGGGCGTCAGTGTAACCGCTATGGCTAGTGCGGGCATCACGCCCATCGGAGGGCGATTCTAGCGAGACATGATACGCAAAATTGTTGACTGACGAGGCAAAGGCTGGATTGGTAGTCACGCTCTCTGGCCCATTAGGACCGTTAAAAACAGAGTCACCGGCCCCAAATGCTCGCTTCTCAGGGGGGACGACATAAATAACGGTGCCATCTCGGGCAATCAGGGTGTGGTAGCTGACCTGGTCTTCATCGCGGGGGTGGGGCGTCTGAAACGTATTGATGGCGCTCATCGCTGAGCCAACGGTCTCGTGCAGCACAACCACAAACGGGTTATTAGCTGGCTGCCCGAAGGCATCGACGGCATAGCGTTCACCGTAGTTAGTCGGGTCGGCAAAGGCAATTTCTTCGCGGGGTTGGTAACGGGGACCTGACTGGGCCAGGGTATCAGCTCCGGTGTAAATAAAATCCTGAGGGGCGTTGCGATCGCGACTCGCCACTAGCGCTTCTTGTTGAGAAGACTCAGTCTCAGGGAGCCCAACGGCAAATTTAATCTGAGCTAAAGGCCGCTCCGTCGCACCGGAGGTAACCACAATTAGCATTACCATCCCCGCCAACACACCACTCACAAACCAGGTCAGCCACTTGCCTTTCATGTTGCCATAACGCCTAAATAAATCTAATAGCTCAGTTTTATGCTTTGACACGTCCAGCTTCACCCCATCAGCCCCTAGGGGCGACTCAAGGCTTAAACCTAGACATAGCTTATAAATATCGCTTGTTTTATTATCTCAAGCAGTTATCGCTGATGCAATTGGCAAAATATCGTAGGTTTTAGCCGTAGGGCCTGCGATCGCGAATCTGAGCCTGATACCGTCGATAAGATCGTCTATAGAGAATTTCTAGTCGCCCCGCATACTCCTCAATCGCAGCTCGCTGACGGCGGTAGAGCCCTTGAAACAGGTTAGCAAAAAGCAGCGTGAGCATCGCAACGACCAGGCCAAACGCGGTGGAATAGAGGGCTTCACCAATCCCTGAGGTAACTCCGGTGGCGCGTTCGCCACCCACATCGCCAAAGTTTAAAGATGAGAGCGCCCCAATCAGCCCCAAAATGGTGCCCAATAAGCCGAGTAACGGTGCGACCCCGACGACCGTCTCAAAGATCGTATTGAATCTTTTTAACAAAGGTATTTCAGCCTGGGCGGCACTTTCGAGGGCCAACCGAAACTCATCGGGGGTCGCCTCATCAAGGGAAAGGGCCGCCAAAAAGATGCGGGCTAGGGGAAGGTTGGTATGCTTTTTGAGCTGTGCGATCGCGCCTTGGGGATCGCGGGCATAGAGTTTAAGACTCTGGCGAATCACCTGATCTTGCTGCCGAGAAACTCTAAACCAAAATAAAGCCCGCTCAAAGATGAGAGTCACCACCAAAATAGAAGCCCCTAGCAGGGGCCACATGACCACGCCGCCGAGGGAAAACAGTCTGGCAATGCCCATAGGCCTTAAGTGCGGTTAAACGAACACAGGCAATATAGCTGGTTTTGGGATACCCAATCAAAAAGTGAATGCTTTCACTAAAGCTAATTAATTATCCTTGAAATCTCAAATATTTCTAAAGAAAACATTAGAAAATCAACAGAGGAACCCACATGTCTTAATGAAGATAAAAAATAATCTGTATTGCTCGATTCATAACCCTGCAAAAAGCCTTAAGAAAAGTTGAACTCTGAGATACATTCTCAAGGGAAAGACAACTCTCGACAGCGTCACTTCTTGAGAAGAGATTAAGCTTAGCTTGCGAGCCCTGTTTCCTTAAATCTCTAATGTATGATGAAGATGAAGTTAGAATTGTCTTAAATCAGCGCTTTTTAGCTACTGTCTCATGTGCCAAATCCAATAAATTCCTCTCATCAAAGGGTTTAACACATAGCTGGCTGTTAAATTTCAACCTTAAGACGCCCCCTTGATGCGGGTCAACTGAATCGAGCCTGTAGTAAATCTTTAGACCTTGTCCAAATCTTGCATCTACCTTCTAAGGGCATATTTTAAGGTCATCAAAGTTTTAAGAATGGGCTTGTTTCACGTATCGATAGGGTTTTCATAGAAAAGCAAATTATCCATAAAAGTTGAGAAATAATTAAGTCATGCTGAATCACCATGAAATTCTTGGTCACGACACGGTGTTTACCCCAGAGCAGGTGCTAGAAAATCGTGGTCGAGTAGCCATTTTTATTGACGGCTCTAATCTTTTTTATGCCGCCCTTCAGCTTGGCATAGAAATTGACTATACGAAACTACTCTGCCGTCTCACCTCTGGCTCCCGACTGTTTCGAGCCTTTTTCTATACTGGAGTCGATCGCGCTAACGAAAAGCAGCAGGGGTTTTTGCTGTGGATGCGCCGCAATGGCTATCGGGTAATTGCGAAAGATTTGGTACAGCTGCCGGATGGGTCTAAAAAGGCCAATTTAGATGTAGAAATTGCCGTCGATATGATGGCCCTGGTGGGCTGTTACGATACGGCGGTTTTAGTCAGTGGCGACGGCGATCTGGCCTATGCAGTTGATGCAGCCAGCTATCGCGGTGTGCGGGTTGAGGTGGTTAGTTTGAGATCAATGACCAGCGACAGCCTGATCAATGTGTCTGATCGCTACATTGATTTAGATGGCATCAAGGACGACATTAAGAAAACCCCTCGACATCAGGGCAGCTACACCTATCGTCCCCTGACCACCATTGGCGTCATGGAAGGCAATGACGAGCAACCTTAAGCGATAGGATGGGCTACAGTCGTCTCTTTAAATTGGCTGCTGCCCTCGCATGACTACTCGCATGACCAAATGGTATAAGTTGACGGTGATTGCAGCGGTGGTCGGCGTCATAGGCGTCGCCATCTATACTTGGCAGGCTTCGCGCCAAACCTTGGAGAGCATTAATACACCAGAAGAGGTCGAAGCCCAAGAGCCAGGGCTAACCCTGCAAAATGTCACCCTTGAACAGCCCGATGAAAACGGCAATTTGCTCTGGAAGGTCAAAGCCAAAGAGGTGACTTACAGCCCCGATCAGCAAATTGCTGATATTAAAGCTGTCGAGGGCGAGTTTTATCAAGACGATCGGCCCATTTACAAGGTCAAGGGCGATCGCGGCAACATTGACCAAGCAGGTCGTGAGTTTGTCCTAGAGGGTAATGTGGTTGCCACCGGGATTGACAGCAAAGTGACCCTCAAGGGCGAGAAGCTAGAATGGCGACCTAAAGAAGATTTGTTACTGGTCGAAGATAGCATCAACGGCGACCACCCGCAGCTCAAAGCATCGGCCCAAAAGGCTAGACTTTATAACAAAGCGCAGCGACTCGAGTTAGAAGGCGGGGTGGTCGGCACGACTACCCAAGCTCCCTGGTTTGGCCTCCAGGCAACCGCTATCACCTGGCACCTCGAGCAAGAACGGATCGAAACCAAGCAAGGGCTCAAAGTAGAGCAATTTAAGAGTCAAGACGACAAGACGGTCACCGACCGGGTGACGGGCAACCAGGGAGAAGTCAAGCTCGATCAAAAAACCGTTCGTCTCCAAGAAAACGTCAAACTCGAACTCCTAGAGCAGGAGCCTGTGGTCACCACCAGCAGCGTCGCCTTGTGGAATCTTGAGGCAGAAACCGTCGCCATCAACGCCCCCGTGCGGGTGCAGCAACCGAAACAGCAGCTGACGGTCACCGCTGCCCAAGCCCAGATGGATCTCAAACAGCAGCTGATCAACTTTATGGGCAATGTGCGTGCGATCGCAGCCAAAGACAGCTCCCAACTCACCGCCGATCGCCTATCCTGGCAAATCGAAAGCCAGGACGTCGCGGCCAATGGCAACGTCACTTATCGCCAGCAAAACCCGGCCACGGTGGTCACGGGCCAACGGGCCAACGGCAATCTCGACCGACAAACCGTCGTGGTCAGTGGCGGCGACGTCATCACCGAAATCACCCCGTAGGGGCCACGGTCACCGTGCCCTGTCCAAACGTCACATTTTTTGATTCCTCGCCGGATCCCCAAGCCGATAAGGCCCTTGATTAAACCGAATTGTCGCCTTCAGCTCCGGTGGAATTTCCTTTGCCTTGCCCCAGCGCTGCTCCAGGTCAGCCAGCAGTTGATCTTGCCGGTAGCGCAGCTCATCAAGCCCAGAGCCATAGTTAATAATCGCAAACCACACCACCCCCTTTTTCTCGGTAGGAAAGGCTCCCGCCAAGGCACTGACCACGGCCAGACTGCCCGTTTTAAGTGCAGAATGATGGGGCAGGGTACGATCGATCAAAGTGCCGGTATCCGTCCCCGACACCGGAAATACATCAGCAATCGTCAGCTGATGCACCGCTAGCCTAGCCTGAATCGTTTGCAGCATTTGCACCACTGCCTTAGCCGAAATCTGATTGTCTTCCCCTAAACCGGAGCCATTGACTAGGCTAATCTCAACCGGATCAACCCCGGCCACCTGAGTTGCAACCTGTATAACAGTGGCGGGGCCGCCCAAGGTTTGGGCGACCAAATCCGACATGACGTTATTGCTATAAATATTCATCGCTTTGAGGATGGCCGCTAGCGGTAGCGACTGATGGCGCAGCAGCCAGCCCGAAGCCTGATTAACCGTCGCTAGGGGCGAGCCAACCTGCACCGTTCCGTCGATTTGAATGCGGGGCTGCCCGGTCCCCGGTGGCATCGTCTGATATTGGCGCTGGACATCCGCCGCCCAAGTATTCACATTGATGGCTTCTTTGAGTAAACTGCCCGCCTCCAGGGGGTCGGTTTTAAAGTTCATCACGAAGCCATCAACAATAATCAGGTTGCCGGTCACTCGCTGAATGCCTAGCTGTTGGAGCGCGTTGCCGAGTGCGATCGCTTCTTCCCACACAAACAGCGGGTCACCGCCGCCACGCACAATCAAATCACCCTGTAAAACTCCATCAGTGAGGGTGCCGCGCCAGCCCACCAGAGTATCAAAGCGATGATCCACATCCCAGGTTTCGAGAGCCGCCAGGGTTGTCGCAATCTTCGTCAAGGAAGCCGCCGGTAATCGCTGGGCCTCTTGATACTTAGCAATCGGATAGCTATCTACACCCATCCATACACTCTGAAAATCACTGGAAAACCCAGCACTGGAAAGATTAGACACATAGCTATTGACGATTTGGGCCGCCTGCGGATCAGCCACCAGCTTTTGCTGTAGCCAGGGCGACTCCCACGTGGGCTTTAGTGCCAAAGAGGCTAAGTCTAAACTTTGAATGGGTTTGGAGGCCCCGCTCCCCAGCAATAAGCTCAAAAAAGCCAGCTGCAAAGGAGCCAGTTTGAATAGAGCCACGTTAAAAGGGGATAACCAAGTCATATCTGCGTGTCCCTTGTTGCCAGAACAGGTGTTTTACCCGCTAAAGATACACTAGATCTGGGAGTGACGTGTAACTAGACCACAGCTACTATGGCCAAGCCTGATCAAAACCAAGTCCTACGGCGCTTACCCATCGTGGTCGGGGGGCTGGGCGGGAGTTTGCTGATGATCAATCGCCTGATGACCCCTGTCCTGACAGATTCGCAAGCCAGAGCGGATGCGTTAGGCGTGATCCTCAGTGCGATTTTGATCTTGACTGGGCTGCTGTGGCAGCAGCTCCAACCTAAATTGCCAGATACGGTAGAGCTGATGGGTGAAGAAGGCTTTGAGCTCAAAGACGAGCTGGCAGATGCGATTAAAACTGAGCTGGCCTGGGCGTCTCATCTGTTGCTGACCAACACCGTGACCCGCTCTATTGTCGCCTATTATGACGGTGCTGTGCTGATGCGTCGGGGTATTTTAGCCCCTTCGGCGGCGGTCCAGCCTGGCCCGATTTTAGAGCGAGTCCTCCAGCAGCAAAAGCCTGTGTATTTGGTTAACCTCAAGCTTTACCCCGGTCGAGTAGAGTTTGGCTACCTGCCCGAAAATACCCAGGGCCTTATTTGTCAGCCCATGGGGGCAAAAGGTGTTTTACTTTTAGGGGCCAACGCTCCCCGCAGCTATACAAAACAAGACGAAGCCTGGATTGAAGGCATTGCCGATAAGCTCGGAGCAAGCTTAGACAGTGACAATATCAATGCAAACATTTCTGCCACCCAGATTTCTTGAAGCGAAAGTTTTTCTAGAATCAGGAAGGATGCATACCGTCCTTGCTGGACAGGAAGCAGCATGATCAGCTTACCAAGCCCAACTGGTAGACAGGATGCGATGAGAGCCGTTGAGGTGAAGGTCAATTTAACCAACTCCGTGGACGAATACCGGTGAAGCGTGGGTTATTGAATCCTAATTTACCCCGACATTGCGAGGTAGCCGCTCTTGTCGATACAGGTTCAGTTAGGACAGTACTTTCATCTGCAATCGTTGAGAAATTAGGGCTAACGATTCGAGCGCAGCAACGGGCTCAATATGCCGATGGACGAGAAGAAATGGTCGGGGTTACGGGGCCTGTAATCATTGAGGTTGATGGCCGCGAAACCATTGAAGCGGCTTTAGTGACAGGCGATAGCGTTCTGATTGGCCAGACTGTCCTAGAAACGCTGGACCTGCTGGTAGATTGCAAAAATCAACG
>JBCDDJ010000124.1:0-14892 GCA_039180385.1 Cyanobacteria bacterium P01_G01_bin.38 | reverse complement strand
GGGTTGAAAAGTCGTGAATCAGCACTTGATGGTACACGTCGATGAGATCCAGCCCGTCCACATAAATCTGACGGTACATCAGGGGCTTTCCATTCATGCGAGCTGCCCGAATGCGCTTTTCTTTAGAACTCACCTTAAAGGGATGTTGCACCTGATGCTGTTTACAGCGCTCGATGATGAAAGGCAAGTCAAACGCCAAGTGATTATAGCCAATGAGCAATTGGGGGCTTTTTTTCTTCAGCGCTGCCATGGTCTGCTTCAGTAGCCATGGCTCATTTTGGTCGCAAATCTTATAACTAACACCGCACTCATCTCGCAGGCCCACGGCAATAATGCGATCCGTCCTCGGGTTCAGCCCCAGGGTTTCAATATCGATGTAGAGTTTTGAAACTTGCTCATACACCACTGCCTTCGTCGTCGGTTGCCAATGCGGAATCGGCTGCTTCGTTAGAACATTGAGGTCTAACCTATCCTCATCTACCACCAGTCGAAGCGGGTCTAGATGGCGGGTCACCAACGTGCGGGCAATATCGACTGGGGCAGATTGAGCCATAGTGCCACTCTCCTATCAATGGTCAAATCAACCGCCTAACCGTTCTGAATCCAACCGCTGCTGAAACTTAATCTGAGTCATGCGAATCGCTTCATCATGAGCCCGCTCCAGGTCATCCAGCTCATAGATAGACACCAGCTTTTCACAGTAGCCCACCATCTCTAATCCGACGGACTCAGGAATGTAGTTCCGAGCAACGTGGCGAGAACCCGATACAGGCGATTCCCAGATTTCTTTCATCTCAGCGGCATCCATCCCAAAAAGCCCCCGGTAGACATAATTGGTCCATTTGCCATATTTGTAGGGGCTGGCACCTCCTTTATCCGCAATCACATAGGCCCAGTCTTTGCGATAAGGCTTACCCGCTTCTCTTGAAACCAGCCACTGTTGGATGACTTCGCTATCCTCACGGGTGTAGGTCTGTTTAAGAAAGGTATACGCCTGGGCGTAGAGACCTTCAGCTGCATACCAGGCCAGGAAATCAATGAGCCCCTCTTTAGCCTTTTGCCCCAAGCGCCCCGGTTTCTTTAACCAGTCCGCTGCGATCTCAACCCAGTCCGACGCTTCAATCGCATTGTATTCGTTGCCGTCATTGCCGCTTAAACGAAACACCCTAAAGCGCTTGCCAGATGGCAGTTCTAGCCATTCAACCCCCTCTAAAGGAAACACCCTCTTGAAAATGGTTGAAACTGGTAATTGTAGATGCCGACTCATCCCCCGATATCCCACGCCAATAGTAGGTTTACCGCTCCCCAGGCCATCTGGATCGATCACAATCGCGTTGAATTCGCGTCCCTTGAATTTGATCGGGATGATTTGCCCTGTCTCTAGCACAATCCCCCCCACAATCGGGGTCATTTGGCTGACTTCAATACTCACAGCTCCACACCCTCTTGAGCTGAAATCGCAATGATCTCGTTCAACTCTTTTTCAATCCAAGCAAACCATGTTTGGATTTTTTATTTTCTAGCAGCTTACACTTTCGACGAATGGCCTTTACTTTGAGTCCACACCCTATCCTGAACTGACTCATCTTCCAACGGGTCTTCCCAAGATGCATCAACTACATCTCTAGTAGGCAGATTGTCAGAATGACCGTTTGTCAAAAATTTACTGTAAATCAGCAAATAGATTCATTTTTTGTAATCATTCGACTACATTTCTATCGTGTGATGATTTGCGATCTCACTTGTTTTTTATCCAAGATAAAAAGACATTATGACGTATAAAAAGTGGAGTAGAGGGTGGGGGTTAAGGTGTGTGACAAGCGGTTGACAGGAGTGGGGTGAGGCATGTTGGAAAAGTGCGATCGCGTTGAGGGGGGTGGGCTCGTCGTTGCGCCAGGGCTTTCGGTGCCGGTGCCGGTCGTGGTGGCTCAGACGTCGGAGAAGGCGGGATGGCGGTTTGTGGAGTTCTTCATTGCCCATCTTGAGAATGGGAATACTCGCAAGGCGTATCGCCGGGCGGTCTATCAGTTTCTCGATTGGTGCGACCAGAATGGGGTGCGCGACCTGGCCGCGATCCAGTTTACCCATGTGGCGACCTACCGGGAGGTGTTGTTGCGCTCTGGAAAATCGGCCCCAACGGTGAACCAGCACCTGGCGGCGCTGCGGCAGTGTTTTGAGTGGCTGGTTGACGGCAAGGTGCTTCAGGAGAATCCAGCGAAGTCGGTCAAAGGGCCGAAGCACAAGGTGAAGGAGGGCAAGACTCCGGTGTTGGAACTGGAGGATTTACAACAACTCTTTAGCAGCTTTGATGCTTCGCAGGTGATCGGCCTACGCGACCGGGCGCTGATTGGGATTATGTTCTTTACCTTTGCCCGCGTTGGGGCGGTGGTGGCCATGAACGTAGAAGACTATTTTGTGCAGGGGAAGCGGGCCTTTGTACGGCTCCATGAGAAAGGGGGCAAATATTTGAAACGTCCGGTGCATCATCTGTTGGAGGAATACCTAGACCAATATATTGAGGCAGCTGCCCATCAGCTGGGGGATGGATGGGAGAAGCAAAGTCCCCTATTTCCTTCGACCCGTGGGCGTTCTCGAAAGCTCAGCTCAAATCGACTCAGTGCCAATAGTGCCTGGTATATGGTGCAGCGGCGGGGGCTGGATGCCCAGATTGAAACTCGTATCTGCAACCATTCGTTTCGGGGATCTGGGATTACCAACTATCTAGAGAATGGGGGTAGTTTGGATATTGCCCAGGAAATGGCGGCCCATGAGGATCCGAGAACGACGAAGCTGTATGACCGTCGCAGGGAAAAGCTCTCTCAGACGGAGATTGAGCGGATTCGGATTTTTTGAGGTAGCCCCATCTTTGAATTGCAAAAGTGCTCAACTACTCAACGGCAGAATAAGACTTTCAGCCCTCTTCCGCCAGAGAGGTTTAATTGGTGCAGCAAGCTAGAGATGCTTGACATACGTTTTGATCCAATGCTACTCACACCCCTATAGTCCCAAAACTCTTATTGCGGAAGATGATAAGATGCGGTCCCTACTAAGTCAGGTGATTTGAAATCCTTCTACTGCGGTACCCACACGGATACAGATCCTGCCTCACAACAAAAATTTGCCCAGCCATGCTTATCCGTTGTTATGAGCTTGTCGATATGTCCAGTGATATCGATATAAGTACGGTTCGGTTGGCCTATGTCCATCCACTTGTAGCCCTGATCGCCATTACTGAGAATAACAGCCATACCGCCTGGATTTTTCTGCGTTCCTAATCGGGTCCAGCCAACCGTACTGGGATGATCAAAATAATCTCGCTGTTCACCATGGGCATAGGTCTGCCGGACCGATAGGAACTTATCAATGAGACATCGGTGACTCTCTAATGAAATCTCCTGCTCATTGCCATTCGCATCTACATCGATATACCGTGCCCCGTAATAGTCTGCATAGAATATACAAGGATATCCGTCTTTGCGTAGCAAAATAAGCGCATAGGCCAAAGGCTTAAACCAGTCTTTGACAGGTGACTCTAGCGCCTGGCAGGGTTGCGAATCGTGGTTGTCTACGAGTGTAACGGCCAGCCCAGGTCGCGTTTTGACTAAAGTATTGTCAAAAATGGTGCTCATATTGTAACTGCTGCCCTGCATGCTTGCCTGGTGGAAGTTAAAATGCAAAGGCGCATCGAACAACGTCACCATCCCGCTGGTTAGCTCAATAAAGCGATGCAGTGCCTCAATCTTACCAGACCAATATTCGCCCACCGAGAACAGCTGTCGACCGCTGTAGCGCTGCATATGCATTAGCCACTGCGGGAAGAAACCGGCCTCTACGTGCTTTACCGCATCAAAGCGAAAGCCGTCGAGGTCGATCATATCTACGTACCATTCGCCCCAGCGCTTGAGGGCATCGACAACCTCTGGATTGTTCACATCCAGATCGCAGCCCATCAGGTAGTCAAAAGAGCCTTTCTCTAAATCTACCTCACTCTCAAAAGACTTTCCCTCAAAGAGATAAACTGCCTCGAAGTTTTCTTCAGTATAACTGTTGCAATCGGTCGCATTGAAATGCCACCAATGCCACTCCATGTCAGAATACTTACCCTTGCGCCCAGGAAACGTGAAATGTGTCCAAGACTTAATTGGCATCTCCTCGCCAATGGCTCGATGCCTGTTGTCGGGATCATATGGAGTTGCTCTAAACTCTTCTTGGTGATCTGCCCCCATCATGTGGTTGATCACCACATCGGCATAAACCGCTATACCATTTTGTTTTGCCTGTTTAACCGCATTAACGTATTCGCAACGAGTCCCATACTTTGTGCGCACCGAGCCCTTTTGGTCAAATTCGCCTAAGTCATACCGGTCATAAACGCTGTAGCCGACGTCTTGGCAGCCAAACATGCCTTTGTAAGCTGGCGGTAGCCAAGTAGCTGTAATTCCAACCTCTGCAAGTTCGTTAGATTTCTCCGCAAGCTCATTCCATAGAGAGCCATCTGATGGCACATACCAATGGAAGAACTGCATCATTACGCCGCTGGGTAAAGACATAACACTAGAGACCTTAAACCATCAAACAAGTTGTAATGTCATAATTGCGTCAAATTCAGTCTATAAAAATCCTCCGAAGTGTTAAAATTTGACAATCAAAACAAAAAAATATCTGCTGACTACAATCAGAAAGTTGCATCTGTTCTAATGGATTGTTTTGGGAAGTCGCCGCTCTCGGGACTTGAGCATTCGCCCATTTTGCGCCATCGCCTCTTGAATTTTAAAGAGTTGTGCCCTGTCTTTGGCTTCTACAAAAATTCGCAATAAGAAAAGACTGGCTCCCTCCAGTAGGGTATCAATGCCGTTGGGATAAACAGCAGAAAATTTAGCTTTCTCGCCATCACTCATTCCCAGCACAATGGATTTACCATCCACATAAACTTCCTTACGACGACCAATGACCTGCGTCTTGATCTCAAAGTTTTTATCCCACACTTGCCAATTAATCCAGACTTCTTCGTGCTCCTGCAGCCCCGGATCAAAGCCGTAGCGACCGACAATATAATAGTTTGGCTCTTGGCCTTCATCATCCAGAGCAAGCATTTCAATTTGGCATAACAGCATAGCGATTTTGAGCAGACCTACGGAACAGATGCTTAGACAGCCTAAGGGGGAATGAAATGATTAGACTGAGAAACAACAGGCTAATCACCCAACGAATTGAAAATTTGATGAGCTTAGTTGCATAAAAAACACGCCTAAAGCGGGATTGAAGCAGGATGTAGAGATTCAGTCTTAAAATAACCCCAAAGAGCCAGCCAAGGAGCTTTAGGGAGCGCCATGTCCACATACTCAACATCTCCTCCTAATGCAAACTCACAGGCAAACAGACAGAGCTAACTAGGTCAATCACGACATATCTGAGCTGACTAAGTTCAAAGTCGGTCTGGGCGATCACTTTTAGAAGCTTTGAACGTCGTCTAAAAGTGATCGCTGTCGGCTTCAGACTAAGCGTGGTTAGTAACCGAAGTCACCTCCAGCACCGCCCCCTGTTGGAACGGCCTCTTTGGGCTCTGGCTTGTCTACCACAATGCAATCAGTGGTCAAGACCATACTGGCAATAGATGCTGCATTTTGGAGGGCAGATCGAGTGACCTTAGCAGGGTCAACAATTCCGGCCTCGAACATATCGACATAGCGATTCTCAGCAGCATTATATCCCACATTAAAGTCTTTAGTTCGTACATTCTCCGCAACCACAGCACCGTTTTGTCCAGCATTTTCTGCAATTTGATACAGAGGGGTGATCAGGGCTCGGGCCACAATAGTCGCCCCAGTCAACTCTTCATTGCTCAGATGCTCAGCTGCCCAATGCTCCAAAACAGGAGACAGGTGGGCCAGCGTAGTCCCTCCACCCGGTACAATCCCTTCTTCTACAGCCGCTTTGGTGGCATTGATGGCATCTTCCAAGCGCAGCTTTCGGTCCTTCATCTCAGTTTCGGTGGCAGCTCCCACTTTTACGACAGCAACCCCACCTGAGAGCTTGGCTAAACGCTCCTGAAGCTTTTCCCGATCGTATGAAGAATCTGTTTCATCGAGCTGGCGACGGATTTGCTCACAGCGGGCTTTGACGGCGAGTTCGCTGCCTTCTGCCACTAAAGTAGTGTGATCTTTGGTGATGGTGATGCGTCGCGCTTGACCCAACAAATCAAGTTTGACATCTTCTAAGGTCAGGCCAATATCCTCAGTGATCACCTTGCCACCGGTTAAGATCGCGATGTCCTCTAGCATGGCTTTGCGGCGGTCGCCAAAGCCAGGAGCTTTAACAGCGGCTACATTCAAGACCCCACGCATACGGTTCACGACCAGGGTGGCCAGGGCTTCCTTTTCAATATCCTCAGCAATAATCAGTAGGGGTTTGCCAGCGCGAGAAACCTGCTCCAGGATGGACACTAAGTCCTGTACGACTGTAATCTTTTTATCGGTCAGTAGCACATAGGCATCCTCTAAGACGGCTTCCATGCGCTCTGGATCGGTGGCAAAGTAGGGAGAAATATAGCCTTTGTCAAACCGCATGCCCTCAGTCACTTCAACCTCAGTGGTCATAGACTTGCCTTCTTCGAGGGAAATGACGCCTTCTTGTCCAACTTTTGCCATTGCCTCAGCAATCATCTGACCGACAACCTCATCATTTCCTGCAGAGATAGTGGCTACTTGAGCAATAGCTGTAGAGTCATTCACAGGGCGGGCGTGCTCAGCAATTCGTTCAACTAAAAACTGAGCTGCCTGATCAATCCCTCGCTTGAGGGCAACCGGATTAGCGCCTGCAGCCACATTACGGAGGCCTTCCTTGACAATGCCATGGGCTAACACAGTAGCTGTGGTAGTGCCATCGCCAGCTGCGTCATTCGTCTTAGATGCCGCCTGGCGCAGCAAGGCAACACCCGTGTTTTCGATGTGATCTTCCAATTCGATTTCTTTGGCAATCGTGACCCCGTCATTCACAATTTGAGGTGCGCCAAATTTTTTCTCAAGCACAACGTTGCGACCTTTCGGCCCCATTGTGACTGCCACTGCACTTGCCAATGCATCAATGCCTTTCTCCAGAGCACGGCGAGCATCATCGTAGTAAGTAATTGCTTTAGCCATGATTCAGACCTATCTCCTAAAGACTGCAAAGGATATGAAACAACAACTCGGGGCGAATAAGGGAAGAAACAGACTATGCGATAGTTGCAAGGATATCCTGCTCTCGCAGCAGCATATAATCGTCTCCACCAAGCTTCATCTCAGTGCCTCCATACTTAGAGTAGAGAACGCGATCTCCAACGGCTATATCAAGGGGGCGGCGCTTGCCATCATCACCTTTTTTGCCCAGGCCAACCTGGGTGACTTCTCCAATCTGGGGCTTTTCCTGAGCGGTGTCGGGTAGCAGAATCCCACCCGCTGTCTTTTCTTCAGCTTCGCCTACCTTGACGAGAATTCGATCCCCCAAGGGCTTTACAGTTGCAACACTTAAAGCAAGGGTTGCCATTTAACAAACCTCCTAAACTATTACAACGATGCAAACAAATTAAGTGGTGCCGTCTGAAGCAGTGTTGCGACATTCGGCTTAAAGGCTTAAGCCCAACTTGCTGTCATGTGCAATGACCAGCAAACTATCTGCCTATAAAGCGTTCGAGCTAACTTCAATCAATCCACAGATTCGATTCTGCCTGATTGTCTCAGCACTCTTGCTTCTTGGATGCTAATTTACAAGTTCAGCTCTGGTGCTGACAAGTCAAAAAAAGTGAGGTTTGCCGTACTTTGGATGGGGGGATCACTCCCAAAAGCCTGATTGGGGTGTAATTACAACTCACCATTTTCGGAAAACCGAACTTCATAACCTTGAGACGTTTTATAGGATGAAATCAAACAGAACAGGGCATGTGAAGTCCCTGAATTGTTAACCACATTAGTTGTTTAATTGTTCAAGGAGGTTTTGTCATGGCAATCGTTCGTTGGGATCCTACCCGTGAGATCAATTCACTCCAGCGGGAAATGAATCGTTTATTTGACGATGTTTTTACACCTTCGCTTCATCGCAATGGTATTTCCGGTTTTACCCCTAGTGCTGAGCTGGTAGAGCAAGCAGATACCTATCACTTGAGACTGGAACTTCCAGGTATCAACAAGGATGATTTGGACATTCAAGTGACTGCGGAAGCCGTCTCCATTAGTGGCGAGCGCAAGTCAGAAATCGAGACTGAATCAGACGGAGTAACCCGTAGTGAGTTTCGCTATGGCTCCTTCCAGCGGGTTATGACGCTACCAGGTCGGATTGACCACCAAAATGTTGCAGCCGACTACAAGGACGGTATTCTGACGCTAACTTTACCGAAGGCTGAGGAAGAAAAGAATAAGATTGTCAAAGTCAACCTCAACTAAGCTGTCACAGTGATTTGGGTTCGGGATTACGAGAGACTCACTGATTCCTGAACCCATCTCTGTTGTGCTGCTGCGGGTGTGATGACACGTCATTACTCACAGCGGCTTGTTGGGCTAACCTTATCCGAAGTGTGGTCAACATCATTGTGGCGAAGTCAGTGCTACCTAGCCTGGCCCATCTCCTGGGCCAGGCCACGTTTGGATTTTTCAGTATTCAGGGGCAATTTTCATCAAAATATAGAGCATATACTTAGAAACCATGACAGAAAAGACTTTTCTGATTCTAGTTACTCCTAACTGCGGTTTCGCTGCAATTGGGCCATCCTAGGATTTCTCCATGGCTATACTAGGTTGGGATAAAGGCGAGCATCTGCTGGAGTATTGAAAGTTAATAGACGCTTCATGAGCAATTTCGAAGAATATTGGTTGCCTCTTATCAGGATTACGGTAACTTGCTCCGATAGTGTTTGGAAGCGTCTGTTAGAGCTACACAAGATATGTTTGAGGAGGTTATCCAGCTGTGGCATCATCTAACTCCAAATATTTCTGGCGGTCTCTACATCAAGTGGGTAATTACACCATCACTGTGATCCTGAGTGTCGTATGCACCCTCTTGTTTTTGCGATTATTTCCAAAGTTGGTTCTACCTTCCCTTGCGACTTTTGATACCCCGCTCTCGACTCAGTTGGCTCAGGAATCCTTACCTATTCCAGAGACACCAAATAACTTTGTAGCCGCTGCTGTGAATCGGGTCGGGCCCGCTGTGGTTCGCATCGACACAGAACGCATCGTTTCCACCAATGTTCAGGATCCTTTCTTTGACGATCCCTTTTTTCGCCGCTTCTTTGGTCCGGATTTCTTCCCGCAGCGTCCTCGAGAATATCGTCAGCGTGGACAGGGCTCTGGCTTTATTGTGAATGATGACGGGATCATTTTGACCAATGCTCATGTAGTCAGTGGGGCTGATGAGGTAACCGTCACCTTACCAGATGGGCGAACTTTCCAAGGGGATGTCAAAGGGACAGATGAACTCTCAGATTTAGCAGTTGTTAAGATCAATGGCGATAACTTACCTGTAGCACCTTCGGGAGACTCGGATCGTCTTCAGGTTGGGGATTGGGCAATTGCCTTGGGAAATCCGCTCGGCCTTGATAACACAGTTACCTTAGGCATTGTCAGTACTTTAGATCGTTCTAGTTCCCAAGTCGGTATCCCGGACAAGCGACTAGACTTTATCCAGACAGACGCTGCAATCAATCCTGGCAATTCAGGTGGTCCTCTTCTCAATGAGCAAGGAGAAGTCATTGGGATCAATACGGCTATCCGAGCAGAAGCACAAGGAATCGGTTTTGCTATTCCGATCAATCATGCAAAGACCATCCAAGACGCCTTGGCTCGGGGAGAAAAAGTACCTTATCCCTTCATTGGTATTCAAATGATCACTCTAACGCCAGAGACTGCAAAACAGTTTAATGAGGATCCTAATTCCCTAATGACCGTACCTGAAATAGAAGGGGTTCTGATCGCTCAAGTAGTCCCTGAAAGCCCAGCTGCTCAAGGAGGCTTGCGGCGCGGAGACGTGATTACCGAAATTGATGGGCAGGCTATCCTCAGTGCTGAGCAGTTGCAAGATATCGTCGCAGCAAGTCGTATTAATCAAAGCCTACGTTTTAAGGTTCGTCGAGGGGGGCAAACTCAAACCCTGACAGTGCGTCCAGCGGAGATACAGGAGTATGCCAAATAATTCTAACCGGTCTATCATTGCCGAAGAGGAATAAAGGATATTCCAGGCTTAAACAGTATCGACCTCACGGCACCAAAGGGAGGTAAAGTGTACGCCAAGGCTATAAGGCCTATGGTGAAAGCCTCTTGGGGGTTTCTGCACATCACCGGAAAAGGTATAGCCCAGGATAAGATGCATGGGTCTCATTATGAGAATAATGTTGTTCTTGTTTCTCCTGAAGTAGACACTACATCCTCAAGGCAATCTATATCAATTGTTTTCGTGTCTCATAAGGTCTAAGGCAATCTGAGAAATGCATAATGAGACATGAATTGAGACAAAATTATCACTATGTCTTAAAAAGTACTTTCTAAGACACTCTCGAAGGAGCCCTTGAAAAGCGATCACATAGTACAGCAGGGGACTAATTCTGGCCTATTCGTTCCCTAAAAAAAATAGTACAATCTGCTAGATTGCACCTTTTTCGTCGCTGAAAACCTTATTCTTCCATGCCTTGCTGTACTGGATGCAACCACTCAACTAAATCGACTCCTGTATGGTCAGCGGGGATATAACTAAGCCCATGAGCTGAGTGGTTGCTATCACGAATTGGGTATACCAGATTAAACTTAAGCCTTGGAGTGATTATTACGAATAGTCCTTACTCTGATAGTTGGGGTCAAGTACTGCTTGATCATGCATTTGTGTTTTGCTCTAGTCTGTGTTTACGCCAGGTACCGAACCCCATGCCGCCTAGGGTAAAGGCAATGATGGATGACGTTGTAAAGGGTTCAGGTACTGTTGCAGGGGGCTCTCCCGACGAATCATCAACGATTCGAGTAAAGGTCAAATCGGTAGGAGACGATACTACTCCAAACGCATCATCTGTCAGACCTGCAAAGGGATCAGATTCCTCGTAATATTGCAAGTTTAAGGAGGAATCCATAACTCCCAATGTATTTTCTGAGCCAAAACTCAGGAAAGAATAAGAGGTAATCATCCCACTTTGTAACGTCCACGTGTTACGGCTAGGTGAGCCAACATATTCTCCCACACCAAAACCAAAAGTATGTGAGAGCACCTCTACTGAGGTCGCTGGCCCCGTAGCATTATCGGTGAGACCTCGAACACGCCCAGTAACAATTCCGCTCTCAACCCCGAATTCATCTTCAATAAAATTTGTAAATGAAAAATCGAAATCAACGGCGAGAGTTGGAAATGCGAAGACTCCCGAGCCTAGTGCGGCTAATCCCATAGCGAACGCAATCGGGCGCAACTTTGGCAATAGTTCAGTCATATTTTTCAAACCCTTCTATAAGTAAAGTCCATTTAAGATCTGTCATGAGCTAGAGCTCAAACTTACTGTCAGCTAGATGCACTAAAGACTTTGACTGTTTTACTGAGAAATCAGTAGATACCTTCTATATCAACAGTTTTAGTGATTGATTCCGATATTTTGCAACTACCCTGTAAAGTATTGAGTTGAGCGCAGCTGATCTTAAATATTCAAGCTTCGGACATGGCTCCCTCATGTTGCCGTTGGGCATTTAGACATTTGCACTATTCTTGGAGTAGTTACCTCGTCTGAAGACACCCTTGCGACGAAGCTATTCAAAAATCCTGAAGGAAGACAAGTCTTTTCATAGAAGATTCACTGTATATTCAACAAGCCTGATCGAAGATGAAGCAATGTGCTTATCCTTATCGATCAGCACATTGCTAACCCAGGTATCCATGATTTGGCCTAGTTGCTGACCCGGCAGCCAGTCAGAGGCGCTCGCACCAGCCGATAATAGACAGTAAGTGCAGGTGGTGATGACAATTAGAGACAATGACCAAAAAGGCAACCCCTCGGATTTATTGCATTCTGGCAACTAAAGCACCCATAGTAGCAGTCTTTCGCCGTGGCCCAACTCAATGGGCTCACATCGGACGATGGCATCTTGAAAAAAGACACTATGAGCCCGGCGCTTGGTTACAGGGACGTATTTTTCCGCGTCGTTCCGACCTTTCCCCAGACGGTCGATGGCTGTCTTACTTTGCCCACAAACCTACCGCCAGATGGCAGCACGGCGAGGCCTACATCGCCCTGTCGAAGCTTCCTTGGCTCACAGCCCTCCACGCTTTCGGCACCTGCGGCACCTGGACTCGGGGTTATTACTTCACCGAAGACGGTAGTTGCGATCACCCCGAAGACGAGAGGCTTCCAATCCCCTACGGCTTGAGATTGATACCAGTGGTTCAATTCGCGAATGAGCGGCGGCGGGGTTGGGAGGAAGCCCCGGACTCACCCCCACGTCACCCCAAAGATATTTGGGATGAGCGGCGCAATGTCCGGATGCAAAAACGCCAACCCGGAGGCCTCCGCCTACTGTGCTTGGAAAGTCTGGGTCAAGCGGGCGGCGAATTCGGCGTAGATCAAGCGGTGGATGGCCTCCGCGTCTGCTACTCCCTGGAATCTGATGGGGACATTGAGGTATTGGATGACCTGCAGTGGGCGGATTGGGATGCCGAAGGACGGCTACTAGTGGCTACTCGGTGTGGCAAGCTTCAAATTCAAAATCTGAATATTGATCCCCCTGAAATTGTGTTCGAGGAAAATCTTGCGCTTCTTGAACCAAACCCGACACCTTCACCCGATTGGGCTCGGCATTGGCAATAATCATTCGGCACCTCATCACCCATCCCATACTCCTACCCATCGGTTGAAGTTGGAATGGTTAGTAATCTTTGGTGCGTTGATGCGGAGTAAGTTGTCTCATTGTCTACCCTACGATTGGGCGAGATCGCAATCACTGGAAACCGTTGCTTACAAACCTGATAAGGCTACTCAGGTAACCGGATCTCTACCAGTCGACTGCGATGGCCGCTGCCAGAGGCTTAGTCGAAGAGTCGCTTGAATTTGTCCCGAGTGAGAAATCGAGGGAGTCATTAAAAAGCCTTTCAAGGTTCTGGACGGAGGAGATGCGCTTGTCCATGAAGAAAACCCGTTTCTTCACGGATACCCCTTACCCCTCATCCTATTCGGCAAGGTTCTTTATACGATTGGTGCAAACCCTTAGCTTGTGTGCCGATGCTTTTTACAACCCTGACGATCCTTGCTGCCCTCATTGTTTTTGACTTCGCAATGTTTGGCAGAGCAGATTGAACGCTCTGGCTATCATTCAAGATAAGGTTGAGTTTTTATTCGTGGTATATCCAAGCCTTATCAAAACATATGACACGAATAATAAAGCAGCTCTTGAAGTGCGATCGCAAATAGCAAACCCCTCACTCACCTCGGAACAATCGCCTCGATTCATCGCTAACCAGTCCAACTCGACATTGACCAAAAATAAAGGGATGCAAGCCCCGTCCTTCTAGGATGGCTTTGTTTTAGAAACCTTCAGAAATCAAAAGATTTCGATATAGTATATTTATACTATGAAAGCGCGTTATCAGTACCGAATCTATCCGACTCCCCCTCAGCAGACCCAACTAGCTCGCCTATTTGGATGCTGCCGGGTGGTGTGGAATGATGCTTTGGCACTGATTAAGCGAACTGAGGGAAAGTGGCCTAGTAATGCCCAGTTGCAAAAGCTGTGCATTACTCAAGCAAAGCGAACCCCAGAACGGGCCTGGCTGGCAGAAGTATCCAATATTCCGTTGCAACAGTCCATACAGGATCTGGGGGTGGCTTTCAAGAACTTCTTTGAGTCTCGCTCAGGGGATCGCCAGGGAGCCAAAGTCGGATTTCCTCGATTCAAAAAACGCTCAAACCGACAAACCACGCGGTTTAGGAAAGGGGGGTTCTCCATTAAGGAGAACAAGGTGTACTTAGCTAAGATTGGGGCCATCAAAACCAAGTGGTCACGACCTTTGCCCAGCGAACCGAGTTCTGTAACGGTTGTCAAAGACCGGGCAGGGCGCTACTTTCTGAGCTTCGTAGTCGAGGTAGAAGCCATCGATGAGCCAGCTGCCAACCCTTCAGTTGGCGTTGATCTGGGACTGAAAGTGTTTGCCGTACTGAGTCATGGTGAGCGGATTGAGTCGCTTGGTTATGCCAAGCTCAACCGCAGATTGAGACGGGCACAGCGGGTCTTATCTCGCCGAGAGCGGGGGTCGAAGCGTCGAGAGCGGGCACGGTTGAAAGTTGCTAAACTCAAGGCCAAAATCCGCAATCTTCGCAAGGACTTTCTGCATAAGCTCTCAACTCGGCTAGTTAGAGAGAATACGGTGGTCTGTCTGGAAGATCTCAATGTCTCAGGGATGGTGAAAAACCGTCGCTTGGCCAGGGCGATCAGTGAGGCGGGATGGCGTGAGCTGCGCACTATGTGTGAGGCTAAGTCAGCTCGTTATATCGACCGAGAGACACGCATCATCAGTCGATGGGAACCCACCAGTCAATACTGTGCTGATTGCGGGTACCGCTGGGGGAAACTCGACCTCTCCATTCGGGAATGGGTTTGCCTGGGGTGTGGCCTCACTCAAGACCGAGATGAGAATGCCTCTCGTAATATTGAGAACGTCGGGGCCGGAGCTGGCCCACAGACGCAAAATGGGCACGGAGCGCTGGTAAGACCGGGGTCACCGGCACGGCGCGTTGAACTGTCTACCCGTCTAGTAGATGAACAGGGTAACCTGTTTGCTAGCTAGGGAATCACCTCGCTTTCAGGCCGGTGAGGATGTCAACTCTTAGACCATTAGACCCATGTCGAATTTTGTCATACGACAGGTTTATCTGCCGTCAACATCACCGACAATCGACTCATC
>JBCDDJ010000123.1:0-14992 GCA_039180385.1 Cyanobacteria bacterium P01_G01_bin.38 | reverse complement strand
GGATCTCGATACGCTCAGGGATTGACTCTGATGGGTGTGAATCCTCGCATGGGGAGAACTTAGGGGGTAAACGCATAAGTTTGAATGTATGACCTGAACCCCTAACATATCAAAGCTCACCTGAGAATGAAATAGCCCTGCGTTTAGACCTTCAGAAGGGGGTCTACGAAAGTTTGGGGGTGTTTCCGGTCCCTTTTGGGGGCATCCAGGCACCGAAACCGAGGTTTTTTGGAGCGCTTATCTTTGCCTGCCGGTTCAAGACGGGTGCTCCCACACTTAGGGCACTTCCGAATCACGTCTGCTTGCAGGGGTGAACTCTCAGGATAATTGACCCGTTTGTGCTGCTTGGCTTTGCTCAACAGGCAATCATCCAGGGAACGGCAGGACTCAGGGTAATCCGCACTGCTGAACTGCTGAAAGTCATACGGTTCACTCGGCTCTAGTTTGTCAAATCCGTACTGACCCAGCAGCGGCAGCTCGGCATAGAACCGATTCGCCGATGCCCGATCAATCAAGGCAAACCGGACCTGTAATTTAGGATCATCAATCTTGGCGTTCATCCGATCGCAATATTCGCTGATCGGCTCCAGGTCGCTGAGCAAGGTTGCCAGCTTACTTGAGTTGTGGGAACTGGTCAGGGCACTGGCGGAGGCTTTGCCAATGGCGATGTTGGTAAAGTTCTGGATGTTCGACCGACTGAAACCAGGCACCGCTGATACCTGTGGGTCTTGGGTACAGAAGAGCAGCCCCATGCGGGCGTGCTCACATTCGCGGGCCAAGGAGAGCAGGGCATCGGTGAAGTATTTCTCGGGTTTGCGATCGCCCATATCCTCGGGCAGGGCCATCTCATCAGGATTCAATCCCTTGAGATAGCTGACAGTGTTTTCCACCTCATCTACAAAGTAGTAGAGGGTAGGGGGCATCGGTCTATTGAGTTCCTTGCGGTTGATGCGCTTAATCAGGTGCTTGCGCTGCTCTAGCTCGGTGAAGATTTCTTCAGCCATGAGTAGGGCATCAGAGTATTCATCCCAGGTGGGAGCCACCCGCCAAAAGTCTTTGCCACTGCCAGCGGTAGGGTCATACCGGCGCAGCTCGAAGCGCTCTCCGGCCAGCAGCTTGCACCCCAGGATATTGCGGGCCAGGGGGCTCTTAGAGAAGCCTTTGCCACCCAGTAGGCGGAAGACGGAATCCTTGCAGGCAATCTCCTTAAATCGCGTTCGGGACATCCACAGGCGCTCAATGGAGTGTTCATCCAAGAGACGCTTGTGGGTGGCCAGGGTGACCTTAATCAAGCACCTGGCACTATCAAACTCAAACCGGCTCAAGTCCTTGATGCCAATTAGCTCCCGTCGAATCGCGTCGTGGCTAAAGTTGAGCGATTGCACCACGTCGGCGGGGTTCGCTGTCCCACGCCAGTCGAAATAGTAGGTCTCGCGTCCATTGGACTCATTCACCGCCCGAAAGCCTTTATCGATCAAGATGCCTGCCTTGAGAGCCGTTGCGATAATCAGATTGGCACTGGCAAACTGGGGGCTGTCGGGGAAGTATTGGGGCTGCTCATAGGCTTCAAGTCGGGTCTGAAGTCGGGCCAGCTCCAGTTTGAGTTCTGAGTTTTCAAACGTCAGCTGATCGTAGAGTTCCACTTTGCGGGCATCGAGGTCATCAAACAGTTCGTCTGTGTCCTCCTCGGCCAGGGCCAGCATTTCGACTTCATTGCGGGCCAGGGCGGCCTTGGCCTGAGCCAACTCGGTTTCGAGATCATCGATGCGGGTGTTTAGCTCGGCGGTGGCCGTCGCCAGGGCGTCATCGATTTGCTGGGCTGCTAACTTTTTTGCCCGCTTGGCGACAGCAGTGGGCATGGCATTTTTGACCCGGGCTCCGTGCTCTCGGCGGGCGGCCTCAAACTTCGCCTGATACTCTGCCTGGGCCGCTTCTGTGGCCTGAGCTTTGGCGGCTTGCTCCAATTGCTCAAAGTCGGTTTCCCATTCGGTGATTTCTGCTTCAAGCTGTGCGATCGCAGCCTGGTGCTGAGTGATTTCTTGGGTCTTGGCAGCCAAGCGGCTGGATAGCTGGGTGTTTTCGGCCTGGAGTCCTTTGAGGGTAAGTTCATGCCTTTGGCTGGCTTGTTGCCATCGTTCAGCCGCATTTCTGAGGGTTTCACAGGTGGTCTTGAGGGTTTGTACCTGGCGCTGGAGTTCGTCAATTCGGTGCTGACCCTGGCGGATAAGCTCACCCCGCAACCGGGCATCTTGAACCATTACTCCGCCAAATACAACCGCACTCGATATCGCCCCCCACAGTAGCCCCTCGGCCAGTCTGTAGTTGGACTCTCCATAAGTCAGGTCGGCCACGGCACCACCGGCTAATGCCCCAACTGTGAGGCTCAGCGCGGTGGCGAGTGTCCGGTTTTGCACTCCTCTCGCCCATTGCATCAGTCTTCACCCCCTGGTAGTTCGACGTGCTCGACATCAACCGCTGCCATCGTCTTCGCAGCAGCAGCTTCCATCCGCTTCACGGTGGCCAGTTCTTTGGCATAGCGGGCTTCGCGTTTCTGGCGGATGAAGGCGGCGAGTCCTTCCACCCCTTCGCGCTCAAGGATGGCGTTGGCCAGTTCTGCTCGCTTGGTGTTGGAGCGTTCCTGCTGGAGCTGGTGAGCCGTCAGCTCGGTGGTGATACCTTCGACCGCATTTTGAGTCTTGGCTTTAGCTTGCAGCAATTGAGCTGTCTTGGCTTTGGCCTGCTCAACTTTAGCGGCCAAGTCGATATTGGCCAGCATGACATCGGCCCCATAGCCCTGTTCTTTGATTTCAAGCAGTTCTTGCTCCCGTTGCAGCTCAGGCACTCGACGCAGGGTGCTAGACGGTTGGGTGTAGTCCGAGGGGGCAAACTGCTGCACATCCGGGATAGCAGCGGCGGTATCGGTAGCGAGCTGGCGCTGGGTGGCTTCAATTCCGGATAGGGCCTGGGTACTGACCGTTGGGGCAGTTGAACCAGCTTCATGGCGCTGAATAGCGTCTACAACGGCGTCTGTCCCTTCGGGTTTAGTCACTCGCTTGGAACGGGTAGCACGCTTCGTCTTAGTAGTTTTGGTGGCCTGCTCGGTTTTTACATCAGAGAGTTTCTTTGCCATAATCTTTCAATCCTTTGGTTCATCGATGTTCTGGAGGATAAGGGGCTGAGTGATTTAGCGGTCGTCTCAGCCCTGCTTGCTATGCAGTGATTTCCTCAGCGGCGAGTTCAACGAATGTTCGGGCAATCTCCGACTGTTCTGGGCTCAGGGTGACGTTCTCTAAAGCGATCAGGTCTGCTAACGAGTACAAGACCTCGACGAGGCTATGTTCCTGAATAAGGGCAGTTAATCCCACGTCCAGGGTTTGTTTGGGCGTTGTTACAACTTGCATGGTCAAACTCCCATCGTTGTGTAAGTTTTTAGTGTAAGTAGTCAATCACCTAATACAGGGGTCGGGCTTGACCCTGGAGAGGTCTCTGTGACAGGCGAGCTGATGGCGAAGAGCATTTGAATGCTGACACTAATCAGGAGCCCCGCTATGATTCCGTAGCAGAAGCATTGGGCACAGCGGACTTTCCCAGGCGTTGCTGCTCTGTAATCTCTGCCCCGAGTTGCTGAGTCGCCTGATTGAGCTGAGCCCCCTGGATGCGGGAATCGATCTTGTATTCGATGGCGGCATCTTGGAGCTGCTGATTCGATTGGTGGATAACTTGCAGGGCTTTGTTTGTCGCCGCCAGCTTTTGCGCTTGCTGCTGGCGATGGACATCCATCGCCCCCATGATTTGCTGATTCTGGGCAATGACAGATTGGGCCAGGGTTAACGGGTCATCATAGCTAAGCACATCGGCATCTGAGCGCAGCACACCCAGGTTAAAGCTATCGTCTAAGTTTGGGGTCGGTAGCGTGACTTGATGGTTACCTTCATAGATTTGAAGCTCGGTGGCCACCGACTGGGGCTGGGCAGGTTCCTCTGTCGCCACAGTATTCAGGGGGCGCTTGCTCTGATAGCTCAGCAGCGTTTCCTTCTCAGCGTCTGAGAATAGTCGGGTGCCCTCTACCAGTTCACCCAGTTCACCATGTACCTTAGTGGCTTTCTCAAGCCAGCGCTGAGCAGTTCGCTTGGTTGCCCCGGCGAGGGTTGCAATATCAGTCAGGGTTAGGTTGCGATCCGTTTTCGTTGTCATAGCGTTACGTCGTAGTGATTTCGTAGAGATGTCGATAGTGAATTCGTAGCGATTGCACGGGTGTGGCGCTGCGTCCGTCGCTATGAATTTAGTTATAGCGCTTCTAGATATCTAATAGCAACCAACTAGATATCAGTATTTCCAATGCCTTGAATTGATGCAAAAACATCGGTAACCGTTCCCGCAGTCCACTTTACTTGCCTTGACCAGTGTGAGTATTAGATAAGCAAAGCGCATCCTTTTAGATTTCTAATTGGTTGCTTTTAGCTCTACAATGGGGTGCGATGTGACATCTTATAGAGGTGATGTACTAATGTTGGTCGCGATGCCGCGCGCAAAACGCTCATACAGTTTGGATACTCGTGTCATTGAAGGGCTTAAGGAGTTAGCCAAAGATAATTTCACGAGTGCTAATAGATATCTTGAGGAAGTTCTTTTCAAGCATCTTCAAGCTAAAGGTGTTATTCCTGATGACGCTCGACCGCTAGGCGAGCTGCGTGGTGGCGATTTCACTTCAAAAAAGGACGACATCAATGACTAACGGCCCCATCGAGCAACCCATGAGCAATGCTGAATTGCAGGTCGCGATCGCAAACCTGGTAACTGCCACTCGGCAAACAAACGAGTCAGTGCGGACACTGCGCGACGACATCGAGGCAGGCTTTGATCTCACTAGGGTCGAGCTACAGCAGGCCACTAACGACGTGGCCTGCATGATCGTCTCACTGGGCGAGGAAATCGGGCGAACAGACGCTACTGTAAGGCAAAACGCCGAGCAGCTTAGACGCACCGAAGCCACGGTCAGACAAACCTCGGAGCAGCTACAAACTTTAATTGACGAAGGAAAAGCCGACCGAGCAGAAGCACAACGACAACGGCTATCAGTCGGCGGAATGCTACAGCAGGTTTTGGAACGGGTTAATCAAATTTGGGGGAGGTTGAACGCATGACTAACGGCCCTATCGAACAACCCATGAGCAATGATGAGCTGCGGGCACTGGTTGCTAACAATGCCCGGACCATAGCTGAGCTGCGCGAGTCTACGACAGAACTGCGCGAGTCTACCGCTAGTACGAATCGTTCGGTGCAAGAACTTCGTGGTGAGTTAGCGGCGGGTTTCGAGGAAACAAAGAAAATAACCGAAAGCAACGCCCGTGCGATCGCGGCCCTTTCCGACGCTCGTACAGAAGCCGCTGAAATTGATGAGAGACGCACCGCTGAGCACCTAGACCGCATGGATCGGTCTGAGCAGCAAATCAGATTACTTTCGGAATTAGTCGGCACCGCGTATCAGCGTGAGCAGCTCAGGGACGGGCGTATTGACCGGCTTGAGTCCGAACGCGAGCCAAGTTTAAGGGAGATGCTGCAGCGTGTTTTGGATCGGCTCGAGCAAATCTGGCAACGGCTCAGCGCTTGATCTATCGGCGTTTGAAGCGTACCCTATCGATCAAACCAAAAGGAGGTGATGTAATCTTGAAAGCCCTTTAAACGGCAAAATCGCCAGGAGTGCTGCGAACACGACGAGGCGACCAATTAAGCCGATTTGAAAATAACGTGATTTGAATATATCACCGGCTCGGTTGAGATCGCAACCGTTCATAGATTTTTATGGCTTTTTATCAGAAATGGGTAGAGGAGAAGGGAGGCTTTCAGGATGACTGAATCGACAAAGGCTACCCGTGCCACAGTACAGATTGGGTTGCTTGAAGTTGACGCTTTTCAGTTGCCAGACGGCAGCTACCGCATGAGCCAAACTCAGGCGGCTGAAATCATCGGCAGGCCCGAAATTAACGCCCGACGCTTTTTGGGCTCAAAAGGTATCAAAATCTTGCTAGGCAAAGGTTATACGCCCGACAGTATTGAAGTGGAATCCACGCAAGGGCAGCGCGGAGGGACTCGGTTTAATGCCTTGCCACTGGAGGTCGTCACCGCGTATTGGGTTTCTCAGTGCAGCCAGGGCAATAAGCAAGCCCTAGCCTTGGTGATGTCACTCGCGATCGAATCTCTAGAGCGCCGCTTCGACTCTGCTTTTGGCATCCAACACACAGAGGCTGAGTACAACCAGACTCTAGCGGATCGCGTCTGGCGACTAGAAGGGGATCTGGCTCAGCTAGGGGAAGCTTACGCTGAGCCCGATGTATTGAGAGAACGTGTCAGCCGACTAGAGCAGCAATTGCTAGACGCAGGCATAGAACCGTTTGGTCCGCCAGACAGTGAAGATGCTTGATCTATAAGCGTTTCAGGCGTATTCTACCGATCACGAAAGGAGGTGATGCAATCTTGAAAGCTCTTTAAACGCCGAAATCGCCACGGGATGCCAGTCCCACAGCGATTCATCAAGGCGTAAACCAAAATACCTATCCAAAATTTAGCACCAGAGCGGCGGCGATTGCAACCGTTCACAGGATTTTTTGTGCTCTTTTACAATATTACCCATGCTGAAACCGATCGCTTTTCAGCCTGGATTGTGAAGTGCCCTGTGAATCGACCCGTAATCTCTGCAACGAGTTGACGTCCCACTTCAGTCAAACATCTACTCATCCATGACGTAGGAAGCATGTGCAAACTCTGCACACCCCCCTTGGAGATTCCATACCCCCTGACTGAAGTTGACCCGCCAGAGCTACTCAAAAGCTCGACGGGTCAGAGGTGCATTACCTCGCAATGAATCTGAATTACTGACACTCCGCTCGATCCATACCCGGTGCATCGCCGAGGGAACCCGCTGCTGTTACCTCCAAGACTCGCAACAGCGAAAGAGCTGCACGCCCCAACAGCAACACAGCTCTTTACGCCTGTATGGAAACCCTGCGGTCTCTTAAGGTTTGAAAACTCTGTTAGTTTGGCGACTTAGTAGTTTTCAAGCAAGAGACCGACAGGACTCAGAACCCGTGTACCTAATTTCAGGTACCGGGCATTCGGTTTCATGGTACTCAAAAAAATAGCCCAACTCTATCCGCAGAAGCTACTGGCTTCCGTAACATCCGGCTTTGCGAAAAAGCTACACCGAGAACCCGACTCAACCCCAGATGAAGTCAATCAGCGGGAAATCAGTCCCTGCCCCGACCATCTAGAGCCCGCCCACTGGGAAGAACTGACCACGGGCAGCGGCATCAGCCCAGAGATCGCCGCCGCTAACTTCCGCAGCCTGGCCGGGGATGAGGTCTTAGAAAGACTCGCCAGCAACGCCCTTGATGCCCTCAAAGGCGACGCCGCCCAGTATGCTACTGCCCCCGTGCGCCGCATCCAGAAACGCTATGCACCTGTGATTGAAGGGGGCTGGTGGTGCACGGGCCTGCGCCTGGTGGCTGATGGCTTAAGCCTGTCCTCAGAACCTGATGAGTGGGGCTGCTTTAAACCCGACACCCCCCGCGACGGCTGGAAACAAACCGAGCAGGGTCAATGGCAGCACACCGGCAAGCCGGTCAAGTACGAACACCCGATCAAAACCCCCACCGGGCTATATATCCTCGACCGTCCTGATCAGCCTCGCTACTGGGAAACCCTGGCCGGTAGCATCACTCCCCTTATGCTCACCGAAGGGGCCAAGAAAACCGGCTGTTTGCTCACCCATGACTACCCAACCCTCGGCTTACCGGGGATCACTCAATGGAACATCCCCAAAACCCGAGAGCTGATTCCCCAGCTGCAGCTGTTCGCCCAACCGGGCCGCACCTTCTACATCTGCTTTGACCAGGACACTAAACGCTCAACCCGTCGCGCCGTCGCCCGCGAAATCGCCAAACTCAGCGCGGCGCTCAAGCGCCAACAATGCAACGTCAAAATCATTCAATGGCACCCCGAACTCGGCAAAGGCGTTGATGACCTGATCGTGAATCATGGCCCCGAAGCCTTCCTCAGCGCCTACGCCAGCGCGGTCAGCTTTGAGCCCTGGGGCCTGCGCCAGCAATCGGTGCTCTCTATCGAACCCAACTGGGTCGCCCCTGAGGGTCAAAAGTACCTGGAAGCCGACCCGGCTCATCCCATTCCCTTTGCCGCTGACGCCAAATTATGGCTGCTCAAAGCCCCCAAGGGCACTGGCAAAACGGAGGTGATTAAGCGCCAGGTCGATGCCGCCCATGCCCAAGGCCAACGGGCGCTCGTGCTCACCCACCGGGTTCAACTCACTCAGAACCTGTCGGATCGCACCGGAGTGCTGAGTATTTACGAGGTCTTAGCGGGAGATAAGAACGAAAAAGACAATGCGATCGCAGAAGTCGCAGCCCATGGCATCGGATTGTGTATTCAATCGGCCCATCCGAATTCCCAGGCCCAGTTTCGAGCCGAAGACTGGAAAGATGCCCTGATCATCATCGATGAGGCGGAGCAGGTGATCTGGGAGATGCTCAACTCATCCACTTGCAAAGAGAACCGGGTCGCCATCCTACGAGAATTTAGAACCCTGATGGCGGAGGCCCTCTCCCCCGAATCGGAAGGTCGCGTCATCCTGGCCGACGCCGATCTGAGCGACTACACCGTCGATTTTGTGCGCTCCCTTGGCGAGCAGCCCCAGCTGGAGCCCTGGCTGGCGCTGAGCACCTGGCGCGAGGACGGCTATGATTGCGACTCCTACGATTGCCCCGAGGATTGGCTAATGCAGGCCGAGGCCGCCATTGAGCAAGGTCAGCGTCTCATGATCACTACCGATTCCCAGCGAGAGAAGGGCCGCTTTAGCAGCCACTCCCTGGAGAAGCGCTGGCGAGATAAGTTTCCTGAGCTAAAAATTCTGCGCATTGACAGTGAAACCCTCCAGCGCAAAAACCATCCTGCCTTTGGGTCGATGTCGATCTTGAATTCCATCTTGGCTCAATATGACATCGTGATTTGTTCACCCTCAGTCGAGACCGGCGTCTCAATTGATATCGAAGGTCATTTTGATGCGGTCTATGGCTGCTACCTGGGTGTGTTGCCTGAAAACTCGGTGCGCCAGTCCCTGATCCGCCTCCGGGAGCCCGTGCCCCGGCATATCTATGTGGCCCAGTACGGCATGGGTCGCATTGGCGGCGGCGAAACCTGGTACAAAGCCCTGGCGCAGGCCCAGGATAAACAAGTCAAAGCCACCTTGCGATTGATCTTTGAAGCCGGGTGTGACGACATTGAGAGCGATTTTAATAAAACTGCCACTATCACCTGGTCGAAGCTGGCCGCTCGGATCAATACCGGCATGGGCGCGTACCGGGACTGTGTCTTGCAGGGCCTCACCGACGAAGGACACCACATCACCCAGATTGAAAAATTCGAGGATGGCGACGCCCGCAGCCAGCTGCAAACCGAACTCAAGCGGGAGCGCCATGACCGGCTACGCACCAAAGCCATTGAGGTGAGTACCGCTCCCGACCTCAATCCGCTGGAACTTGAGCCGATGGAAAATGCGCGGACCGTCGAGAACGAACAGCAGGCCCTCTCTCTGAAAAAAGCCCATCTCAAACGTCGCTATCAGCTCGAAACCGTTACCCCCGATCTGTTCATCCTGGATGAGTATGGCTGGCATTCTAAGATCCGCCTGCACTACTACCTCACCGAGGGGCGTGAGTATTTAAGCGACCGGGACCGCGCTCGGGTGAATGCGCTGCTGGCCGCCAGCGGTGACGGCACCGCCTGGGCACCCGATATCCGCAGGGCGACCCTGAGCGTCAAAATTGCCGCGCTGGAGCATTTCAAGATTCCGCAACTGCTCACCCTAGGTGAAATCAGCAACCAGACCCCGGAAGTGATTGCCCTCCACCGGGCCGTGCAAGGCCACAGGTTGACTATCAAACAAGCCCTCGGTTTTAGCATCAGCCCGAAGGACACCCCGGTGATGGTCACCCGCAAGTTTTTCGAGACCGTTGGGACCCGTTTAGGCAAAGCTCGTCGCGTTGGCCCAAAAGGTGGGCAAATTCGGATCTACCCGATTGAACTAGCCGACGATCTGACCTTTGAAATCGATAGTCATGAATTCAAATATGTGTGCGATCGCGAGGCTGTTTTTGCCGGATGGTGCGATCTCGACAGCGCAGCTGAGTCACAGCCCGAAACCCCAGTGATAGAAGCAACTGAGCCGGTAGTCACGGAAGAATTGGTAGTCAGTGGCGGTAATAAAGATCTTATTACCCTTGCCAGTGCCTACCACCACCAGCCCCCCATTGATAATCAACCTGTGGGTGAGGTGAGCCTGAAATTAGTCGAGCCGATTCAGCCAGAGCTGACCCCCACTGAGCAGGTGTGTTTTGAGATTCTCCAGAGCTGCGATTGCTGGGGGCAGTACATCAGCGTTTACGAGCGGGTCGGGTCAGCGCGAATGGCGGTGCTATGGTCACGACTGACGACGGAGCAGCAACGGCGAATCTGGGTGCTTCAGTCAGAACCAAACTCGAACGATGGGCGATGGGAACAGGGCTGTTCGTAGTTCCAGTTGTACGCACAGTTGCCATATCTTGCTGTCTCGCACTTTGACGATGAGAATGGCAATTTTTTAGCAATGGAGTAGCAATTTTTTGGCAACCCTCCAGCAGGATTAAGCCCGATGAGAATGACGAGCCAATGGCAATCTCCCAGCAATTTTTAAGCAAGACCGTGTCTGTTTTTTAGCTAAAACCAGTCCACGATTGTCGCGACCGAGATGGCTGTAGAAATAACTATGTTGCTAATACAACCCTGCAATTAATCAGATTCACTTTGGCTATTGTTTGGATGAGGTTTTAATAGGGCCATGACGATCCGGCAGCTACCCGAATTCTGATGCAGAGCCGCCGCCTGCCCGCTCGTCGGTAAGCCGCTAAAGTGACGGGGCAAAATCAGGCCAATGTATAAGCACCCCTTGTGTTTATAGGACAAGAGGAACATGACCTGCCCTTTGCCTAAAATGAGCGCTCACCGAGCTGTACACAAGGACCCAGATCAATCTCGAAGGAGGGTGTCATTTTTGGCGATAGTGTCCCCCGCTTAATTGCTAGCTTGCTGAGATAGGCTTTTAAGCTTCTTACTTGAGAAAAATAAAACTTCCTCTGTAGCTTCCATAGCTACTACTTTTTACACCATTACGAGTCATTCCAATATAAGTATCCTGACCCGGCTTGATTCTGATTGTGATTTGTCCACCATCCCTAGCATTGATTAGTCCAGAGTGAACAGCAGCAGTACAAATTGAGGAATCAACAGTATAAATATCAGTTCCCCACAAACTGCCGACACGACCGCCTGACGGACAGTTATATGTAAAATCTTGATCTAACCGCCCACTGAGGTTTGAGGCTGTATCATTCCACTCCAAAGGGGTAATCAATGGCTCGGATGCAACCGGAGCTAAAGTTGCTGTTGGAGATGGAGGCGGAGAAACGGAACTGTTAGAAGGAGAAGGAGGAGGTGTTACAACAGGACTTGACTCTTCCTCTGAAGGAGCAATCTGTGGATTGGGTAAAGAGGTAGATTCTGAGGATGATTCAGGGACAAAACGTTTTACCAAATCAGGAAAGAAGTCTGGGAAGCCCACCGAAGTTATCAAAGCTGCAACCGCTGTTAAAATTGCCGCCCAACCAGCCAAATTGGGTTTCTTGTCTTCTTTTCCTTCACTCATTAGAGCCTTTTTCGGTATTTAGTAATGTTGTACATGAGAACTAGCATGACTGTCCTACTAATAATTCGCAAGGGTTCATAAGCAAGAAGCCCTCGGCTGAATTACGAACTCCAATTTTCAACCAGGCTTATCCCTAGCCTCCTTCACCCTCCCAGCTACCTTCCAACAGAGTCCGGGCCTGCTCGGTCTCCCATGGATGCACGGTTGCTTTCTCAAGCAACTTCTCGGCCTGGCCAGGATAACTCTGCGGCTGTATCTGCACCTTTGCCGGAGGCGTCCCATCAGCAATCGATAAATATCCCTGCAAGGGTGGCAGCATTTGCAATTCGGTGGGCATCACCACATAGATTTCTCGGATCTGCTCAGTGCGCGAGTTATTAATCACGCCACCGCTGTTGCTGCGGGTGATATCAATGCGCTCTTGCCTACCGATCAGTCCTGCGCATCGCTCTGCGGTTTTCCCATCCCGACAGTTGAGGATGAGCTTGGTGACTGTTCCCTGAAGGATAATCCGGCTATCATGTTCGCCATAGACCTTATCGATTTGGGCATCGGTCTGGGTCCCCAGGATGAGCGTGCCACCAAACTTTCGGGATTCTGCCGTGAGCCGGTTCAGCGAAGCCAGCTTGTTGAGCGCCCCCAACTCATCAATCACAATGGCCGTTTTCATCTGCCGTTTTTCAGTGGACAGCAACCCCCGCATCGCCAGCTCAAACCCGGCACTGTAGACCGGCTTATAGCGCTCGGCAGTGTCTTCAAAGATGGGCAGGAATAGCCATTCGGGACTGTCATATTTCGCCCACCGGCTAAAGCTAAAGTCGCCGGTCGGTTCCAGATCCCGGTAGAACCTGAGGTTATTGACCATCGTGGCCAGGACACTCGCCGTCATCCGCTCACCATCAAAAATGCGGGTGCTCAGCCCCCCTTTGACAAATGCCTTGAGGTCATCATGACTGTACTGGGAGATCACCTCCCACACCTGGGCGTTGTCCCGACAGCGCTCATAGAGATCGGCCAGTAGAGACCGCGCCGCCTCCGCAAAAAACCGGCCCTCATCAGAAGCGGACTCCGGCACCATGGCAGCGGCCATCGTTTCGGCCTGCTGTGCTTCACTGAGGTGCCCCCACTGCACAGAGCGCTGGTCGCGGGGATTGAAAATCAAATCTGCGCCCTGGTCATAAAATGATTCCAGTAGCTCCGCATTGCGGTCGAGGACCATCACCCGAAAATCAGGGCGCTGGCGCAGAATCGAGAGTACCTTTTTGATGCCCTGAGTTTTACCACTGCCCGGCGAGCCGACGAAAAAATAGCCTAAATTTTCCAAGTCATTCGGCAGGGAGACCCCGCCAATTTCAATCAGCGGATATTGAGGATTTTGGACCTTCTGCTGACGGGTCGTGAGGGTGCGCTGTAGCACCGGCATCGTCGCCAACTTGGCCCCCCGCTTCACGCCAGGTTTTAGACCCGAATACAAAATCAGATGGGGGACAAAGGGGATGGGAAATACAAACAGAAAGAAGAAGCATAGACATCCAGCCCCCACGCCCATCCCAGCGCCACTTTTAGAGCGCTGATGCAGCAGCCAGAAAAATGAACCGTAATGGAAAAGGACAAACCCAATCACCAACAGCAGTAGAAAAATATCCCGCAGTTTTGAGGCCTGGGTGACTAGCAGAAGCGCCCCTGCGATCGCAATCGCCAATGAGACGACTGGCTGGGTTTCAACAAACCGTTTGACCTTATTTGGCAGTGGTAATAGCTGGACTTTACGGCTGAAGCCGTCAGCGAGGCGGGTGAGCTGACTCATACCTGGGCACTCCTAGCGTTCGAGGTCAAAGCCTCTAGACTTTTCACGGATAGGCGGGGTGGGTTGAGTAGATGCTTCGCGTTCTTTTGCTTGCTCAGATGTTAGCTCAGTCTTGATTTCTTGAACGGCTTTTTGACGTTCTAATTCCAGATATTTTAATTGTCGGTTGATGTTAGAAATTCGTCTCGATTCATCCCCAACTCGAGTTCGAATACCCCTAGCTTCCATCTCAAGAACTTTAGCGCCGAGGTGAATCTGTGGGACTCGATCAATCCCTTGGTCTTCTAAACTTCTATGGTCGATTTTCTGATCACATTCGACTTGTTTTAGTGCCCTATTTGCATACTCTGCCCAGGCTTCTCGTTGATGTTCAAGCCGTTGACGTTGATTCCAGTTTCGATTCTTTTTCCCAAAGCCCTTTTCGTCAATATGACGCATGGTCAACATGACATGGGTATGCGGATTATTGGTTTCGAAATCGTGATAAGCAACGTCGGCAACCATGCCCTGATCGACAAACTGCGCTTGGACATATTCGCGAGTCAGTTCCTGTCTCTGAGTGGGGCTTAACTCGACGGGCAAAGCAATCGTAACCTCACGGGCAAGTTGGGAATCTTTGCGACGTTCAACCCGCTCTACTTTATTCCAGAGTTTGGATCTATCTTGAACCCAATCAGGTGTATTTTTAGGTGCAATAATTTCACTCGAGTAGATACTCCCTTTGCGGGTGTAATCGTGAGTCTCCCCCGTGCGCTCATCGTAGATTTTTTCACCGGAACGATAGGCCGCAGCAGCGGTGGCACTGCGACCCTTACTGCGACTAATGACGCTCATTCTCAGACTGTAAATGGCCATGTCGGCATCCTCATCCTAAGGGAAGCGGAAGGGGGCAGGGTCAGAACTCAGCATCGTTGGCGATGTATAAGTGCGCCCTTACCGGGAAATGGAAGGCAGGGGGGGAAACCCGTGAGGGGGTCTCCGGCGCAGTGGCACGCGCCTTCAATTCCGGACGATCTGGCTGCCCTTTGTACAATCTACTGTGGCCAACTGAGGTAACCGTAATGTCGAAAAAGATGGAGCGGCTGCTCGAAAAACAAGCTCAGCTTAAAGCCCAGATTCAGAAAGCCCGTGCCGCCGAAAAAAACCTAGAAAAGAAACGCGATACCCGCCGAAAAATCCTCATCGGTGCCGCCATTCTAGCTCGCGTTGAAGCAGGTACCTGGAAGCAATCTGATTTACTCGATATGATGAATGAATTCTTGACGCGCCCCACCGAACGTGAACTGTTTGGACTGGATAATAATGGGGCGAGTTCCACTCAGCATCTACCGAAAAAGAAACGGGTTCAACCAAAGTCTAAGCCGGTAAAGGTTGAGGCAAGCAAGCCTTTACCTGAATCGCAGATTGATCTCGAAGATGAATTCAATTTCTGAAGG
>JBCDDJ010000122.1:0-14993 GCA_039180385.1 Cyanobacteria bacterium P01_G01_bin.38 | reverse complement strand
TATCAGAGGTGGTTTACGCCGATTGAGGGCTGGACTATGAGTCTCATGAGTTTTCGACGGTTGAGCGATCTTGAAAAAGCTGATTCAGGCCAAGGTTAGGCCAGGTAATTTAGAAGCCGTGAGACTCATTATGAGATTCGAGCTCTCTTAACGATCTGAGTGGTACAAGGCTACTAAATGGCCCCAAATCGCAGCTTCGCTACTTTAGGGCCTCGTAGTCGCGGCCCTGTAACGAGCGGTGGATGGTGCCAACGAGGGTACCGCCAGACTGAGGAAACGGCACCGCCTCCTTGAACTCGAACACCTCGATCGAATCCGGGACCGCTGGCTGTCTCCCTTCGTTCACCGAATGCAAGTAGTCCAGCCCATGCTTTACGACCTCATCGGTCAGCGCAACGATGTCACTCCGTAGCAACCCCTGTGGGACCGGTCCAATCTCCATAGCCAGGCTGCAGGGACAAATCGAGTTCAAGTAGGGTTGCTCCTCCTGGACAGGTGGGATGTAGTGGATCTTTGCGCCGGGCATCCGGCCCTGGACGTACGCCGCTAACCGCAGATTGAACAGGTTGTCGTCCAGCAGTATCAGCATGACACCGCAGTTGCTGGTCGAGGTGTGCATATCAAAGATCACGTCGTGCTTGGGCGCTCCCTTGGGGCCAATCATTTGGTTAAGGTAGAAGGCCCTCTGCGATTCGTATGTTCCCCGATCAGTCGAGGCAAGACGGTCTGTGGTAAAGCAGCGGTTCAGGTCTTCGTCAATGAACCTACGCTTCTGTTCGACTGCCTTTGGGTTAGCCAGGAACAGGTTAGTTTTAAACGATGGCCGACTGATTGCATCCGGGTACGCAGCCCAGCGCCGCAATAAGTAAACTCCGGTCAGTTCGTTACCATGGGTGCCGCCAACGATTGCGACGGTCCGGATCTTCATGATGAAAAACCCTGTGCAGTATAACTACCTTGTGCAGCAGATCTTAGCTACAGCCTTCAATGAGCCTAATTTCGGGTAATCGACCCGCTCGGTATTCAGTCACCTTACCTTCTGAGGTTTCGAAGATGACCCGATAATTTTGATCAGCTTGGTCTCGAGGAATAAATGTCAGATAGTGGCTGTCACCGCCACGCCCATAGGGATGGGGACTGATTTCAATCTGATTGGGGTAAAGGGCTAAGATTTGTGCTTCGGTATCGCCCACCCCCGCTCCGCTTAGGGTCAAGATTGGACTATCATGGCCAATGTCTACTCTGGCAATGACATCCTCAATCACCATAAACGCGATATCCAACGAGTTGTTTTCGGGGTGAGCATACCGGCAAGACGTGGGACCCGGGCCTTGCTCTGTCGTGATTAGCCGCAGTCCGGTCACCTGCTCTGCCTCTGCCAACGTCATGCCGACTTGAACAGGACCAATGCCATCGATCTGTATCCTTGACTGAGGTGACAGTCGAGCTTGTGCTTGAGCAGGCTGCTCGCCGACACCAAATAAACCCATTAGCAGGATGGCTAGCATCCAAAGGTTGAAGCGTTTTTTGTGAGTGAGGGCCATGATTGTTCGCCTACCCAGTTCAACAATATGAACTCCACAATAAGCCTTGAGGCTGTCTCAAGAGGCTATCTCGTAGCTATTTGTAAGCGATCTAATCTGAGGTGCCAAATAGCTAGCCTCTGTCAGGTTGAATATCTCCTATACTTTCTTTGCCAGGTGATTGCTTCAAAAAAGTTGTTTCATGGTTACGCTGAATTGTTGCATGGTGTCTGCAGAGTTGTTGCAAAAATTGTTATCACCATAATCACATGACCTATACTCCTTGCAGCATTTAACCTCCAAGGGATTGCACAATTGCCAAGACTCAAGTAATCACCCGAATATCCTATTGTCGAAAAGAGTTTTTTGAATCTATACTCACAGCAATCGAAAAGTTTTTCTGAACAGAATCAAATCAGGCTGACGGCTGTGTATGCAGTTGCCGGGCGGTTTGGGTATGGGTAAAAGGAGGCCAGTATGAGACGACTAAGACGACCAAGACAAACAAAGCGCCGCAAACAGGTTGGGGTATTTGTGAGTGGGGTTCTGACACTCCTCAGCTTTGGGCTAGGCCTGGGCTTTCGCTATCAGGCGGAGGCAGCTGCCAGTAAGGAGCTGTGTCAGGAGGTGGTGGCCGCTAAGGCAGTGCTCTCTCGGGCTCAGCTGGGCCAATTGTTGACGGTGCCGGAACGGGCCGGGCGGCAGGCGGTGCGGACGATTGTACAGGAGCCCTATTGCACGATGGCGGGGATAGAAGTTCGCTCCGGCGTCAAGGCCGAGCGGGAGGCGTACCCCCTAGCATTTGATCCGAATACGTGGCTGGTGTTGCTCTATGAAGGGGACGAGTATGCCGGATATGGGTTTAGTTTTCAGCAGTAGGCAGATTTCAGCGATAGCGAAGAAAAAAAGCGTAAAGGGGGGAGCAATTTGCGTAAGGTATGGAGCTGTTTGATAGGGGCTGTAGCATTTGCCTTGCTGTCGGGGTGCAATCGGGGACAACTGCCTGAACGCAAAGTGCAGATCGATCAGGATTGGGTCTTACAGGCGGGGAGTGAGGTAGCAGGATATGCGATCAGCAGTGGGTTGGGGGATATCACCCTGGAGCTGGGTGGGGATGTAGTGCGGATGCCGTTTGATGGGGAGGTGCAACCGGCGGAGGGGGGCTGCGTAATGGTGTCGAGTCCAGAGGTGCCTGCTTATCTATTTCGGTTGTGCGGAGTGCATAACCCGAAGTTGGGGGCGCGATCGCAACATCAAACCATCGGCCATGCCCAGCAGTTGGTCTTTGCGACGCTGCGAAAACAGCCGAGTGGCACCTGGGCGATGGTGGAACCTTCGACAAGTTTGATTAAGCAGTTAGTGAGGGAATAGGTGATGAAACGATGGTGGAGCGTAGCAGCAGGGTTGGCAGTGGCACTGTTTGGAGTAGTCGAATCAGCCCAGGCGGAGGATATTGCCTTGAGTTTTGAGGGGCCGCCGGTCGTCGCAGCGGTGGCCGTCCCAAAAGAGAAAAACAAAACGGAGAGTGTGGGGCTGAGTTTTGAGCCGAAGCCGGTTGCGTTAACACCAGCACCGACAAGCCAATTCGCGGCTACAGTGACTGAACCATCCAAACAGCAAGCCGATACCCAACAGCCATCCTTAGATGAGCTATTCGCAGGGGGAGCCCATTCGCTGGTAGCCAAAGCCGTAGGCAGTGCTGAGGGGACTCGAGCCGCTGACGGCGACTACACGGCGGCCTACTATGGCCATATTGATCCTGGCAACGGGAAATGGAATCAGGGTAGTTTCTCTTATCAGCATGGGGCCAGCTCACCAGCAGAGGCAGACGGGAAACAGCTGCGGCGACTAAAGAGCCAAGCGGCAGAGCTGCGACGGCAGGCCAGCGCCAAGCAACTCACCCTGTCTCTGTTGGAAGAACTCAACGGGATTGACCTGGCTAATCAAGCGCCACTGGCTGCGCTGGATAGGGGCTACATCGCCTGGCTACACCAGGCGCGAGAGTTACCGATGGCAGAACCTGATCGAGTCGTGTGGGCCAGGACACGGGCATTTATTGACCCAGACAGCGGGCGATGGAATGCCCCTGGATTGGGAAATACACTGGCCTCAATTACACAGGACCAAGAACGACGGCAGAAGGCTGTGCAGAAGGCGATAGAGGAATACCTTAGACAATAAGGAGTATCACTCATCGCTGGCCTCAATAGTTGTCTCAATGAGTTGTAATATTTCAGGCAAATGATCTAGCAGCTCTTGATTAGTTGCATCTGGAATTACCTGTTTTTGCCATTTCTTGAGCGAGTTCGATGCCTTCTCAAGAAAAAGTACGACATCTGTCGTACTTTTTTTATCCTTCTTTTGACTGGTATCACTATTCAGATATCGTTGGACCGTCCTTAGATTCTTACCAATCACGACGCTAAGTGCTGGCATCAAGGGCTTCTGTCCTTTGCGAGGCCTGCCTTTGACAGCCACATAGCCTGCTGCTTTTAGATGGTCAGCAATAACTTTGACTTCAGCGGGTGTGTAGTCGCGGCGGTGCTCATTTTCGGCAACTTCAACCTGCAAAGCGCGCTCTGGATCATCCGCCGATGAAAACGCCATGGCACGCACCGGCACCATTTCTTTGGGAAACAAGCGCTTGAAATCAGAAGGTGCATCCTCCTCTAAAAGTTGGATAGCTGCTAAACGATGAGCGCCTGCTAATAAAATATTTTTTTCATCGACGACCAGCGGCTCAATCAGCCCCAGGGTTGCAATGGATTCCTTAAGATCAGCAACATGTTTTGCGTTGAGAGGTCTAGTATCGGCATCCCGTGGCTGAATATGGCTTAGAGGCACTGTGATTCGTTGCTCACGACTTTTTCTGGCTCGTGCAACAGAGCGTTCATCTTGCTTGGAAATCTCATCCCTGGCCGTTGCCATCCTGGCCATAATGGCTGAAGCATCCCGTTTCTTAGCCATTAGGCAGAGCCCTCCTCTACTAGGTCTTCAGTTAATATCCAATTGGCAACCTTGGTAAAATCACCCACACTCCTGGATGTGGGATTTGTCTCCATGAGGGGTTCACCTTGTGCGGTGGCCCAGGACAAATCTGTATTCTGACCAATGAGCAACTGCGGCACTTCAGGGAACTGGTCACTCAGCTGCTGAGGTAGCAGCTTATCAAAACTGCGGGACTTATTAATCTGCGTTAGGACAAAGGCCCAACGACTAGGCCCGCGTCGCGACTGATCGCGGCGTCTTTCAATATCAGCTAAGACACGCTGAGCCCCCAAAATACCAAGGGGATGTGCATTGGTGCAGATCAAAGCGGTATCAGCAGCAACGAGCCCAAACCGTTCTAGATAATCTGACCCAGGAGGGCAGTCAAAAATAATCACTTCATACTCGAACTCCTCTATGGCATAAGCCAACTCTTCGGGGTCGGCAGATTCAATGACGTGATCCTGCAAATTTGGCCCCCCTGGCAAGACATGGAGATTAGCACTCGCTTCAAGCGGTTGAGGTGCCTTGCCTAGAATCAGGTCAGCTGTCCCTGGGGCTACTGGGTCAACCCCCAAAACGAACCCGGCATTTGTTTGCGGATCTAGATCAATAACCAGCACTTTAAGACCTTGTGAGGCCAAGAGCGAGGCCAAACAAGCTGCTGTAGTTGTTTTCCCTACTCCACCCTTTCTGCCGCAGACCGCGATTTTGTATTGGATCATGGGCGGACACTACCTTCTTTCACAGAAGTTATACGAAACAAGCAATAGGATACTACTGCACTGAAATTCATGGTCAATTTTGCTGCCACTAAGTTAGATCAATCATTTGATAACTGGGTCACAAAGGAGCGGCACTTCAAGGGAAGGATCACTAACGCCTTCCCCTGTCCTGATCAGTTGATTTACGCCACGATAGTCGCGATTTCCGTCAGAGCTTCCAGCCTGACCACCTTCTGCCCCCGAAGGGTATAACGCTTAATGAAGTCGGGGACAGAAAAGGGTAGAACACTCACAGGGATAACCGATTTCTTGTGAAGCTTGTATAGCTTGAGCTTGGCAAGATTCAACGTTGGCTTAGTCGGCGTCTCCGAATTTGGAATAGGTTTCTCAGGGAGTGAATCCGGAGATTCAATAGCCGTCGCACGGCTCGGTTCTTCCCATTCGTCACATATCAAATTTCCAAATTTGATCGCAACGAGGGTTGCAACTAAGTAGCAGAGAACCTCAAAGGCTCCGAAGGTGAGGTGAAACATCTTCAATTCTCCAAAAGCTGTTGAATACAACCGCCCCGAAAACATGAGAAGGAGGTCAGGGACTGGTTTGCTTGAATGTCGACGTTTGTAACGGACGCCAACTAAACAATTTCACCAGCAATTATACATAGGTCTATAGAAAACGGCCCACAAAGCAGTGAAAGTATAGGTTTCTTTATTTGAGGCAGATTGCTTAAAGCATCTACTCAGGGGCATTAGGTGCTTTGCTTCCTTGTTCCCAAATTGCCTATCTGACTCTTTCACCTTCTCCAAAAGAACACAATTATGGAACCAGGCAAATTGGCCAGCAAGCTGCTGGCCAATTTGCCAATCTGGGCAGGCATCGGCAAAAGTCCCCTGTTTTTTTGCGGAGGCTCCCGTCGGTCCTAATCTTGATTTTCGGTTTTGAGGGTTAACTCAATTTCCCCGCGCCCAATCGCTTCCAGTAATTTGGAGCGACTTTTGTAGCCCAAGTCATCCGCCAACTGCTGTAAGCCTGCCCAGGCGGTTGGACCAAGCGTGATGCTACGTTGCTCTTTAATTTCATCTCGGTCGGCAGGGATGCCGCGCTGTCTGGGCATGGGCATGGTGTACGGTGCCCTTAGATCGTAGTCAGTAACGCGTCTATATAAAGGTACATACTTTTAACCTTTATGCGATAATACTTAAAAACATGTACCTATCTTCAAAATCAAGGCGTATGAAAAGAAAAATTTGGATTACTGAGGCTGCGCCTGAAGAGCAAGGCAATTTTTGTGACACCAAGTCGGGCCATGCCTATGGTAACCGGGCGGCTTTAGCCACAGAGATTATTGCCCGAACAGCCCCTTGGGATGGCACTGAAGTCATTTTCTATGATGGACCGGAACTTAATTTAGACCCCGATAAACGCTTCAACCTGGCCGTAACCATGGAAGATAGCCAGGGTATTCCCTTTTCACCTGATAACCGAACCATTGATTGGGAAGATCAAGGATGAGCGATCCTCAGAATTTATGGATTGTCCCTGCACTCGTTGAAGAGGGCTCGTTTTGTGATGCGATGTCTAAGATTCACTACGATAACCTCTCTGAGGAAGGCACTCAAAAGGCCATTGACGATGCAAACATCAGGGGTGATGGCGTTATCGATTGTCGATATACTGGAGGGGGCGAAAACCTATCAAATAACACAACAATCATGTCGGTGGATCGGTTACAGTGCGATTATCCGACTCGTTACAGACCGGGTGAGTAGAGTTATGTACACAAAAGTCGAAAACGCAGAGCACCAGCAGTTTAATCAAACCGAAGCCCGAGTCCTGACGCTTCTCTCAAAGCCTTTAAGCCTTCAGGCATTGGCTAGCGAACTCAAGTTTTCTAGATTTGCTACCCTCAAAACTTTGCAGACCTTACAGAGCAAAGGGATGGTTGAGATTGTCTCAAAGGTTCCTCTGGCAGCATAGGTGCCATTGAAGTACTCCATCGTTGTGGAACTTCCTCATTAATAAAAACCAAGCCGGTACTCAAATTGAGGATTCAGGCCATCCAGAAACCTCCCCGCCTTCATGGCTGCTAGAAAGCTCCAAGTCTTGCAAATAGTAGAGCAGTAAGATCAGCTCATCGTCACTGAGCTGCGATCGCCGCCTGCCATCGAAACGCTCAGCAATGAACTCGCTAGCCTGCTCCATTGACCACCCCAGGCTGCGAACTCGGACTTGGATCGCCTGGATAATAGCATCCAGGTCTTCATTAATTCCGAAATCATATGAGGCCTGGCCAAGCACTTGCTGACCTCTAGCCACAGTAGGGAGCAAATCAGGCACCAAGGATAACGGCTCAACCTGTGGAGAACGGGAATCTCCCCCCCGCACCCCCCCAGTAGAGGTGGATTTAATTTCTTTTTGGAAAGAAAGCTCAAGCTGAGCAGCCTTACACTTCATTATTTCCTCTTTAGTGTGTAATTCCTTGTCAGGCAAGCATTTCAGCGGCTTTAGCTTGGCTGGTTGGGGGGTGGCTGAAGGGGCTGCATCCTTTGTTGGCTGGGCTATTACAGGCATTTCTTCTGCTTGCTGATGGTGGGGGTGCCACAGCTCTTTGTACTGGTACAGCGTGTTCAGGCTGGTGTGGGCTAGTTTCGATATCGAGATCGCACGTTGCGTCGTTTGCTCTGGTAGTTGGTTCTCTGCCTCTAGCTGAGCGACAGCGGCTCGTACCCGCTCCTGGGCTGCCTCGGCTCGCTGCTGGTTAAATGGCACAATATTGTTCGATAGGTCTGGTCGTGGCTTCGGATGGGTGCCTATTGGCCAGTAGTAGTTCTCAACCGCCTTGGCCCACACGCGGGCTCGCATCTGGATCTGATACTGGTGGCGACACCATTGCTGATAACCAGGACTTGCGATCGCTTGCTGATGGATGTAGTCCACCAGGGCTTCGCCGCTGAGATTCTTGAAGACCACTCCATAGCAACCAATTTCTTTGAGCAGGTGGTTAGTCTGTCCATGACCGGTCCAGCCGTCTGCCAGGGTGGTTTCTAAATCGGCTCGCCAAGCTTCGACATTATTCAGTCGTCGGGGCTTGGGTCGTTTGTGCCGGTTTTCGCGGGCGATGGTCAGGGCACTCTGGAGTGTGGCCAGGTCTTGACCCGCTGCGGCACTATCCCAGGCGGGGAAGAAATCGCTCAGTTGGTTGCTGACCAGGTGGAGGTCGTCATCGAGCAGATAGGAACCGCTGCCGGGTTGCAGGGGTAAACGGTGGGCTTTGTATTCGATCGTCGTGGCCACCCCATAAGCTTTGTCATTGGGGAAGATTTCTAGATGACCTGACTTGAGTTGGAACCCCTGGGCCTCCAGGCAGTTCTTCAGGGCAACGGCCAGGTTGAAGGTGTTGAGGGGTTCGGGGAGTGGGATGTAGAGGTGTAAGCCGCCACTCCAGCTGGAGCGAATCAGCAAGGTGCGGGTGATACCGATGGTTTCCAGTGCGGCCTGGATAATGGCTAGACTCTCGGCATTGTGCTGGGGGTGGTAGGGGCTCTGCGCGTCAATATCGAGCAGGGCATAGGCGGTCGTAGTGTTGAAGCGGACGCCAATGAGCTGGTTAGCATCTTGCCACTGTTGCCAGAGCACCCGGCTCTTGATTGGGTAGCGGCGTTCTGTCTTCCACTGAGGTTTTGCGTTTGCATCTGGTGGGGCCTCTGTGTGGATGAAGCTCCAGCGGTAGTTGCCAAACAGTTCGCACAGGCGCTGACCGAGGGGGGCTGCCGGTAGGGGATCTATGTTACGGGGCAGGGCGATCATTGTTCACCCTCCCACGGCTGTATTGAAGATGACATATCGTCTCTATCTCCTGAAGTGAAGGGGGCTTGAGATAGAGAGCCGTGGGTTAGATCGCTGGTTACGAGATCAACTTTTGTGACGCTGTTGCAATCTATGCCTTGATGCTGATAGCATAGGCGCACGACTCTAAGGGTCACCTAATCGCGGCCTGCCAAAGCATTAGATTAGGTTCCCGTCTATCACGACAAATTAATACAAAGTCACTGAACCTTAGCTGTTTCCCGCAGCTGGGGTTTTTGACTTTCTAGGCTTGGCTTCACATCGAACTCACCTCCTTGGTTGGTGAAAGATAGCTTTTTCAACTCTGCTGCCGAACACGTAATTGACGCTTTTGAAGCTAAAACGGTACAGAGCTGACATTGACGATACTTGCTTAATTGCGATTAGTGCAAGTGTTCGTATTAAGGTGTCATAGACCTGAGCCACCCTATTTCAAACACTTTGGTCACTATTTAGTTGTTTTGGCATAAACAATCATGTGAACGGTTGCATAGGCCACCGCTCGGTGATAGATTCTAAGTAACAATTCTTTCAAATACGCCTTCGCGATCGCCTAGTGAGTTGCCGCTCCCTGGCGATTTTGGCGTTTTAAAGGACTTTCAAATAGCATCACCTCCTTATGATGGGGCTGATCTTACGCCTGAAGCGCCCACAGATCAAGGTTTCACGCCGTCCGCTACGGCACTCTTCTCAGGGCTCGTTCAACAAATCGACTCCGCTGCTGTGCGAACTGTAAAAAGTCCTGCATGGCAGCTGTCTGTTCAGCCATAGTCTGACGCTGAGCCTCAATGTTAGTAACCAACTGATCAACCCTTCGCTCCAAGTGATCAAGGCTTGCAGACCGATTGCAAACAGTAACAGTCAGCTGTTCTAACTGTTTGGTAATTTGCTCAAGCCGCTCATCAGTCCTTATTTGATACTCAACAATTTGTTGCTCTGACTGACTGATCGGCACATTAGGGGCTTCCGATAAGGAGTCAATTGGATCAGGCATTCGTAGTTTTCTCCGTGGTTTCTGATGGCGGCGGAATTTCGCCCCTTTCCTCAGCCTGTCTTATAGCGATTTCCAGGGCTACTGCAGCACAAGTTGCTGTAGCTTGTCCGCGTGCCTGAGCCCACCGTTCTAGGGATTCCAGAACCGGCGTAGGCAGAGTGACTTGAATCCGAGGCATTGCTCAATTTGCGTCAATGTAACGCCTCAAATGTGTCACCATAGGTTGATTTGTGCAACTGGGTCTATATAGTACCTTAAAAGTACCTTGAAAGATTCATTTTTGATGTTAGCATTGGCATCATAGGACAGCAAGCATTACATCCCGTTACAAACATCACGGCATCCCTGAACACTTGGAATACCCTCGCTCGCTTGTCTGTTCTGGCTTTCAAGCATTTCTCATTCACATATTGAGGTGTTACCGATGAGTACACTTGCAAACACTCTGCAAACGCTGTCGCTCGACTTTGGCAACTTTGAGTTGAAATCCTTCGATGGACGGCAGGTTAATCGCATTCGCTCGATTCAATTGCCCCTCGCCGGGGGACAAAAAGCGCTCAAGGCTACTGACAAAAGCCCTGTGGTTGAACTCGATGGCCAGCGCTGGCATGTCGGCACCCAGGCCGCTCGCTATCCTCAGCAGTCTCAGGCCACCGTCCAGGGCGATAAGGTCAAGCTGGCTCAGCTCCACCTGGCGGCCTGCATTGCTCACAGTGGTTCCTATCGCCTCATCGTCAGTCACCACAGTACTGACGACTATGGCAGTTTTCTACGCTCAACCCTGTTGGGGGAGCATTCCTATCACCGTAATGGACAGCCACTCTTGGTCTCGGTTAGCTCGGTGCAGATCATCGATGAGGGGCGCGGGGCGTATGAGCTGGCTAAGCAGCAGGGCTATGTCCCCCAGCGGGGGTACACCGTTGTCATTGACCTGGGCGGCTCTACCTGGACTAGCTCTGTCTATGCTGCCGATGGTGAACTGATTGACCATTCGCCCCATGAACGACAGGGAACGTTTGCGCTGGCGGGTGCGATCGCGAAGGATGAGCGATTGCATAAGCCCCTGTTGGAGCAGTTCAGCATCACCAGCCCGGACCCAGTTGTGATTCAGGATGGTTTCAAGGCGGGGCATTACTACCAGGAGTCCAATATCTGCTGGGCCGACTGGCTGGCGGAATATCTCGACCCCTGGTGGGCGGGCATTGTGGCCACGCTGAAAAGCCAGTATCAGCAGCATTTGCCCAAGGTCAAGCGGTTTCTGATTACCGGCGGTGGCGCTCATCTGATCTCTCACAAGGTGGCGGCGTCGCCTATCTTTCTGGTCTGCCCGGATGCGCCGACAGCCAATGTCCGTGGGGGCTTCTATCTGTCTCAGTCTTCTCTGGTTACGGCTTAGGAGGATTTTGTTTTATGGCTTCTATTCGTTTATCGGAAGACGTTCACCAAATTGCTCAGCACATCAGCCAGACAAGGGGTCTGGGCTCAACTCGGGTGGCCATCGAGGCGGTGGTGCGGACTTGCTGGCAGCACTATCTGGCGGGCAATTGCACCGTTGTAAATACAACTTCCCAGGGGGCTCACCCGTTAACTGTCGAGTCAAATATCGATGCGGCAACGGCTTTGGATTCTGTCCTCTAAACGGGGTTGCTGAGATTCATTTGTGCAGATGCCTCTCAGCAGCCCCTATCCCTTCAAGTACCACCTAGAAAGGATTCCACTATGAATATCACACAACACCTGCAAACTCCGGCAGTCGATTCGCTCTGCGATGCCTTTGGTTCCCGGTGGGAGCACATGCCGCGTTCTGACCGGCTGGCGATTCTCATGTCTTTGGCCACCGCTGCTTACTGTGCCGACAATAGCGGCGTCAGTGAACGCCTCGACATCCTGGCTGAGGATATCAGCGGCCATGACTTTCAGGATGCACAGATCTCGCCCTTGCTCTGTCAGCTCGATGGGGAATTGGAAACCGTCGAGCAGGCCCTGGCACTGATCGGAGGGATTGCGCTATGCGCTCAGTAGTTGTCTTTGCCCTGGTGATCGCCCTGGGGCTGGGGGCGTGCAGTGCGGGCGATCGCGATGCCCTCAGGAAAGCGGGGGAACTGCCCCAGCGGCTGGAACAGGAGGATTCGCCATGATTCAAGTGCCTTGCGCTGAGGTCAAACACAGCTTTGGACAGCTCAATTCAGGGGAATGGATTGAGGAGTATTACATCGACCTGCCCCCCGATGGGTCGGCGGTGCTGTTCTCGCAGCCGATCAAACCCAATCAGCCCAGTCAAACCCCGGTGGCTCAAGTGGGGGAAGAGAAGGGGCTCTGTGTGCCGGATGGGGCGGTTGCTGCTGTGGCCGCTGCGCCGCCGGTCGCCCCGCCCCCGGCTGAAGCTGAGGTGGGGTTGGGCTCTTTCTTTCTGTTGGTGCTGGTGTGCATCGGTGTGGTCAAGCTGTTTACCTACCTGCGTGAGCGGGAAGCCAAGGAAGTGGCGGGCTATCTGCCCCCCATCCGAGGGGCGGAGGTGTGGCAGCAGCTCCCCCATGAGCGGGAGAAGCTGCCCCGTGAGCAGTGGGTGGACAATGCCATCGGTCGGCGGGCGATCTCAATGCTCGAAGCGCGGGAGCAGGAAGAGGCGCGTTCGCAGGGGTACTCGTTGCCGCAGACGCCTGAAAACCCCCTGAATTCGGTCAGTTCAGCCCTTGAATCCAGGCTGAATTCGCTCCTGAATCGGCTTGAATCGGCCTTGAATTCCCATGAACTGACGGGGAATTCGTCTGAATCAATTTTGAATTCAGAGGGCTCCCTGGGTGAATTCGATCTGAATTCGGGGGCCACTCGGGAGGTGGTTCAGCGCTTTGCCCAGTGGGTGCGCGAGGGGGTCAATCCCAGGGGCAATGAAATCATTGAAAAGCTCTGGGGTCTGAAGCCGGGCGGCAGTACGGCCTATAAGCAGGCCAGGGAACTGCGCGATCAGTTGGCGAACCGTTTCGAAGAGTTCAAGGGGAACGATGAAAACTAAGACTTATTCGGGCAATGCCCGCACCGGGCGCTCCTATCGACCCTCCGTGGTGCAGTGGCGAGCGGATACGGTGCGACTGATTGTCCTGGGGGCAGCCCTGGCGCTGATTATCTACGATGCCAAGGTCTCCTATGACGGCTTTCAGAAGTTGGAGCTGGGCGATACCCATGCGCCTCTGATCTTTGCGGCGATGATTTTTGTCACCCAGCTCGGGGTGGGGCTACTCCATGCCCTGGGGGAAGATTTCCGCGATGTCAAAGCGGGCAGTGATACCGGCTTTCTCAATTCCATCTGGGGTTGGGTGCTGATGATTATCTATGGCGTCGATGTGGCCAGCAATGCGGTTCACTTTGGCGTCTTTGGTAAGTTCGGCTCGGCCCCGGCCACCCCAGTTGAAAGTCTGGGGGCAGCGGGGTTGATTCTGGGCATGTCGGTGTTGCTCACCTTTGGCGATGAGGTACTGCTCAGGGTGCATGACAAGATTGCGATCGCTTGTGCCAAGAATCGCGTGTATGCCAAACGCCATGGGGTGGCGGTGGCGGCTCACAATGCTTACATTGCGGCAACTCGTGAACGCCAGATGGAGACGGCCCAGGTCGCTGGGCGCAAGGAAGGGGATTGGGAATTTGGGGAGGGCTTATAGATGCAGGTGCTGTTTCAAATCCTCCACATGCCCCGTAATGCCTGGCGGTACAGTCGTCATCGGCCCCTTGAAGCGTTCTGCTATGCCGGAGCGGTGCTGCTGGCAGCTTGGTTGGCCCGATTGTTTCTGTCGATCGTTGCCCTGACGCTGATGGTCGGGGCATTGCACTCGCTGATTAACCAGGAATCCTCATAACTGCCAACCCCGCTCAGTCAGCTTAATCAAGCACTTCATACCGAGTCAGGGACTCAGACTGTAAAGCCCATTTCAGAGCAATCATAGGGGTTTTACCGTCTGAGATAATGCGCTCTTGCATACCTACACAATCAACGATAAGTGGTCAAAAAGTGGTCAAACGCCAATTTTGGATACAAGACGCTGAGCCCGACGATCAAGGCTCATTCTGTGATCGCGGCTCAGGGTACCATTACGACAATGCCAACGGCCTGCAGACTCGCATAGCGGCTGATAGAGCTGATGAGCGAGATGAATTTGTGTATTACGATGATTGGGATTCTGATGACGTCTCATTCAGTCTCGACAGACGGTTCAATTGCATCACTACTGAGCAAGATGACCACAACCTTCTCATCCCTGCTAAACATACTGTGGAGCCTCGGGAATCATGACGAGACATCTCTTTTTAGCTGATCGTGCCCCCCAGCAGCAGGGGACGCATAGTGATTTGGCCTCTAAAGCAATGTACTGCCCATTAATATCTCAAGCTGATATTGATAAAGCCGTAGAGCTGGCCGATGTCCGGGGCGACCAGGTCAGTAGCGTTATGCACTACTCAGGGACTGCAAATGCCACCATAATAAGGGTAGACAACCGGGGGTTCGATTATCCAATCGAGTATGCGCCGGAAATGATTTACGGGGCTGATTATGAGACCACTTGAGCCAACCTATATCAAACTCCGAAAGGACGCTAAAGCAGACCTGACCGGCTCGGCTGCCAAGCTCATTGAGGCTCTACGTAAGCTTGATGGCAAAGCGACCTATGGTCAGTTAGCTAGGGCTACAAAACTATCCAGGTCTGCTCTGCATACCCTAATTGCACGGCTGAAGGAGATGCAGGTGATTGAAGTCGTTAACCCATCTCTAAAGAAATCCGCTTAAAGGGGTTATTTGCATATCCCCCCGAAAAGGTACATTCCACATTGAGACGACTAAGTCTTGGTGTAATACAAACGAAGTGATCTGATGGTGGATTGCTCTCTCTACATAGCTCATAGCTATTTATTGAATCGCCTGCCTTG
>JBCDDJ010000121.1:0-15004 GCA_039180385.1 Cyanobacteria bacterium P01_G01_bin.38 | reverse complement strand
GCCCTATTTTGTCGCGGCTCCGCTGTTGATTCAAGATATTCACTCCTGGACGCGACAAGGGATAGGCGGTTTGCAAAGCGTCGTGCTCTATGCCCTGCCAGAGCTAGATGGAGCGATTGATCCGGTGCCCCTGGGTGGGCTAGTGGGCGATCAGATTTATCTGGTGCCTGAGCGGGTCAAGCGGCTGACGGGACGGGTGAAAAAGTGGATTTCACTGCGGCAAAAGCCGGTGGCAGATCGGAAGATCGCGGTCATTCTCTATGGCTTCCCACCGGGATATGGGGCAACGGGGACGGCAGCATTGTTAAACGTGCCTACGTCACTGCTGAAGTTTTTGCAGGCACTGAAGGCGCAGGGGTATGAGGTGGGGGAGCTGCCTGAGGATGGGGAGGCGATAATTGAGCGGGCGAAGGCGGCAGACGAGTGGATGCCAGGGAAGATTGACGCGGGGATGGAGGGACGCGGCGACGCGGGAAATGGACGTGCGCAAAATGGCATCTCTAACACGGTGAATGTGCGGCAGTTGGAGAGATGGCTGGGGTATCTCAAGACCTCGAAGATCGAGAAGCAGTGGCAGTCACTGACCAAGACCGGGATTAAGACCTTTGAGGAAGATTTTTTACTGGGGGGCGTGCGGCTCGGTAATGTGTGGATTGGGGTACAGCCGCCGCTGGGGGTGGCGGGGGACCCGATGCGGCTGATGTTTGAGCGTGATTTGACACCCCATCCACAGTACGCGGCGTTTTATAGCTGGCTGCAACAAGACTTTCAGGCGGATGCGGTGGTGCATTTTGGTATGCATGGCACGGTGGAATGGCTGCCGGGGTCGCCCTTGGGAAATACGGGCTACTCGTGGTCAGATATTCTGCTGGGTAATTTGCCGAATCTGTATATTTATGCGGCCAACAATCCGTCGGAGTCGATTTTGGCGAAGCGGCGGGGGTATGGGGTGCTGATTTCTCACAACGTGCCGCCCTACGGTCGGGCGGGGTTGTACAAAGAGCTGCTAACCCTGCGGGATCTGATTGCAGAATATCGCGAAGATCCTCAGACTAATGCGGTGCTGAAGTCTGCCATTTGTAAGCAGATCGTGGATTCGGGGTTGGAGGCGGACTGTCCGTTTCAAGCGGCGCGAGCGCTTGGCATTGAGTTCTCGACCGAGACACTGCATCTGTTTAGCAATGCGGTATTTGATGAGTATCTAGTAAAGCTATATCACTACCTGCAAGATTTGGAGAATCGTCTGTTTTCATCGGGCCTGCATGTGTTAGGGGCAGCGCCTACCCCAGCACAGCTCGACAGCTATCTGCAAGCGTATTTTGGCGACTGCTATGACGATGAGTTTCGCGGGGCGATCGCCCAGGCGCTGGCCCAGACCGAGGGCGAACAGTTGGTACGCTCCTTCCAGGCCGATCCGCAACAATTAGAAGAAGCCCTGCTGATTCGGGAAAAACTTTTGCAAACGACTGACGAGCTGACCAATCTGTTGAGAGGGTTGAATGGGGAGTATATTCCCCCGGCACCGGGGGGAGACCTGCTGAGGGATGGGCCAGGGGTTTTACCGACGGGCTGTAATATCCACGCGCTGGACCCCTATCGGATGCCGTCACCGGCGGCCTATGAGCGAGGGCGGCTGATCGCTCAAAAAATTCTCACTCAAAATTTAGAGGACTCGGGCCACTATCCAGAAACTGTGGCGGTGATGCTCTGGGGGCTCGATGCGATCAAAACCAAAGGGGAATCCCTGGGGATTTTGCTAGAGCTGGTGGGGGCCGCCCCCGTCAAAGAGGGGACAGGCCGAATCGTTCGCTATGAGCTGATCCCCCTGGACCAGCTAGATCACCCCCGCATTGACGTGTTGGCAAATCTGTCGGGCATCTTTCGCGATAGTTTTGTGAATATCTTGGAGCTACTGGACGATCTATTTTTGCGGGCGGCTGAGGCAGATGAGCCGGTTGAGCAAAACTTTATTCGTAAACACGCTCTGGCGCTTAAAACGCAGGGGGTAGAGAATGCCTCGGCAAGGTTGTTCTCAAACCCTGCGGGGGACTATGGCTCGCTGGTCAATGACCGGGTGGTGGATTCTAACTGGGAGGCGGGGGAAGAGCTGGGGAAAACGTGGTGCGATCGCAACGCCTATAGCTATGGCCGTCAGGACAAAGGTCAGGCCCGCCCCGAGATCCTCGATACGCTGCTTAAAAGCACAGGCCGCATCGTCCAGCAGATCGACTCGGTGGAGTATGGCCTCACCGATATCCAAGAATATTACGCCAACACTGGAGCCCTCAAACAGGCGGCAGAAAACCGCCAGGGCCAGCGCGTCACCGCCAGCTTTGTCGAAAGTTTCTCAAAGGACACCACTCCGCGCAAGCTCGAAGATCTGCTGCGGATGGAATATCGTACTAAGCTACTCAACCCCAAATGGGCCGAGGCGATGGCCAATCAGGGCTCTGGCGGAGCCTACGAAATCTCCCAGCGGATGACAGCGCTGATCGGCTGGGGCGGCACTACAAATTTCAAGGATGACTGGGTTTATGATCAAGCTGCCCAGACCTACGCTTTGGATGCTGAGATGACCCAAAAACTGCGAGCAGCTAACCCAGAAGCGTTTCGCAACATCGTTGGGCGGATGATTGAAGCCAACGGTCGCGGTCTCTGGAACGCGGATGGGGAAATGATAGAAAAATTGCAATCGCTGTACGAGTTAGCCGATCAGGATCTAGAGGGGGTTGGGGTATAGACCCGTCGGGACAACTGCGGCCACAGGGGGCAGTCGCCACAGGGGGGCAGTCGCCAAAGTGTCCGAAGCACAATGGATTTTTTCGGATAGCTGACTAAGATTCAGAAAAGGTTATGGTGCAGGAAGCTCCTTTTGAAATCGTCCCTGAGTCAGTCGCTATATGGTTGAGCCTTATGGTCTACAGTCCATCGATGATTACCCCCCATATCTTACCGGAGGGTAACCAGGGTAATTTCAAACACTTGGCCTCATTGATCGCCCTCAACCCTCAAAATGTGGTGTCTTTGACGATCATCCCCAGCCCAGCCCCCGATAATGATGACGGTGCTGGGTTGCGAAAGTCCTTCAAAGCTAAGGAGGTAGATGCGTTCCTGCGGCTGGTCCCGGTTGAATACGCAGACATCGATACCTACTATTCGGTGCTGGGGCTGCTGCTGTGCGATCGCAACTACCCCCTAAACGCTGACCTGGTATTTGCGACCACCCGGTTCACCTTCCACTCTAAACGCCAGGAGGGCGGAGAAGTCCTCAGAATGATGACCAAGTTTGTCCCAGAGGCAGGCATCAACGTTTTTGACCCCATGGGCGGTGATGGCATTGGCGACCATTACGCCAATATCTGCGATGACCCCATTGGGTATTTCTATAAAGGCAAAAACGGTCAAGCCTTTTTTGAGGGCGAGCTGTGCGACCATTGGACCTACCTTGCCCAGGATAACTCCGGTATCATCCAAACCCCCATCAAAGAAAAACGAGACAAAGAAAAGCGAGACTGGGAGTGGTAGTCGGCCATCCGTTTACCCTGCGTTAACATTCTGTTATGACTCACTTAATTGTGGCTCAGTACTGTTGTCTAGGGGCTAGAACGCTTCAAAAGCGAAATGCTTGCCCAATATTCGACTACTGAGTACCCGTTTAAATGCGAGTTTCACTTTTTTCAAACATTCCCCTTTCAAATCTTACCCCTTCAAACATCCCCTCAAAAATGCTTAGCCTGAGCCTGTTTGCCCTGCTGGGGTTAGGCCTGTTGCCAATGCAGACTCAGGCCCAGAGTGAGAGCCTGACCTTAACCGTTCAGGCAGACGGTATCAGTAGTTATGAAACTGTTGTAGAACAGACTGAACAAGGGGTGCGTCGGTTGGTGAGTGAGGCCTTTAACGCAGATCCGACCCTGAGTGAAGTCTATGTGGTAGCCACCGTTGAGCGCAACGGCAGTGTCTTACCGCTGATGTCTATGCAGGTATCTCGAGAAGAATGGCAAAACGACACGCTGTTTGCCCACGCGGGATATTCTAGGGTGGCGAGAGGGTTACTTAACTTTGAAAGTGAAACGCAAATTGCCAGCGCACCGAGTCCGACTCGCCAAGGCGTCTCTGATCGACGACGACGACCATCAGCCCGCGTGCCCAATCAACGTCGTCAGACTGTGCCCAATCAAGCTCGTCCAAGTGCGTCTAATCAAGGTCGCCCAAGTGCTTCCAACCAAGGTCGCCCAAGTGCTTCCAACCAAGGTCGCTCAAGTGCGTCTAACCAAGGTCGCCCAAGCACTGGCGTAGGTCCGCTGCCCAGCTTTTGGGAAAACGATGGCCTGCCTTATGTAGACGATTAGCGATCTCTTTTTACCAGAAGGCCAAACTATAAAAAGCCCCTGGTGATTAAATAAACCACCAGGGGAGCTTTGCTCAGAAATGGAATAATCTGCCGCTCTCTTCTCTCTCAGAAGGGAAAAAATTTCCTATCTCTGGGAGGTTGCTAATGTGCGATCGCGCTTAACTTGCTTAAGCAACAGACCCAGGCCCAGCAGTGCAAACACAAAGGAAGGCTCAGGGACATCAGCTGCATCAGTCACCTCAGTGTAAGTGACGATACCGGTCCCACTACCTGCGTCAAAAGTGTTGTAGGTAAAGAAATCTCCGCCCGCCAACGCATCATCCGCACTCGCAATTGTAAAATCAGGCGTGAAAAAACCCGGAAAGAGGCTACCGCCTGCAAAATTGAGCCCAGCTAGGACACCATCTGTAAACTCAACAATCGGAAAATCTGGGAAAAAGATGTCACTTTCTGCGGTGAAATCAACCTCATCAAAGGTGAAATTGATTTCTAAGCCCTCAGCAACGCCGAACGTTTCTGTACCTACACCAGTCAAGCCAGCGTCATCGAAACCAAAAGATCCCAGAAACTCTTCGCCCGCCAGGGAGCCGTCTTCAACGGTGACAACAAAATCAAAATCAATCGCTTGAGCTGGAACATTGCCAACAATGGCAACACCTAGAGTGGCACTGGCCATCGCGACCGCTACTTTCGCAAGGTTACTAACCATGATCGAGAGAGTCTCCTATGGAAAATATTGAAAAATGCGCTATTAGACACACGTTCCCAATCCGTATCATCAATAATCACTGAACAATCGAAAATTCGCAAGCCAAATTTTTGTAAATCTTGAAACTTTATCGAAAATTTACAAAGCATTTGTCTCATTTTTTTAGGAATAATTCATCCTGATCTTTTCGATCTAAAACGGCCTTTAAAATAATTGATTTGAAACCATAGCGACAAAGTCATCTTTCCGAATCAGGCCCTATCTAAGCCCTGGATGAATCTTGTTAAAGATGCGAAAGCTATTGAAGTAAAGATGGTCAGATGCTTGTCTGACAATGGTTTAAGTAATCTTTCCGCATAAGCTAAGTAGCACGGGTTTTCATAAAATTATAAGCAATCTCTGAGTTATTTTAATTTGATATTAATCTTGAAGGCAATCTTTTTAGGATCTACTGCTCATCGAAAATAAGAAATATTATCAAAAGACTATCCTAAGATTAAAAGCAAATTAAGGACGTCTATTCTAATTGTCTAATTTGAAATTTTGGATCTTAAATTAATCTCTTCATTACCTGTTCTTAACGTCCAAAAAATATTTTCTGGGATAATTGTGTCAAAAGGCTTTTAGGTATCGGGGGGATCTGAGCAACTGTAGTTTTGTGGCTCGGTTGGCTCTCCTAAATGCAGCGTCTGGCAGTCTTCGTCAGGAGGACTTTGTCGGTTTGCATTCTTTTTAGAGTGTTGACTGGCCAGACTTAGCAGTCAGACCAAGGTGCTCCGAGTCTGACCCAAGTGTTTTTTTGACTCATGAGCAGCACCTTGACCCCGTGCAGGTTTTTCCCGTGTGAGTTTCTAAAAGGTCATCCAAGGTCATCTCAGAGAGGATTCATGTCCAGTTTTTCTCGTCGACAGTTTCTAATTTTCTTCGGGGCTAGTGCAGCAACGACTGTTGTAGCACCTTCTTTACCTTTCTTAGGCAAAGGGAATAGTGGAGTTGCTTACGCAGCCGTTGATGGCCCTTTGAACCTGACGCCCGTGCGTCTGCCCCATCCGCTGCCGGTCTATCAAACCAAGCCTAGCTTTTTGCCCATTGGCATCAATGGCGCAGGGAATGAGGTATCGGCCTCCGATAGTCTTAACCTGCCCGCCTACGAAGTTTACGACGACGTCGCTGTGTCACCTGAGTATGAGCGCTACGTGATTGTTGCTTGGGGCGACAAAGTCTTTGCGGATACCCCCTATGCCAGCTCTGACGACTACGTTGGCTACAACAACGACTACACAGGCTTTGTGCCTATCGACCGCCAGGGTACCGACGGCTATCTCTGGATCAACCATGAGTATGTCTCCTATCCCTTCGCAGAAGAGTTAGGCAGTGAAACCCTGGCAGGGCTACCCACCAGCTTTCCAACCGTCATTGGTTACGATCTGCCCAGCGATTCTACCGAGCGTTTGGGCGAAGGTTTCTACAATATTGGCGGCAGCGTCATTCGCATTCAGCGCGACGGCAGCGGCAATTTTGTACCCGTCGCAGGCGATCCAAACAATCGTCGCTATCACATTCTCTCTGGCCTTGCTCTGAATGCAGGTAAAGGCTTCCCAACCGCTTGGGGTAGCCTGCCCCATCAGCAAGGCGATGATAACTATCTGGTGGGCACGGGTCCGGCTGCGACTGATGTCTTTCCGCTCAGTGCTGATGGACTGGGTAACAGAATCATCGGCACTGGCTATAACTGCTCCGGCGGTAACACCCCCTGGGGCACCGTGCTCTCCGCTGAGGAAAACTTCCAGGGAACGGTCACCGAGGCGGTAAAGCCAGATGGGACTGAGGTCGAGCCGTCTGACACCGGCGGACTTTTCAACCTGGTAGGTGAGAAATCTGGCTGGATGGTGGAGATTGATCCGGCTGATCCGTCCAAGCGAGGTCTGAAGCACACAGCTTTGGGGCGTTTTCGCCACGAGAATATCACATTCCGAGTTGCGCCAGGTGAGCCGCTGGTTGCCTACATGGGAGACGACCGTCGCGGTGGCCACACCTGGAAGTTTGTGAGCGATGGCGCGCTGGGCGATCTCACCGATAAAAGTAACAGTGCTTTGTTTGAAAGCGGTACGCTGTACGTTGCAAAATACAATGCTGACGGCACGGGTACCTGGATTCCCTTGAGTCTCTCTACGCCTACTAATCCGAACAAGCCTTCCGATCTCGGCTCCGTTGAGATTAGAGCCCTGGGTGAGGCCCAGCGCAATGCTCTTAACTTTTTGCCCCAGCGGATTGCCGCTGGTGGTGAGATGGATGGAGGTAACCTGGGGATTGATACCACCAATGAAGCTGCTTTACTCCCAGCCTATGAGGGTAAAACACTGGCTGATTTCTACCCCACCCAGGGTGCGGTGATGGTCGATGCTTTCCTGGCTGCAAACCTAGTAGGGGGCACGCCCTCTTCTCGGCCTGAGGACTTGGAAGTTGATCCGCGCACAGGGGTTGTCTACATCGCCTATACGGATCACATTCCAGGGGGGGATGGTTACCCTGACTCGCGGATCTTCCAGACTGCAAAGCTGAGCGCGAGTGTAGATGCGCAGCAACCTTCGGGCGGTATCTATAAGATTATCGAGGCCAGCGCCAACGGTGCGGGTACCTCCTTTACGTGGGATACGCTCGTGGAAGCGGGTGAGGCAGGCGCGGCAGCGGGTGCAGGTTTTGCCAATGTGGATAACATGGTGATTGACCGCCAGGGTAATGTCTGGGGTGTGACCGACATGTCGACTAGCCGCCAGAATGGATTCCGAACTGGATTGAACCCCGAGATTCGAGAGATTGATCACACGGCAACCGGGGGCACCGATGCTCTGGTCGGCACCTTTGGCAACAACTGGGTGTTTTATGTCCCAACTCAGGGAGCCGATGCGGGTGAGGTGATTCCGTTTGGCTATGGTCCGCCTCGCTGTGAGATGACGGGGCCTACCTTTGCCGCGGACAGCTTTATCTTTGCAGTACAGCATCCTGGCGAGGATGTGCCGATTAGAAACAACGCGCTCGCTCCGCTAAATCGAGATATCGAGATGCTGGCGCTCGACGGCAGTTTGTTTAATCAAAGCAGAACCGTCCCTGCGGGGAGCAACTGGCCTAGCAATATTGGCTACCCGCTGCCCGATGGGACGGTCAAGCTCGATGGGCCACCTCGCCCTGCTGTGATTGGGATCAAGCGCAAGTAGCGAAGACTCTCAATCAAGAACCTATGTCGAAGCGTCTTTCTGATTGCAGGAAGGCGCTTTCTCAATGAGGTCAGGCATTCTATCGCGGGGACGCGGGGATAGGGAGACGCGGAGATTGCCCATGGATGAAGCGCTCGGCGTCTCTCTATCCCCGCTCTGCGTCTGTTCTAACCAAAATTTTAAGCTTGACGCAGTACCAGGAGATCTTAGAGCCAAAAGAAATTAATTAACCCATAGCGGGTTCCCTGGGTCACAGGGGTGACCTCGTGCAGATGGGAGCAAGAGAAAACCAGTGCTTGCCCTGCCTGGGGACGGTAGAGGTGGGGGCTGTATTCGGGAAACCTCAGAGCACCCCCCTGGTAAGCGGCGGGGGAGTTTAGATTGAGGGTTAGGGCGAACTTTCGACGGGCGGTATCTTTAGAATTGTTATCGCGGTGGAGGCTAAAGAACCCTTGGCTGCTGCTGTCGTAGCGGACGATCTTAAAGTTTTCCAGGCCGCGTGGCTGAAAGTGAAAGGCTTTTTTCATTTCAGGCAGCAGTCGCCGAGAGAGCAGGTTTGTCAGGGTTTCGGTTAGGGCGGGGTCTTTGACGATGTGGTCGATCCGTTTTTTGAGATGACCTTCTTGCTGCATCACCGCTTGACCCTCAACCACTCGCGCCATGCCCGACGCGAAGGTTTTGCCTCGGTTGTGGGTTTGGATGAGCTTTCGACAAAGTTGGGGCGGTAAGATATCTTCGACCAGGAGCACTGGGGCCGCCCTGTGGATATGTTGGGGAGATTCGGCGGGTTGGAGAGGTGCGATCGCATCCTCCAAATCCCGACATAATTTATCCAGATCAAACTTTCCTTTCTTCTTACTAAACCCTGCCCGAATACGCAGGTTTGGGTCCAGAACCAGCATTCGAAAAAGACTTTTTCCTGCTCCTTTGCACAGGATGTCAACCACAGTGCCGTCATCGGACCAGACCGGGAAGCCCAGATCTAGCTCTGCTTTGAGACCCGCATTGTCAGCAACGGACTGGGGAATCATCGCCACGACACAAAGATTTGGGCTGCTAGCAAATTGCTCGGAGATGCGCAGCAGCAGCTGGTGAGGTGGCTTGGGCACCTGAGTAAACACCATGAGTACCGTCACCCGACCTTTAGGATATTCATAAAGGGCCTGGGGCTGACCCGTGTGGTCACTGCGAATGAAATCAGGAATGCGATCGCCCGGTTCCAGAACACTCTTCTCTGGCTGTGAGGTCATGGGCTTGAAACTCTATTGTCAGAATGCTTGAGTATATCACTTAGATTGATGGTGTCGATTGATGGCGTCCGCCATACACCCTTCGTAACAAAGCATTTTATTAGGGTCTTAACGGCACTGATTTAATCATTTAAAAATCTCTCTTTAACCTAGCTCTGAAATAGTGCCTGGGGATACTCATTCAGACTGGGGATCTATGCCTGGAGAAGACGTCAGGGCTCAGAATCTAGAATTCAACCTTCCGCTGGTTTAGGGCTCTCACAGATTTTAGTTGAGTATCCAACACTGCGTAAAAAAATAATTTAGAGGTGTAAATGGTTACCTTAAAAGGGTTCGCTTCTCTACCCGCCGATACCTTCGCAGAAGGTCCTAAGTCTGGTGCAGACAACGGTCAGATTGATGCCGTTAATCGTATCCAGCCAATCTCTGCCAATGGTCGCACCGGGCCTTTTGATGGCCAGCCTGTGCAGGGGTTTAGCGGGGTGCAATTTGCCCCCGACAGCGACGGTAGTACATTTTGGTTTCTCTCTGACAATGGGTTTGGGGGCGAGGCCAATAGCACCGACTACCTGCTGCGACTTTACCAGGCTGCCCCCAGCTTCAGCGGTCAAGAGGGTGACGGCAGTGTTGACATTCAGGGGTTTGTGCAACTCAGCGACCCGAACGGTCTGATTCCTTTCGAGATTCAAAATGGAGATACTGACGACCGACTGCTAACCGGTGCCGACTTCGATATCGAATCATTCGTCATTGATGGCAAGGGTGATATCTGGATCGGGGAAGAGTTTGGTCCCTTTCTTTTACATTTTAATAGCGACGGCGAACTGCTAGAAGCCCCGATTGCGACGCCAAATCCGGTGGATTTAAATACGCTAAACGGTCAAGACCCTTTGGTAATCGGCCACCGAGGGGCCAGTGGTGACTTTCCGGAGCATACGCTGGAGGCCTATCGAGCTGCGATCGCAGCCGGTGCCGACTTCATCGAGCCTGACCTGGCGATTACCCGTGATGGCGTTCTGATTGCCCGCCACGAGCCGACGCTAGCTCAGGTTGAGCTGGATGAGACTGGAGAAATTTTGCGGGATGAGACTGGAGCGCCTATTGTTCAGCAAAACAGCACCCTGACTACAAACGTTGCTGACCTGCCTCAGTTTGCTGATCGGTTAACTGTCAAGAGCCTGGATGGGGTTTTAACAGGGGGGTGGTTTGCAGAAGACTTCACGTTCGCAGAACTGCAAGAAAGTGTTCGTGCCCGTCAATCCCGTGACTTCCGCGATCAGGCCTTCAATGATTTATTTAAGATCCCTAGCTTTGAGCAGGTAATTGAGCTGGTTCAGCAGGTTGAAGCTGAAACGGGAGTCCAGGTCGGGATTTATCCTGAGACCAAGCATCCTACCTTCTTTGATGAGCAAGGGCTGTCTTTAGAAGAACCTCTGATTGCAACTTTGCAAGCAACTGGCTTCACCAATCCTAACCGGATTTTTATCCAATCCTTCGAGTTTCAGAATCTAATTGATCTACAAAGCCAGCTCGATGAAGTTGGTCTGGGAGATCTGCCCCTGGTACAGCTTTACGGCAACACCCTCCCTGATGCCCCAGTCGATGAGGGATTTTCTGCCCCTTTTGATATCCGTTTTAATGTAGAGCAGAGCAATGACCTCGAAGCCATTTATAGCCCAGAGTTTTTAGCGGCCATTGAGCAGCCGCTGTCAGCCACCACTGTCTATAGCGATCTCGACAGCCCTGGGTTTCTGCAGGCAATCAGCGATCTGTATGCAGAAGGCGCAGGCCCCTGGAAAAACAACATTCTCCTACGAGATGCCCTGGATGAACCCGTCGATGGCAACAACGACGGCGTCGCCGAAATCACCACGCAGCTGACTGGCGAAATCACCTCCTTCATCGACGATGCCCACGCCGCTGATTTGCAGGTTCACCCTTACACCCTGCGAGATGAAGAGCGCTTCCTGACGCTTAATCCAGATGGCACCCCCCAAACCGCTGAGCAAGAATTTCAGCAGCTGATTGAAATTGGCGCAGATGGGTTCTTCACCGATTTTCCTCGTACGGGCGACCCGGTACGCGATAAGCTGGTCTCTGATCAAGTTCGCTCTCCCAATAATCCCGACTTTGATTTCAACACCCTCAATGGTCAGACGCCTTTAGTCATTGGTCACCGGGGCGCAAGTGGCGATTTCCCTGAGCATACGCTGGAGGCCTATCGTTTGGCCATTTACCAGGGGGCAGATTTTGTCGAGCCAGACCTGGTGATTACCCAAGACGGGGTGTTGATTGCGCGTCACGAACCTATCCTGGATGACACCACTAACGTGGCCGAGGTATTCGGAGAAGACCGTAAATCCACCAAACTGTTGGATGGCGAAGAATTTACCGCCTACTTTGCTGAAGACTTCACCCTGGCAGAGATTAAACAGTTACGAGCTGTCCAGTCTCGCGATGTCCGAAATCCTGATTTTGATGGCCAGTTCGAGATTCCCACCTTCCAGGAAGTGATTGAGCTGGTTGAGGACGTCAGCGCTGAAGTGGGTCGTAATATTGGTATCTATCCTGAGACCAAGCATCCTACCTTTTTTGATCAACAAGGGCTGTCCTTAGAAGAACCCCTGGTCGACACTCTGGTGGAGACTGGCTTCACCGACCGCAGTCGGATCTTTATCCAGTCCTTTGAAATTGCCAACCTGCTCGATCTACGCAACAATCTCATGCCCGAGGCCGGTCTAGAGAATTTTCAGCTAGTGCAGCTCTTTGGTGACACAGAAGGCAGCTTTATCAACGAAGGCGGTGGTGGGTTTTCTGTGCCCTTTGACTTAGTGGAAAATGCCGATCTGACTGAGACAGAAAAAACAGCAATTTATGGGGATCTGCTGCCTTTTCTAGACTTCGAGAACCCAGGCTATGATACCCTGGCCAATGCTGAGGCCATTCTCGAAATTAGCAGCTATGCCGATGGCCTTGGCCCCTGGAAGAACAACATTCTGCTGCGGGAGCCCTTGGAGGAGCCCGTAGACGGGAACGGCGATGGCGTGGCTGAAATTACCACCCAGCTCACGGGCGAGATTTTTCCACTGGTTGACTTTGCCCACGATGCCGGGTTGCAGGTCCATCCCTACACCCTGCGAGACGAAGAGCAGTTCCTGACTCTGAACGCCGACGGCACCCCCCAAACTACGGGCGAAGAGTTTCGTCAGCTGATTGAGATTGGCGTAGACGGCTTCTTTACCGACTTCCCCGAGACCGGACGGATTGTGGTTGAGCAGTTTGAAACCGCTGAAGAGTTTGCCAACCTGCGCGGCTCCCGCGGCTACGAAGGCATGGCCTTTAGCCCCGACCGTCAGACCCTCTACCCAATGTTGGAGGGCACCGTCTTTGGCGACCCCGAGGGCTCGCTGCGCATCTATGAATTCGACGTTGAGGGCAGTGTGTTTCTTGATATCGTGGGGCTATACCAGATGGACGACCCCAGCCACGCCATTGGTGATTTTACCCCTATCAATGATGATGAGTTTCTGGTCATTGAGCGGGATGGTCGCCAGGGCATCGAGGCTGAGTTTAAACAGGTCTTTAAGGTTGATTTGTCTGACATCAATGATGAAGGCTTTGTCGAGAAAACATGGGTCGCTGATCTGTTGAACATTGACGATCCGAACGACGTGGATGGCGATGGCAGCGGCACCTTTGGCTTCCCATTTGTCACGATCGAAGACGTGCTTGTCCTAGACGAGGAAACCATTTTAGTCGCAAACGACAACAACTATCCCTTCTCCGTCGGTCGCGATTTCTTTGGCTTGGAGATCGATAACAATGAAATCATCACCCTAGAGCTGGACGAGCCCCTGGATCTCGATCCTCGGCTAGGGATTGCTTCTTTGGATAACATCCTCGAAGGTAGTGACAGCGATGAAACCATCGCGGGTGGCTTAGGGGCTGACCTCATTGAAGGAGGGGATGGCGACGACGTACTACGCGGAGATTTGAATAATCCTACCTCCCAGGTTGGCATTGGGGGAGATGATATCATTATCGGCGGTCTTGGCAACGATCGCATCGGTGGCAAGGGCGGCAACGATGAGCTGCTCGGCGGTGCAGGCGACGACCAGATTTGGGGGGATGATGGCGATGACTTGCTGCGCGGCGGTCTCGGCAACGATACCTTAACCGGAGATGACTTTTCTGGCGGCAGCGGTAGTGACACCTTTGTCCTGGCAGCAGGCGAAGGCACAGATACCATCGTGGACTTTGAAGTCGGCACCGACTTTATCGGGCTGGCTGACGGTCTCAGCTTTGAGGCCCTGTCTCTGGGTGGCAACAACATCAGCTTTGACGATGAGACCCTGGCAACGTTTGGGAATGGGGTGATCGCGTCTGAGCTGGGCGAGGCTAGCTTCGTTACCGTATAAGGTGATGTTTTAGCTGATTGCTCTCAATAGTCAGAGGGCTGACCCAATGTATTGAAAGGGAGTTGGGTGCTTTGCCTAATTCCCTTTTTTGTTAGATTGAATTAGGAACATAATGTTTCACATCAGCGGCCAAACCGCGAGCGTATCCAGTGGTTTGGACCGACTGCCTGTGCTTGTTAGGGGGTTTTGCTCGGTGGTTTCCAGGTATCTGGAGGCCGTTCTTCGAATTGTGGGAGATCATCACATATGTCATGCCATTGAGCCTTGGAACCTACGAAGATATGTGACTCTGGCTTTATACCTGGCTCTCCTTCAACCGTGCCGAGCGTTACCGTAGTGATCTTACCTTTGTCGGTCCCTGCTAATGTCGAGCCACACTCACTACAAAAGCACCATCCGCCACCTCGCAACGTTTCGTATATTTTTACAAGATCTTCTCCTGAACTCCATATAAAATCGCCTGGATTGAATTCTGCATAAGTAGAAAATGCTGCCCCATGCTGACGTCTACACATAGAACAATGACAGTGATCTGCATTAAAGAGTGGCCCAGTAACTTCGTAACGAACCTTGCCGCATAAACATCTGCCTTTAATTGCCATCTCGGTTTCTCCTATATGCCCCCCAACGGCAAAGTGCAGCGGCGGTCAGTGCACCTGCTCCGCATACTAGCAGTTTTACCCCGTCGCTGCTATGGAGTGTTTGACGCTGCACTAGTCAGATTGCCACCTAAAGATCATGATTGATGAATCGTTATCATCGTAGCAGCTAGCCAATGCTTCCATTCCAGCCTTAAGGAGTACCCGACGAGACGCTATATTCTCAGATGCTACCGTTGCGATAACTTCAGGAATCTGAAATTCGCATCTACCGTATTTGAGCATGCCCTTGACAGCTTCAGTAGCAAGCCCTGCTCCCCAAAATCGACGGTGAAGTGCGTATTTTATTTCTGTTTCAGGCTGATTATTTGGATGCACCAGTCCGCAGAAGCCAATAACAGTTCCATTCTCTCGGCTGACCAACGTAGACATTCCGTAACCACGTGACTCATAGTTGTTTAG
>JBCDDJ010000120.1:0-15084 GCA_039180385.1 Cyanobacteria bacterium P01_G01_bin.38 | reverse complement strand
TCAACAACTCAAGTACAGAGTGATGTCGAGTCTGAGCAGACTGCAGAAACTGCCGATGCGAGTGAGAAACTACTTTCGTCACCCCAGTATCGCCTATGCTGCCGCATGATTGTGCAGCCTATTTGATTGCCGGATTAATATCTTTGATATCTTCCACGGCATTGCGGGCCTGACTTTCCAATTGCTTAGCGTGGCCCGCCACTTGATCACCGAGGTCGCCAGTCGCTTTACCGACCGCTGCTTGAGCTTTGCCTTCGATATTTTTAGTGACGGCTTTAGCTCTACCCTGAGGCTGTATCTGGTCTTTCAAGTCTGCCGCCGCCCCACGGATCTGACCTTCGACCTGCTTGGCTTGGCCCATGACCTGATCTTTCGGATCACCCGTGGCCTTGCCAAGCATTTCCTGGGCCTTGCCTTCGACCTGTTTGGCATTGGCCTTTGCTTTTCCCGAGCCAAACAAGGCGACAACTTGACTCTGAGAAGCCGTGGTGGTAGCAAGCGATATCGATGCGGCCCAACTGTCTGTGGTTCCGAATCCGAAGGTCGCAAGGGTTGTCAGCACAATAATCAGACTCAGGGACAGTGTAAAGCGCCGAAATTGTTGAAGTGGTTTTATGAAGGGTTTCATCTTTAAAGTGTCCAAAAAAGAATTTAATCGATTTAACAGGAACCAATTGTTTTACGCACACAAAGTTGCGGACAATCTCTCAAAGCGTTGTGGTCAGGCATAGAGACAACAGACGCGGTCTCCATACTTGTTATCCCCACACTAAAATCGATTAGTCAACGATCTCTTTGGCGTCGTCCTTCACTTCTTCCGTCTTTTGACGGGCTGTGGCCTCTGCCTGCTTGGCTTTTCCTTTGATTTGAGCTTCCTGATTTCCAGTCAAATCACCGGCTGTCTCTTGAGCTTTACCTTCGATATTTTTTGCCGTTGCTTTGGCTTTATCTTCTAAACCCATGGTTGTACCCTTTTTAAATGGTGAGCTAAATAGAAACTGGAATCGAGGCGATTGCTCCGCCCCTAACTCGATGATCAGGGACGGATGTTCTATTTTCTGATTGAATTGATGGATTACGATACAAAACTTGAACACCTCAAGTCTCGTTATTAGTCATTACTGACCTTAATGACAGGCTATAGCTTCCAGTTGGCAGTGGTTTAAAGTTCAGAAATCGATTAAGGCAGAAATCGATAAAAACTCACTTGATGACCTGCGATCGCGATTCCTGACCAGCCGTGTCAAGTCTCATCGAGACTCATTCCTCTGTTAATATTCACAGACTGTAAGGTGCTGGGGGTGGGTTTTCTCAATTTCAACTGCGATATTTTTAGCTCCCTCCTGAACGAGATCATCGACATAGCCGATTTGCAATGTCTTAGCCTCCTTCTTTTTCTCGAAGGGGCCAAAATAATAGGTGCAGATAGGGGCTTCAGTTTGAATCTTGATCCACCAATCTTTCTTCAACCTTTGAGAAGCGGGGAGTCTGAAAAGTGGTAACTTCATTTTGATATCTTTCCTAAAGAGAATTGTTGATTTTCGAGCCAATCAAACATGTGGCCCATCTCATCAAGATTGGCCAGCCCATACTGCCATAAAACAATCGGCAACAAGCCACAGTCGCCTTCATGGTGTTTAAGAGCCAACACAATCGCGGCATGAGAGACGAGTAAATCGTCTTCTAAAAGAGGTCACACCTTCCATTTCAATGAATTGACGTTTCATATCAGACGTCTCCACGTTATTTTTTAGTTCATGGCGCTGATCAAGTAGGCATTTTGCTGACCTGAACCAGCTTTCTACAGGAAATCACATCGGAAAAAATCGCGCTGGTGATTGTTCCGGTATGAATTTCTAGTTGAGCTTCTGTCAAAGCTTCAAATCGAATTTGACCTTTCGGCAGAATGGTGCGCTCAAAAAACCAGCAGGGAATATTAGAAATGCGGACAATTTGAAATTGAGAAGTCTGATTAGTGTAGCAACAGAGAATTTTATCGGTGGATTTTAAAACAAACATCATGTAGTTCCTAAGCGTCAGTAGGTTTCCATCCTAGATTCTCTAATCCTTCTGGGGTAGCGTAGAGGGTAATGCCATCGGCCAGCAAAACACAAACCGTTGTGCCGTTATAAGACTCGATTTGCCCTTTTTCACGGGTTGATTCACAGGTCATCCATTGTCCAGATTTCAGCTGAAGAGATGAGCCCCAAAAATGAGTCATGGGAAAACCTAGGGTTAGACTGGCTGGTATTAATGACGTCGATAAATAGGTATGACTGAAGTATTATTCAGTAGCGATGAACTTGATGTTTGATCTCAGCTTCAAACTGTATGATTTGTAGGAAAACGAGACAATTCGACTCAATCCTCTTGCCACTCACGGTCTTCTAAGGCTTGTTGAGGCAACAGTAAGGTCGCCTCAATTTCCTCTCGAATGGCTGTCGTCACTTCACAATTGCTATTCAAACAATCCACCAGCAATTGATTCGCATCGTAGTAGCGATTCAGGGTTTGCTCCTGCTCCGGACTGAACTGCCAGGGGTGATGAATATTGCGATATTGGGCGATCGCGTGGCTGAGCTGCTTGACCCAGTCAGCATATTTTTTTTGCCACCAGGTTTGCAGGAATGCCTGGTTTTGGTGGGGCGCTGGTAATTGGTCTTTGAGCTGTTGCAGCGACTTGTAAAATCCGGCATCTAAGACCATGACCAAAATATTGCTGAGTGCCTCGCTGCAGGCATTGATATAGGCAAAATCTTGACTGCGATCGCGGGCAAACTCGATCAGCAAGTTCTCTAACGCCGCATCCAGCAGGATGCCCTGATCGAGGGTGCTGGCTAAGGCGAAGTGAGGTGCAGTGGGTTGGTCTTGGGCGAGGGCCAGATAAAACGCTCGGGTCGTGGCGAGTTTAGTTCCCTGGGGGATGGCCTGAGATTTTTGGCTGGCCCACTGTAAAAAGTCTTGTAGGTGGGGATCTTGGGCCACCAGGGCATCAATCTCTTGCTTCATCAGCTGCACCAGCGAGTCGGCACTGCGCAGCATGGCCGCTGTCAACAAAAAGACCTCGTGCCAGTGGGGGTCGGTAATGTGGCTAACCAACCCCCCGAGCGCTTGCTCTAAGGCCCGCAGGTTATGGGTGGCGACAATCTTGCGGGCAGTCAGGTATTCCTGAAACGCCAGGTAAGAGAACGAAAAAATGCCCCGTGCCCGTTCAATCAGCAGCCCATGCTGAGCCTCGATCGCCTTGAGCACCGCTTCACTTTCGAGCTGCAGTTCTTCGGGAGCCAGGGATGCCCCAGACAAATTCCGCAGGTAGTCTTCGATGTATTGCTCCAGGGTGCGCTGCTCAAAAAAGTACTGTCCCTGTTCAAAGGTGGCAGCAGCCAGCTGGCTCAGCAGCCTCATTTTTTGAGGCAGTAAAAAATCTCGATACACATTATCCCGTTCGACCCCCTTGGCTTCATCCCACTTCCCCAACAGCAGATCGAGCCCCTGTTTATAAAAGGCGGTACGCTTATCCGGAAATTTTTCATCCCCCTGAAACATCCAGCAGGCCAGATGCAGAAACAGCGGAGTGACCACTAGTTGACGAAACTGCCAGTTTTCTGGCAGGTCGAGCTTTCGCATAAACTGAGCGGCTTTCGCGGGTCCCGACCGGGTGCCGACTTGACCTAGGGCGGTAAACCACTTTTGGGCAAAGGTGGTGATTTGAGTCGGGGTAAAGGGGGCAATTTCCACATCGGTGAAGCCTCGCAGGCAGAGTTTCTGAGCGGCTGTGCGACAGGAGGCGACAAACTGATTGTGGTGATACTTGTCTGAGAAGCTGCGAATTTCGTTCATCACCGAGGTGATGTCTGGGTTGGGCACTTCATCCATGCCATCCATGAGTAATAGCACCCGCCCTTCCTGTAACAGGGTTTCCAGCGTGGCTGGGTCAGAGAGCGCGGACGTGATGAAGGTCTGTTGAATATAGAGGAAGAGGCTAAAGGTATCTTGGCGTTTGGCCGCCTCGGCAAACTCTCTCAGAGCAATAAAAATCGGGACTTGGTCAGCCGCAAATTCGCCTTGGTTACACTGCACGGCCAAATGCTGCAAAAACGTGGTTTTGCCCACCCCAGGCTTACCCAATACCCGAAGCTTGGTATAGGTTTCAACGGCCTCTCGCCCAGAAGTTTGTGATTGCTGGATCGCCCCTAAGCCCACCCGATCAAACTCGGTGAGGTCTCGGTTATTCAGCGTGGTCAAGTCACCCAACTGCTGACTGGTGACCCCGGCCAAAATATTCACATCGACATAGATATCATCCAGGTTGACTGGGTGATGAATGTCGAGCAGTTGCAAAATGCCGCACCGCTGTTGAATCGTATCGCGGTGCTGCGATCGCACCTCGGCCACTAACGTATCGATATCCGACGCTCCGGTTTCTAAAGATTCCCCAGGGTCAGGAAAGTCGGCGGGCGGATTGTCAGCAATCTCGCGCCAGTCTAAATTTAGAACCTGGCAAACGTCCATAAATACCTGCCGATCAACCGGTTGCCCAGTAAACAAACGCCAGATCGGCTGGCGGGTTTTGAGATTTACCTCGCCTGCCAAGTTGTCTTGGGTCCACCCCTTGAGGGCAAACGCCCGCTTAACCTGTTGAATACCAGCCGGCGAGGCTTGGAGCGATCGCTTGGCCATCACAAAAAATGCTCATACTAAAATCAGGATCTAAACGCAAAGAAACAGCTAGAAAATTGGGTTTTGATGATTACTAGTCATGGTAACGGCTTTTCATCCGGGCCGAATAAACGGCCCAGATGGCTGACTCCTGGGCTCATGCTTCGATCACCACTCGCAGGTTGCCCCGCTTGCGCACCACCCGGCAGGCGGTCGCCTCCTGGGACCGCTCAAACTCGAGGTCAAGCAGCGTTTGGCCAATTTTGAAATTTTTCAGCGACATATAGCTGATCGATTCGGGCAGCGTGGGCTGCACAATCCGTAGGCAGTTATTGGGGGCATCGGGCACCAGATTCACCATGATTTGCAGCAGCTGGAACACCGTGCCCGTAGCCCACGCCTGGGGGGAACAGGCCACCGGGTAGCGCACGGGGCGATTGGTGGGAGTGCGCTCAAAGCCACAAAACAGCTCCGGTGGGCACTGATAGGGCTGGACGCTGGTCATGTCAAAAATGCCTTGGGCAATTTCTAGGGCCTGGTTGGTATAGCCCAAGGCTCGCAATCCCGCCGCAATCAAGCCGTTGTCGTGGGGCCACACCGAGCCCACGTGGTAGCCCATGGGGTTATAGGCCGGAGAATTGCGGCTGAGGGTGCGAATGCCCCAACCGCTAAACATATCCGGAGCCTGGAGCCGTTCGGCCACGCTGCGGGCTTTGTCTGGGGAGAAAATCCCCAACCCCAGGCAGTGGCCCGGATTTGACGTAATGCTATCGACGGGCTGGCCGTGGCCATCTAACGCTAGCGCAAAATAGCCTTCATCAGGGAGCCAAAAGTCCTGCTCAAAGCGGGCTTTGAGAGCCGCGGCTTCGGTTTGCCAGCGATCGCTCAAATCGGGTCGATCTTGCAGACGGGCCAGGTCGCTCAGTCGCACTTTGGCGGCATAGACATAGCCCTGCACTTCCGCCAGGGCAATGGCCCCTTCAGCCAGGTGACCGTTGGCATCGACAATGCAGTCGCCCGAGTCTTTCCAGCCCTGGTTTTGCAGCCCCCCCGGCGACTTGCAAGCGTAGGTGATGTAGCCGGTTTTCTCGCAGCTGCGATCGATCCAGTCCATGGCCGCCAGAGCATTAGGCCAGAGCTGATCTAGCAGGGGACGATCGCCCTTCCAGGCGTAGTAGTTGGCGTAGAGCATCAGCCACAGCGGGGTCGCATCCACCGTGCCGTAGTAGGGAGTATGGGGCACTTCCCCCGCCCGAGACATTTCTCCAAACCGCATCTCATGGAGAATTTTGCCTGGCGAGAGGAATCGCCAGTCATCCTCTACCTGGCCCTGGTACTCAGCTAGCACGGTCAGGGTTTGGCGGGCCAAGGCGGGATCAAACATCAGCGTCTGCATCGCTGCAATCAGCGAATCACGGCCAAACAGCGTCGCGAACCAGGGAATTCCCGCTGACAGAATTTTGTCCTCCCCAAAGGTTTGCCCCAGCAGATAGATATCCTGCTCTGCCCGCTCGATAATTTGGTTCAGCGCCCGGTTATCGGTGCGAATGCAGGTCACCCCTTCCCGCCACTGCTGTTCCTCCATGGTTTCTGCCGCCACCGCCTGACTCAGGGTGGCCGGAATGCCCACCTGGGAGGCCGGGTGATTGTCCAAAAAGGGCTGGAGACGATAGCCCAGCGTCTCGCTGTCGTGAGGCTGTAGGGTGACGTGCCAAATCGCCGTATAGCCCTTTAGCCGATCCGGTCGCCGCTGGTAAAACTGAATTCTCGACTCCATCAGCAGCTGGTCTACCCCTTGATAGGCCAGGGTCAGTTCGCCTCCGTCGCCGCTGATCAGGCCGTCATTAAATACCGGAATCGACTCCGGGGTTTCCTCTAGCAGCTGCACCGGACGCAGGATGTTGCCCGCCTGCTGCCGCACTTTCCCGCGAATTTCGAACAGATCGGCAAAATCGGCATCAAAGCTAAGGCTGAGCGCAAAGCTCACGGGCTGAGTGTTGTAGTTGGTTAGGACTAATTCTTCGAATAGCCCGCCTTGCAGCACCAGATCCCGCTGAATGCCGATGGTTTCGGCTTGAATCGCCGGGCGATCGCCCGCTTCAGGGATGTAGGGATTGGCACAGAGGGCCGACAGGGCAAAGCCCCGCTGGGCCGTGCTGCTGAGCAAAATGGGGGGCTGCCCCTCAAATTGCAGTTCCAGGCGACTGAGAAACCGCGTGTCGCGGCAAAAGAGGCCCAGGCTGGAGGCGATCGGTTCGTCCTGACAGCCCGCAATATTGCCCAGGGTATCGGTGATTAAAAATAAATCGTTGTCTTTGAGGGTCAGGGAAGGCTGCCGCCGCCGGGTGAGGGTGCAGGGCCATTCCGGAATCGGCACCTGCTGGGCAGGGGCAAAGATCCGGCCATCAAGTTCGACGAGGCTGAAGGGGCTTGTGGCTGGGTTCACGCTCTGTTCGCGCTGGCTAGAAAAATCGGTTGGGGGCATAGTGCTCAAGAGATAGGGGCGATGAACGATAGCTTCGAGCCTGTCCGTTCATCGGTCAATGTTTATGGGTGGCGATCGCCGGTGATGACGACCAACGGCGTGGTCTGGAATTTCATGGGTAGACTGAGAGCGATTGCCCTGGAGCCAAGCTTTGGCCCTCACAGTTGCGATCGTTGATCATCTGCCGATACACCGCCTCATAGCCATCCACCATGCGCCCGACGCCAAAATTGAGGGCCACATGGTCGCGGCAGTCCTGGCGACTGATAGACGAAATTTTTGCCACCGCCTCAATACAGTCTTCGACCGTGTGGCCCAGAAACCCGGTTTTGCCATCCAACACGATCTCTGGGGTCGAGCCCAGGGTCATGGCAATCACCGGGGTGCCGCAGGCCATGGATTCTGCCATCACTAACCCAAACGGTTCGGGCCAGAGAATGGGGAATAGGGTGGCGGTGGCTTGGCCAATGAGGGCCTGCTTTTCAGTTCGACTCACCTCGCCCAAAAACTGAATCTGCTGCCCATCAATGTGGGGGGCCACCTGCTGTTCAAAAAAATCCCGGTTACCAAAATCAACTTTGCCAGCCATTTTTAGGGACCAGCCGCTGCGCTTGGCAATCTCAATCGCCAGGTGGGGGCCTTTTTCTAATGACATCCGCCCCAGAAACATCAGATAGGGCGGTGCGGCAGATTGAGGGTGAAAGTCAAACTGGTTAAGGGCGATGGCGTTATACACCGTAGCCACATAATTGAGCCCCATGTCATCGCGTCGCTGGGAGTTAGACACGCTGACCAGATTTGCCCGAAGATATTTGCCAAATATTTTTTCCGTTACCACCGTCAGGTTGCCGTGAACCGTATGCACCACGGGTGTTAGGCTCTGTTCTCCGTAGGACAACGCCGCTAGATCCATGTGGGAATGAATCACGTCAAATTCTGCGGTACGGCCAAAAACGTGACCCAATTGTCGCGCTTCATACTGGGCGTATTCCGGGGGCAGCGCGCCCAGAATACGCAGGGCGCGATCGCACCCCGCCTCCAAATGGGCCAGCGTCTCAGAATCACCGGACGCAAATAATGTGACGTGATGCCCTCGCTGCACCAGTTCTTCGGTTAATAAGCTGACTACACTTTCCGTACCGCCATATCCCACTGGGGGTACTTGTTCCCATAGGGGCGTAATCTGAGCAACGCGCATATTCATATTCTCCCGATAGGTTTACTCAGACTGCCGCCAAACTGACATCGGGGCGCGGCAATGACTACAGCGCCAATACACCCGGCTGTGACTGATATGCCTCAGCAAAATGGAGGAACAGCAGGGACAGGTATGGCGAGTAGCCATTCTGTTATCAACCTTGAGATGAGTATTGGAAATGACATCTGGAAGAAGCTTATAAAGTGTTGTTAGGGGGGGACTAATCAGAGCTAACATGGGATTTTCCTTGAGGATATAGGCGTGGATGAGTCGATATGAAGCTAAGTATGCAATCCAGCCAAGATTGGCATGGCCAATTCCCCTTGAGCGGAAAGCTACCACTTCTACTTTTTAGAGAGCAATCACGGCTGAATTGTGTGGGAAGCCTTCTACAGAAAAGGCCACTCACAACTCGGTTCTCTTAATAGCTGCATTAGAACTGTCCTAGCAACGTGTAGCGTTGTCGCTGTCAATAGTATTTATTGTAGTAAATAATTATCAATCTTGCTATTTATAAATTTTTATGCTCTACCAGGCTGGGATTTCGCTCCGCCTGACTGATATGACGATGGTGGACTTGGGCCAATGTTGCGTCAAGCTTAGAATTTTGGTTAGGCGAGATCAGGTGGATAAGTCTTGCAGTCCGGTTTGATGTTTTTCAGCAAGCCCTACGTAACGATGACCGTTTATAAACTGCTGCGTGTGTAAGCCCAGTATCGCCTTTCGACCCACGGTTTCGCGCCCAAGAGAATAGATTCCCCTAAGCGAAGATTATTAATCCTGCCCACATCTTGGGTTGATTTATACCACTCATAGTTGGCAGAATTTCCACCCGAAATGATGTCCAAACTCATTTGGAATTTTTTTTCGAGGATGTCAACCAGCTTAGAGAGTTGACCCATATTGCTATTATCCGGCTTGACGCCGCCATAGCAAACTAGATTACAGCCAATGCCAACAATTTTTAGATGAGATAGAGAAAGCGTCTGTCTGATAAACTGCCAGAGATCGCAGGGCAGCATACCTTCTTGTAAATCGCCTAGCTCTACCATAATGATGACCTGGTGAGGTTTATTATGGGCTTTGGCACAATCAGAAAGGGCTTTAAGTGTCTCAACCTCCGTGTTCAAGCTGATATCTACACTTTTAACAACTGCTTCAGCCTGACTTAGCGCCGTGCGTAGTAGCACAAAAAGATGACGACTCCAAATAGCGTTAAGGAGAGAGGGGCCGTCAAATCGAGAGATGTTGTTGCGGACAATGGAATTATCCACATCATTGATACCGTTTTGATTCCGGTATAAGCAAATTTGTAGACAAGGTAAGACTGACGCAGAGACACGGGAACAAGCATCCGATATGCCTTGGGCGCAGCCCGATACGATACCTTTAAGCCCGCTAGCTCCTTGGCTCAGCGGGCTTAAAGGTATTAGAAATAAGACCTTGTGGACGATATGTATTTCAATCATCCGTCAGGATCAAGTGTGAAAGAACAGCTTTAGGTCCAAAACTTATTACCCGCGTGAAAAGCCGTCTCGACGTCCCCCAGATGAACCTCTATTTTCACGCGGCTTAGCTTTGTTAACTTTCAGATCACGCCCCATCCATTCTGCGCCATCCAGAGCATCAATGGCTGCCTGCTCCTCTGCTTCTGTGTTCATTTCCACAAACCCAAAACCCCGCATACGACCGGTTTCACGATCAGCTGGAAGCTGAACGTTTTTTACAGTCCCGTACTCTGTAAAGGCAGAAGTCAAATCTGCTTCTGTAACCTCAAAAGATAGATTGCCTACGTAAATTGACATAAAGTCATCTCCAAAATCAAAAGTGTGTAGAGAGTTGGGATTTCGGAAAACGGTTTGTGCGTATGAAATGCTGTTGATACGTCAAACAAAAAATATTGCCGATTCTTTTCTCCATGCACTAGTATAACACTTCAACAAGAAGAAATTCACCCAATTATCAACCTGAATCAATCGATTTATCAGAAAGGTCTCTCCTTAACTAAATAAGCCTTGACCAACTACCTAAATTTAGGCCAACCAAGGGGCACGATGCCCGCCCAGTACGGTAGTTTTATTTGCGCTCAATACTACGGTTGCAATCAGCTCTTAAGCCGACACTCCAAACTCTGCGGAAGACAAGTTATTGAATGGTACTGATGACTAATGCCGATTTCGTTACCTTGGCAGGTTCAACAATACCAGCAGTGAATAGGGGTAGAGGCGGCGACCCTGTTATTGACCACACGTATCGCTCAAAATCCAAGATTCAGAGGAGATTTTGAGCATGTTGTTTATCTAAAATATTTTGTTGAAGCTGGCGTCTAATTTAAGCCAGAAAAGTCTGGCTTTGTTATCGCTCTGTATCTGTGTTTTCTTCGACAGCTTCTGGATTATGCTTCGCTATATTCGAACCGTCGTCCCAATCTTCGGATACAATTTGGCCCTGAAGCTGGCTCTGAGATTCATCGATTTCATAGGGTATCAATCGACCCGTTCGCTCTAACCAACCTAAAATAGATTCTTGTCTTTCCCGAAGAATGGGTTGTACCGGTTGATCTCGAGGCTCTTCGTGGAGAGAGGGGTTGTAAAGTGTAACCATTGTTGAGTACTCTTGGTTAAGTTTGCTCGCAATCTTATCAGCTCAATCGAAGCTGTAATCCTCTTCTTTAAGAAGAAAGCGGTCTCAGATTTCTTGTACAGCGTTTAGCTAATAATGTTTAACTAATAATATTTAACTATTTTCACCTGGTCCGAATTAACAATGGCAGAGCCATTGAAAAGATAAGGGCTGCTAGAATAGCGGGTAACAGCAGGTTATGGCTTAAAGGAATCTGGGCTACCAATTTCACTTCCACTATCCCCCCTGGAACAAGGATTAAATAGGATGAATCAATCTAAGTATTTTCAAGACACCCTCTACAACCTCCTGTAAGGGGTTTAGGCGGTGGGTGATGGTGCTAGTGAACTGAAACCATGAAACCAGCGTTGGCGCTATCGAGCCCCCCCACCTCTCCTTTCAGTCACTTCTCTTGGGGAAGGGATTTATCGGATACCTAATACCTATTAAATTCTCATTCCTCTAATTGCTATGATGCGCTGCTGCTTCATTTTTTGAAGCGAGGGTGAGTGGACTTGCTACTATTTTTATTCATGAATGAAGCGAGCATAACACTTTTTAGGGAATATGTTTGTCATAAAGCTTGTTTTGATGTATTGGCAAATTTATTGATTTAGTCGAGATAAAATAGAAGTGGAAACAGCAAGCGAGGAGTTAAGGTGTACCCATTAAGGGTTTTGCTGCGATGTCACGCTTTGGATGCGCCCTAATGAGCGACAAACCTTCAGTAATGGACATTTAACATGTTTGAATTGTTTACAGAAAGGGCGATTAAAGTCATTATGCTCTCCCAAGAGGAATCCCGTCGTCTTGGACATCCTTTTATGGGGACCGAGCAGCTTCTTTTGGGGTTAATGGTGGCAAAACCCAACGTAGCCGCAGACACTTTAAGTTCTCTAGGCATTACACTAGCGGCTACGCGAACTGCTATTGAAAAGGTGCTCGGACGAGGCTCTAGCCCTCAGATCGATACTGAGATTCAGTTCACACCTCGCTGCAGGCAGGTGTTGGCACAATCCATTAAAGAAGCGCAGAAGTTAGGGCACAGTGAAGTGGATGCTGAACACTTACTATTAGCATTGGTACAGGATGAGAATGGTTTGGCCATGAACGTGTTAGAAACGTTAGGGGCTGACCGAAACAAAATTCGGACTGATCTACTACAAGCGATCTCCCAAACAAAAACTGTCGCTGCTGACAAGCTCCCAGACAAAGAAAAGACGCCTACGCTAGATGAATGTGGCGTTAACCTAACGGATTTAGCTACCTTAGGTAAGCTAGACCCGGTGGTTGGGCGACAGCAGGAAATTGAACGAGTCATCCAGATTTTGAGCCGCCGCACAAAAAACAATCCCATTCTCATTGGTGAACCGGGTGTGGGCAAAACGGCTCTAGCAGAAGGTCTGGCCCAGCGTATTATCAATCACGATCTGCCTGATCCCTTGCAGGATAAGCAAGTGATTACTCTAAACGTAGGCTCATTAATCGCCGGAACAAAATATCGAGGTGAATTTGAGGAGCGGCTAAAGACGATCATGGATGAGCTTCGGAGGGCTGGAAATATTATTCTGGTCATTGATGAGGTGCATACCTTAGTGGGTGCAGGTGCAGCAGAAGGTGCGATTGACGCTGCCAATATTCTCAAACCGGCCCTGGCAAGAGGTGAGCTTCAATGTATTGGTGCGACCACCCTAGATGAGTATCGTCAGTATTTTGAGCAGGATGCCGCTTTAGCACGCCGATTTCAGCCTGTGATGATAGACGAACCCAGTGTTGAGGAAACTATTTTAATTTTACAGGGGTTGCGGAGTTGCTACGAACGACACCACCAGCTGATAATTTCAGATTTGGCGTTAGAGGCAGCCGCTAAATTCTCAAATCGCTATATCTCGGATCGGTTTTTGCCTGATAAAGCGATTGATTTGATGGATGAAGCTGGCTCTCGCGCTCGCATCCTCTCGTCTAAACAAAAGCCATCGGCTGCCAAAGATTTACACAAAACACTTCGACAGACTTTGAAAAAGAAAGACAATGCTGTTCAACTCCAGGAGTTTGCCCAAGCCAGTGAGCTGCGAATTGACGAAGTTAGAATTTTAGAAGAGATTAAGGCCACCACGCAGAATGCTGCTGCGCCTAGTTTATCCCCTGTAGTAGGCGAAGCAGATATTGCACACATTGTGTCATCTTGGACTGATATTCCCCTCAGCAAACTGACAGAAGTCGAATCTGATCAGCTGTTGCACATGGAAGACATCTTACATCAGCGGTTGATTGGGCAGGAAGAAGCTGTCAAAGCGGTCTCGCGAGCTACTCGTCGGGCTCGGGTTGGGCTGCAAAACCCCAATCGCCCGATTGCTAGCTTTATCTTTGCCGGGCCGACCGGGGTGGGTAAGACAGAATTGGTAAAAGCACTGGCAGCAGGCTGCTTTGGGGCTGAGGGTGCCATGATTCGGTTGGATATGTCTGAATATATGGAGCGCCATACGGTCTCTAAACTGATTGGATCCCCACCGGGCTATGTTGGATATAGCGAAGGAGGGCAGTTAACCGAAGCTGTCCGTCGAAAGCCTTATACGGTTGTCCTATTTGACGAAATCGAGAAAGCGCACCCCGATGTGTTTAACCTGCTACTGCAAATTTTAGATGAGGGTCATTTAACCGATGCCAAAGGGCGTACCGTCAACTTTAAGAATACGCTGTTAGTGATGACCTCTAATGTAGGTTCAAAGCTAATTCAGAAGGGAGCAGGCGGATTAGGCTTTAGTCAGTGTAAAAAAATAAGTTCATGCTGCTAGAGAAACTGATTCACGGGGATGAACAATATAGTTCCACTGTGGACAAATCTTGCGTCGAGTTAGATGGAGGGTCTGCATCTGTTCATCGGACACTTTGACCTTGGTTGGGTAATAGCCTTTGAGTAGCGAGGCTTTGACAGTGAGACCGGTTTGGGTTGAGGTGCCTCGAATCAGCGCAGTCATCGTCGCCAGAGACCGGAGCGGTTTGCCCCCCCAGTTGAGCGAAATCATGCTGAACAAGCGATGCTCAATGGGGTTCCATTTCGAGGCTCCGGTCGGATAGTGGCACACCATAATCTCGATGCCATAACAATCGGCCAGCAACTGGAGCTGCAGCTTCCAGTTCCGGACACGGTAGCCGTTGCTGCCACCTGCATCACAGAGAATGAGCAGCTTACTTTCATCCTCAAATTGTGGTCGGTCAGCGCGTTCATACCAGCGCTGAATCGCATCGACCGCAAAGTCAGCAGTATTCCCACTGGTGCCTACATAGACAACACCTTGATTGTGAACCACGTCATAGATGCCATAGGGAACCGCTTTGGCAATGGCATCCTGGGCAAAGTCATGGTCATTGACCCGGTCGGCTTGCTGTCGCCAAGTTTGACCAGCATTCTTAAAGTTGCCAATCAGTTCTTTCTTCTTGGCATCGACACTAATCACGGGATGCCCTGCGGTAATAAAACATTGCTTGACTCGCCTGAGATAGCGAAATTGTTGGTCCCGTTGAGGATGTTGGGTACGGGCCACGGACTTGCGGTTGGCTTTGAGCGAATAGTCTTGTTGCTTCAATAGTCGGCGAACACTAACATGGCTCATCAACACACCGAGCGCCGCTAGCGTGGCTTGGATATGACGGAGACTTTGACGGACCCATTTACAGCCTCGGCTGGGATCCCCCGCCGTGTCCTCACTCACCACATTCACCACGGTTTTCTCCAGCCCGTCTACTTCTTTTCGAGGCGCTTGCGACCACCTCCGGCTACTCTTACTCGCTCGACGGGACGATGGGCTAAGCCACTCTCTAATTCTCGACGTCCCCGTCGGATCGTATTAATGTCGAGTCCTGTAATCTGATGGAGTGTTTGGGTGCCGCCATGACCTAATCGATTGGCTTCGACAGCGGCCAGCCAACGCCGTTGCTGCTCATTTAGACGACTCATCAGGAGATTTAGCTGAGCATGGTACACCTGAATCAACTCATCCCCAGCTTGGCAGGACTCACACTCACACTGATGGATGCTGTGGAGTTTCATGGTTCTCTCCTGCTCAAGATACACTTTTAATCTAACCTAAAACCATGAAATTGTTTATTAACAGGCCCT
>JBCDDJ010000119.1:0-15324 GCA_039180385.1 Cyanobacteria bacterium P01_G01_bin.38 | reverse complement strand
TATCTTTTATTGCGGGCAAAATCTGCTCCAGGACTTTGACGGTGCGATCGCCCCGGTTGCGATCGCCATCATGCAAGACAATCACATCGCCCGGTTTTACCTTGGTGAGAATAAACCAGGCTGCAAAGCTGGCCCAGGGCAGGTGGGTGTCGTAGGGAAAGACAGACCCCAGGGCAAGGCGATAGCCATGGCGCTGGGCGGTTGCTACCATGGCGGCGTTGTACCAGCCCATACCCGGACGTAGCCATTGCAGGGGGCCGTAGGGTGAGAGTATTTTTTCGGTGGCCAGCAAATCAGTCTCAAACTCAGCCGAGGGTAGGCGCACACTGGCCTCATCTGCGCTCATGTGGTTGCCCAACTCGTGCCCCGCTGCGGTGATGCGTTCCAAGACGGCTTCATGACCAGGGCCATAGTTGCCGATCATAAAGAAAGTCGCCTTTGCCTTGTTTTGATCTAGCACAGACAAAATCGCCTTAGTGGTGCTGTCATGGGGGCCATCATCAATGGTGAGCGCTACCTGGGGCCGGTTGGTCTCCACAAAATAGACTGCACCAGGCTGTACCTGCTCTGCCAGAGAAAGCAACCATCTGGGCTGCCAGAGAACAGTCGCGACGAGCAATGCGATCACCAGTCCGGATAAAATAATCATTGTCCGACGTCGTTTGGCGGCATTGAGCCTGGCGGATAGCTTCCGACGGCTTACGATAGACCTCCTAGTAAACCGTCTCATCTTCCTTACGCCAGGCGGGGTCAACGATACAAATAAACACCAGGGGCTCCTCTCCACAATTTTGAATAAACTGCACTGCGTTAGGCGGAATGTAAACCGCATCCCCCGGTTCCACGAGCTGTCTTTCGTCGTCAATCGACATCTCCCCCTGTCCACTGAGAATGTAATAAACCTCAGAGGTGGTTAGAGAGTGGGGGGTTGAGGTTTTGCCAACTGGCACAATGGCATGGGCCAGGCTGTAGCGCAATTCGATTGGCTGTTTATCGGGATGCAAAAGTTCTCTCAGCAGGGTGTCATCCCCTGCGACAAATTCCTCACATTCCATCAATTTTCGGATCAGCATGGGGTTAGTTCCCTAATAAAAAAGCCTTCTTGGCAGAAGGCTCATTGAGTCAGATGATGTTATTGAAATTGGCAACGACTAGTCACCGTCAAAGTAAAGCACCGTTCAAGTCACGTTTGTAGACGGTATGATTCGATCCAAAGGTTAGCTCAGACCTAAATAATGAAGTTTAAGATTGAGGTGATGATTGAGAGTAGAAACGCACCGATAATTGCGCTCCAAATACCCCACTTTAGTCTAAAGCCCTCAACCAGTTTCGCCGACAGCCCAAACAAAAGAATGTTAACTAGCAGACCACCCAATGTCACCAGCCAAAGGAGCTGACTCAGGACAGGTATGCCGAAAAGAAAAGAAACAAAACCGTTCAGTACACCGAAAACCAGGGCTGTGATAGCCGTCTTGCCAAAACTGTCAGATTCTACCCCCACGGGCAGATAGGTAATGATTACAAAAGCGATTGTGGTAATGATCCACGTAAAGATGAAGGGGACTAACCAGGCCATACCAAAAACTCCTTAGCGTTTTTATCCTTGCAGTTTGTAGTGTGTGAGCGCTAAAACCGTACTTTTACGTAAATAGCTGAGTGGGAGTATACCAGAGTTTTCTCTGTCAAGAGTTAAATCTCTATTGAGCAATTCTGGGTAAACGACTGGGGGTATTGATTCAAACTTATAACGGATTGGCAAGATCCGTTTGAGATCCTCATTATTTGTTAAGTGTCTGCGTATTATAGATTTATATAGAGCTGCCAAAGTTGGTATCTTACGGTTGGTTGTTTACACCTTACTGACTAAGACTTAACCGTGCATAACTCTTCTCAATATTTGGTAACAACCGATTGGCTGGCTCAGCATCTTGACGACCCTCATGTGGTGGTGGTGGACTGCCGATTTTCGCTGCCTGAGCCCGAGCTTGGCCGCCAGCAGTATGAGGCAGGGCACATTCCAGGGGCGTACTATTTAGATCTCAATCAGGATTTGTCGAGCCCGGTGCAGCCCCACGGCGGACGTCACCCCCTGCCTGACTGGGGGAAATTTGTCGCAAGGCTTAATCAGCTAGGTATTTATTCCAGTCCACCGACTCGAGTGGTGGCCTACGATGACTCTCGCTTTGCCTTTGCGGCTCGGCTGTGGTGGATGCTTCGCTACCTGGGCCATGACGATGTAGCCCTGCTGAATGGGGGGACGGGTGCATGGCAGGTGGCAGGGTTACCCCTGAGTCAAGATATCCCAGCAGCGCAATCGGGCAGGTTCGATCCTCAGCCTCAGCTGGGTTGGCTGGTCGATATCGATGCGGTTAGGCATCGTCAAGAGACGGCGTTATTGATTGACGCTCGGTCTGCTGAGCGCTTTCGGGGCGAAGTTGAGCCGATCGACCCGATTTCAGGCTCGGTGCCCGGTGCAGTGAATGCTTTTTGGAAAGACGTTAGCGACGAATCGGGGAGGCTGAGATCTATTCCTGAGTTGGTTGAGCACTGGCAGATGCTAGATGATGCCAAAGAAGTGATCGTTTACTGCGGTTCTGGAGTCACTGCCTGCGTCAACCTGTTTTCTCAAGTGATGGCAGGCAAACCGATGGGCAAGCTCTACCCCGGTGGCTGGAGCGATTGGTGTTCGTATTTGGTTTAGCGATCTAAATAAAATGCCTATTCGCATCTACGGTAACCGCGCTATCAAAACGCTGTCAGGGCAAAATACTCGACCGACGTCGGCTCGGGTGCGGGAGGCGCTGTTTAATATTTGGCAGGGGCGAGTAGACGGATGCCAGTGGCTCGACCTGTGTGCGGGCAGCGGCGCAATGGGGGCCGAAGCGCTGTGTCGCGGGGCACATAGGGTGGTGGGTATTGAGCAATCCGCAGCGGCCTGTCGGGTGATTCGAGAAAATTGGCAAAAGGTGGCACAGCCTGAGCAACACTTTGAGATCTGCAAGGGGGACGTGGTCAGTCAGCTTAAGCGACTTAAGGGGCAGTCCTTTGATCTGATATATTTTGACCCCCCCTATGCGAGTGGGCTCTATGGGAAGGTGTTAGAGGCTTTGACCAGCTATGGGTTATTGAATCCCGATTCGGAAGTGGCAGTGGAATACGATCCGGCACACTGGCAGGTAACCCTCCCAGAGGGATTGGAGATTATTCGGGCAAAGCATTACGGAGGAACCCATTTGGGTTTTCTTCATCCCGCCCATAAGCATTTATAACTACCCTGATTGGAATTTTTGAGGCAAAATAGAGACTAAAGAAACATTCATGTTGCTAAAGTCCGTTACAATCTGTAAAGAAAGGCTGAGTCTGCAGGAAGGAGGTATCTGATGGTTGTGGCCGCACCTAAGGTTGAGAAACGCTTGACCATCCAAAGTTCAAAGATCGCAGAAGACACCACGACGATTCGCTCCCTCGACTGGGATCGCGATCGCTTTGATATTGAGTTTGGCCTTCAAAATGGTACTACCTATAACTCCTACCTGATTCGCGGAGAGAAAGTAGCCCTGGTAGATACGTCCCACGCTAAGTTTCGTCAACTCTATCTCGATGCGCTAAAGGGAGAGATTGACCCGGCTGAGATTGATTACATCGTGATTAGCCACACCGAACCTGACCACAGTGGTTTGGTCAGAGACGTGTTGGCGCTGGCCCCCAATGCCGTTGTGGTTGGGGCCAAGGTGGCCATTAGCTTTTTAGAAGATCTGGTGCATCAGCCCTTTGAGCGCCTGCTGGTCAAAAGTGGTGAAACGCTTGATTTAGGTGACGGCCACGTGTTGGAGTTTGTCAATGCGCCTAACCTGCACTGGCCCGATACGATTTTTACATACGACCACAAGACTGGCATTCTCTATACTTGCGATGCCTTTGGAGCGCACTTTTGCGACGAAGAGACCTTTGACGAAGATCTCGAAGCGCTTTCCCCTGACTTTCGGTTTTACTATGAGTGCTTGATGGCTCCCAACGCGCGCTCGGTCATCTCGGCGATGAAGCGGATGGATAAGCTGGAGGGCGACATCAGCACCATCGCCACCGGACACGGCCCTTTGCTGCGTTATAACCTGGAGGAGCTGACTGGTCGCTATCGCCGCTGGAGTCAGGAAAAGAGTAAGGCAGAAACGCTGGTGGCGGTTTTCTATGTGTCGGACTATGGGTTTAGCGATCGCATCTCCCAGTCCCTGGCCCGTGGGGTGACCAAAACCGGTGTTGCCGTTGAGATGATGGACCTGCGCTCAGCCGATATCCACGAACTCAACGAGCTAGTGGGTCGTGCTAAAGGGATTCTCTTGGGGATGCCGCCGTTGTCTGGGCGCGGAGCCGACGAAATCCAAACCGCCTTGAGTTCAATTTTGGCCGCGGTGAATGATAAGCAAACCTTTGGTCTATTTGAGTCCTACGGGGGCGATGACGAGCCCATCGATACCCTGCAAACCAAGCTGCAAGACCTGGAGCTAAAGCCTGCCTTTGACCCCATTCGTGTTAAAGACACCCCCAGCGAAGCGATTTATCAGCTGTGCGAAGAAACCGGTGTCGATATGGGACAAGACCTGGCCCAGGCTAAGAAAATCAAAAAGCTCAAGTCCCTGGATGTGGATCTGGAGAAAGCCCTGGGGCGCATCAGCAGTGGTCTCTATATCATCACCGCTCAAAAGGGTGAACTGAACAGCGCGATGTTGGCCTCGTGGATTTCCCAGGCTAGCTTTAAGCCCCTGGGCTTCACCGTGGCAGTGGCTAAAGATCGTGCCATCGAGTCCCTGATGCAGGTGGGTGACACCTTCGTCCTCAACGTGCTCGAAGAAGGCAACCACCTGGGTCTGATGAAGCACTTCCTAAAGCGGTTTCCGCCGGGGGCCGATCGGTTTGCAGGAGTCCGCACCCGACCGGCGAATAACGGGTCACCGATTCTTGGGGATGCCCTGGCCTACCTGGAGTGTGAGGTGAGCAGCCGCATGGAGCTGAGCGATCACTGGCTGGTGTACTCCACGGTTCACGATGGCCGTGTGTCTAAGGACGAATCGATCACCGCTGTGCACCATCGCAAGATTGGTAATTATTATTAATTATGAAAAGACGAGACGTTCAAATCCTCCCCATCGCTGCTGACACGACTGTGCTGCGTTCCCGCAGTTGGGAGCGGCTGCGGTTTGAGATTGAGTATGCCCTGGAGAAGGGAACCACGGCGAATTCCTATTTGATCCGGGGAGATCAGGTGGCGCTGATTGATCCGCCGGGGGGCTCGTTTACGGAGACCTTTTTGGCGGCGCTGCGAGAGCAAATTGACTTAGGCGAGTTGGACTATGTGGTGCTGGGGCATGTTAACCCTAACCGATTGAAGACTTTGAGAGTTCTCTTAGAAGCCGCGCCGCAGGTTAAATTGGTATGCTCTAATCCGGGTGCGATCGCACTCCAGGCCGCTGAGCCCCCCATCCAGCAAGCTATCCACAAGATCAAAGCCGCCGGAGATTCGATTGATCTGGGTCAGGGGCACACATTGCAGTTCATCCCGACACCAACCCCGCGCTGGCCAGATGGTCTGTGCAGCTATGATCCTTACACTCAGATTTTGTACACCGATAAATTTTTTAGTGCCCACGTTTGTGATGACTTAATCTATGACCTGGAGTGGACAGCCCTGCTCGACGATCGCCGCTATTACTTTGATGCGGTGATGGCTCCCAACATCAAGCAGGTCACAGCGGCCCTTGAGAAGCTGGCTGACTACCCAGCGCGGTTGCTAGGTGTTGGGCATGGGCCGCTGGTGATGTACGGCATCCATCAGCTAACCCAGCAGTATAAAGCCTGGAGCGTTCAGCAAAAGCAGCAGGAGCAATCGGTGGCGCTGATCTATGCCTCGGCCTATGGCAATACGGCCACCATCGCCCAGGCCCTGGCCCGCGGCATCACCAAAGCGGGCGTTGCCGTTGAGTCGATCAACGCAGAATATGCGGATCCTGCCGACATTAAAGCCGTGGTTGAGAAAGCTGCTGGGTTTATCATGGGCTCACCGACCCTCGGAGGCCACGCTCCGACTCAGATCCAAACGGCCCTGGGGTTGGTGCTGTCTACGGCGTCTAAGACAAAGCTGGCGGGGGTGTTTGGCTCCTACGGTTGGAGTGGAGAAGCGATTGATTTGTTAGAGAGCAAGTTTCGCGATGCGGGCTACAGTTTTGGGTTTGACCCCATTCGAGTCAAGTTTAAGCCCGATGACGCCATGCTCAAATATTGCGAAGAAGTCGGTACTGACTTTGCCCAGGCTCTGAAAAAAGCCAAGCGTGCCAAAGCCCCTCGTACCCCGGCCAGTGATGTCGAAAAAGCGGTCGGTCGTCTGGTGGGCTCTCTATGTGTGGTAACCGCTAAACACGGCGATGTTGCCAGCGCTATGTTGGCATCCTGGGTGGCCCAGGCCACTTTTAACCCGCCCGGATTCACGGTGTCGGTGGCTAAAGACCGAGCCATCGAGTCACTGATGTATCCCGACAGCCCCTTTGTGCTTAACATTCTGGCTGAGGGTAAGCACATTGGCCCGATGAAGCATTTCCTAAAGCCGTTTGGCCCTGGTGAAGATCGATTTGAAGAAATTGAAACAATTGAGTCGAGCGATAACGGCTACGTGCTCAAAGAGGCCATTGCCTATCTCGACTGTCGAGTTAAAAATCGGATGGAGTGCGGTGATCACTGGGTGGTTTACGCGGCAGTCGAGGGGGGGGAAGTCCTCGATGGCAATGCCAAGACAGCGGTGCATCACCGTAAGACGGGCAGCCATTATTAAAAATGCCTCGAAATTAAAGGCTCTCAAAGCGCTCTTAGGGCTTCAGTTGTTTAACCTCTCGCAGCGGTAATCCTGTTTTTTGGCTAATTGTTTCCATGTCTAGCAGACCGAGCAGCGAGCGAGCGATTTCAAGCTTCGCATCTTTTGCGCCCTCTGCGCGACCTTTTGCGCGGCCTTCTGCGCGGCCTTCTGCGCGGCCTTTGGCTTCTCCAACAAGCTTTGCTTTGCGAATAGCATTGCGACTATCGTGTAGAAATATCTCGCGCTTTTCTAAGAGTTCTAACTCGTCTTTGCTGAGGCGACTTTGGCGAGCGACTTCAAAGGCGTGATGAATTTCAGCGACATTGTCTAAGTTTGGCGGGATTTTTTCTAACTGATTGGCTGATTTTAGGAAATACAGCCATTTGTCCGTTAGGGTATTGAGCTGATTGAGCGTTTTGGTAAATTTGGGCAGCTCGGCAAAGACCAATTCAATATCATCGCTGTAGTCGGTCAGGTCGTCCTTTTCTTTGAGGCGATAGCGTGAGATCACTTTGACACTGTTCTCAAACATCTCAAAGTCGGTAATGGTGAGTGCAATCACCGGGTTCAGCTGGGTGTAGTCTTCACCGACCCCAAGCTGGATCGAAAAGGCTTTGGCCGCGTTGTAGAGCACTCGTTTTTCAAAGCCTAAAACATTGAGCACCTGCATTTCGATGATCACACTGGTGTGATCGGTAAGCTCTGCTTTGACATCCAGGTAAGAATCTTTAATGCCAGCGATGCGAGGGGCCTGATAAGGATCAAGGACGGTCAAGTCTTGGATAGTCGGCTGCTCTTGATACAAGATGGCATTCAAAAAGCTAATCAGAATATCTTTGCTTTGCGGTGAGCCAAAGATTTTCTTGAAGGCAAAATCAGTTTTTGGGTTGATGAAGGTGAGCATCAGAGACCAGCATCAGAAACGGATAGCGATGTCTCTATACTATATTCACTTCATGACTATATTCACTTCATGCTATATTCACTTCTCTATGGGCTAAGGGGGTCAACCCTGGAGGTTGCCTGAGGTGACAGCCATTCTTTGTCAACTACGGTTTGATCTTGCAAGGTGACCTTGACTGTAGAGCTATCGGGCAGTTCCCACAGGTAATAGTCTCGGCTCCAGAGCGTCTGAGATTCGCCAAACAGGGATACAAAATCCAGGTAGTGGGCGGCTTCTTTTTCGAGTTCTTGGATGAGGGCCACATCTTTGGACGATATTTCACCCAGGATGGTAGAGCCCTGGGCGTTGCCATCTTTGTCAAAGACGGCTTCAAAGCCTATGTTTGTCCAGGCTTTCAGGGTTTCGCTGAAAACTTGACTGGGCTCTCCAAACAGATCAATGATCGCCTGGCGATTGAGGCCGGTTTCAACTTGTTGATAATGACTGTGAAACTCACTGGTTGCCGCCTGAAGAGCTTTTTGCTCCTCAATGTAGGGGCGATAGACGGCTCTTTGAGCTTCTCGTTGCTGCCAAAGCTGATGGCCTAGCAAGCCAGGTATCAAAATGCCAAAGGTGGCTACAAGTACTACTTTCAGTAGCACCGAGCGAGAAGGGCGCAGAGCTGGCATGGCAAATATTAGGTGTTGAAATCAGGGTTACCCCAATAATACAAATTTTTAAATTGAGTTGCCAAAAACTTTATGTTAAGCAGGGCTCTACCAGCCTGACGGGGACCAAAATTCTTGTCGTGGGGCAGTAGCGATCTGTGTTACCTGTAGGGATATATAGACCTGTTTGTCCTCTTCTATGCCGGTTGCTCCCTACCAAACTGATTTATTTGAGAAGTGTAAGGAAGTTTATCAATTTTTATCGGATTGTCAGAAAAAAGCGGACCGTGCTCAGCATTCTAAACTGGCTACCATCAGCTTTACGCTGACTCCCATCGCCCCGTGGGTTTTGCTGGCGGCTTTGAGACAGCCAGGGCAAGTGTATTGTTACTACGATGATGTGGCTCAACAGCGCTCGGTGGTGGGGTTTGATACTGCGATCGCATATCAAGCATCCGGTCCTTCTCGGTTTGCCCGGATTCAACAGTTTATTGACGTATGGCGCAAACGGATTCTCTACGCGGGTTTGCCTGAGAACCTGTCTCTAAGCTCGCCTCAGTCGAGACCTTACTTCTTTTGTGGATTTACCTTTTTTGATGATGTCCCTACCCCGGATGCTCTATTTGCGGCTGCCCAGGTGTTTGTGCCCCGTGTGCAAATTGAGACTGACCTGCGGCAGTCGGTGGTGAGTTTTAACTGCCTGATTGATGATGCTAACAATGTGGCGCGGTTGGCCGAAGAGTTGGGTCAGCAGCTCCAGCTGATTACCGATCTGGCTAAGCGCTCGGGACGAGGTGATAGTTTTGACGGTGGAGCCACCGAGCGCATCTTTAAGGTCGTCAAAGATATCGGAGATTTTCGCCAGGCAGTGACGACTGCGCTCTTGGCCATTGAGACTCATCAGCTCTATAAGGTCGTCCTGGCAGAGCAGATGGAAGTACTTTCAGCTACCGCGTTTGATGTCCCTGCTTCGCTAGCGGTGCTGCGACATAAGCATCCAGACTGCCATATTTTTGCCCTCGGTAATGGCAAGGGGCAAGAGTTTATGGGGGCTAGTCCAGAACGGTTGTTGAGCATTCGCCAGGGAAACCTGGAGACTGATGCGCTGGCGGGGTCAGCCCCCCGAGGGCAAACCCCCGAAGCTGATACAAGGCTGGGTCAGCGGTTATTGCGAACTCATAAAGAGCGCTATGAGCATCGGGTGGTGGTGGAGTTTATTGCCCAACAGTTGCGATCGCAGGGGCTTGTGCCTGAGTTTAAGGATCAGCCTAAGCTGCTAAAACTGTCTAATATTCAGCATTTGCATACCCCTATTCGAGCCCGGCTCTACCGCATGACCGACCCCCTTAAAATCCTGGCACAGCTCCATCCGACGCCTGCGGTGGCAGGGCTGCCCAGGGTAGAGGCGTGTGACCTGATCCGACAGACAGAGGGCTTTTGTCGAGGGCTTTATGCCGCGCCCATTGGGTGGGTTGATGCCGAGGGTAATAGCGAATTTATTGTCGGCATCCGTTCGGCCTTGATCGACGGTCGTCAAGCCCGGCTCTATGCCGGAGCCGGGCTTGTCAACGGCTCTGACCCCAATCGGGAAATGGCGGAAATCAAGCTAAAATTGCAGGCGCTGTTGGGCTCTTTGGTGTAGAGCTATGATTGTTGCCGGCTAGATAAATAGCGTCTGGTGATGGGTAGTGGGGAGGTGAGCTGCGACTGCGCTCAGCTGACGGGGAGGGGGGGAGAATCTCGATATGGCCGAAGATGAATTTAGACTATCGAAATACCAATACGCTTTGGGGGTCGGTTGCGGTTGAGACCTTGGTGCGTCTGGGGTTAACCACTGCTGTTGTATGTCCCGGTTCTCGTTCGACGCCGTTGACGGTGGCTCTGGCTCGGCACACTGACATTGAGGCAGTACCGATTTTAGATGAGCGCTCCGCTGCTTTTTTTGCCCTGGGTTGCGCCAAGCGGTTGCATCAATCGGTCGTGTTGGTCTGTACCTCAGGGACGGCAGGGGCCAACTTTTACCCAGCTGTGATCGAAGCCCGCGAAAGCCGTGTGCCGCTCATTATCCTCACCGCCGACCGCCCCCCCGAGCTGCGGGACTGTGCCTCGGGCCAAACCATCGATCAGCAAAAGCTGTTTGGTAGTTTCGCTAACTGGTACACCGAGGTGGCAATTCCCGAGGCCAGGGTAGAGCAGCTGGCCTATTTGCGACAGACTTTGGTGCAGGGGTGGGTGCGATCGCACCTTCCCATACCTGGCCCCATCCACCTAAACTGTCCCTTTCGCGATCCGCTGCCACCTCTACCAACATCAGCCGCCCAGGCACTAAAAGGCACCTTTGACGAAGATAGTTTTTTCTCAGCAGTTTCCCCTCCGGCGATCTCAGTTCCTCAGTTAGCGCCCGATCAAATCCCCTGGCAAACCTGGCTTGGCAGTGCCCATCACCCCGCGCAAGGTGTGATTATTGCTGGGCCCGCCAATCCTAAACATCCCAAAATCTACTGTCAGGCCGTTAGTCGCCTTTCTACTTACCTAAACTGGCCCGTTTTCGCAGAGGCTCTCTCCCCCCTACGCAACTACGCCCATCTCAACCCAGATTTAATCACCACCTACGACAGCCTATTGTGCACTCCCAATCAGGTGCCAGCTCCCGACTGCGTGATCCAACTCGGTCCTCTGCCCACCAGCAAATCCCTCCGTCAGTGGCTCTCCGCCACCCAGCCACTGCGTTGGATCATTGACCCCTATCCCACCAACCTCGATCCCCTCCACGGTCCTGTCAATCAACTGCTGACCACCGTAGAATCCCTTGCCCAATTAATTAATTCCGAGCAAGACTTTGACGGTGAACTCAGCCGACCCGCCCAAGGCCAAGCAGGCGAGACGCCTGACCTAAAGTCTCCACGTCCCCGCGTCTCCCACTCCCCGCGTCTTTCTCCCCCATCTCCCCCATCTCCCCCATCTCTCCTAAAACGCCTTAACCAAACCCACCTCAACCACCTCAACCAAACCCTCGCCACCACCGACCACCCCTTTGAAGGCAAAGCCGCCTGGCTGCTCTCCCAACACCTGCCCCCCGAGACCCCTATTTTTATTGCCAACAGCATGCCCATTCGCGACGTAGAGTCGTTTTGGCAACCTAACGATCGGCGCTATCGGCCCTACTTTAGCCGGGGGGCGAATGGCATTGATGGCACCCTTTCAACAGCGATGGGGATGGCTCATGGTAACCGTAGCAGCGTTCTCCTGACGGGTGACCTGGCCTTTCTCCATGACACGAATGGGCTTTTGAACCTGCCCCACTTTCGAGGCCATCTCACCCTTGTGGTGATCAACAACCAGGGCGGTGGGATTTTTGAGAGGTTGCCCATTGCCCAGTTTGAGCCGCCCTTTGAGAAATATTTTGTAACGCCCCAAGCGATAGAGATTGAAATCCTTTGCAGGGCCTACGGGGTGAGCTATGTTCAAATTCACGGCTGGCAGCAGTTTGTGGACTGTGTCCAGGAATTGCCAACTAGCGGAGTGCGGCTGTTGGAGGTGGGGTGCGATCGCAAACTAGACGCCCAATGGCGAAAAAAATACCTGGCCCGGTAGGGGCGCGATGACCGCGCCCCTACCGGGGGCGATAAAACATTGTCCATCGACCCACCTGTTCTGATCGGGTGTAATTGGTCTCAATCCAACTCAGCTGTAGCGGGAGCCCTCCAGACACAATCAAGACAGAGGGACTGCTGATTTTACGGCGGAGGTATCGGGCTGAGTCCAGTTCTCCAAGCTGAACCCAATGGTCGCGCCAGGCGTTGCGGGTTTGGAATTGCACATCGGGGTTGATGTCTCCCCCGTTAATCGTAATCAAATCGCGATCCAGGTTAAACGCCAGAGACGGCAGTGTTTCGTTATACACGAGTATTGGCAAATCTTGAAGTTGCCGGGTCTTAATCACCTGGGCTAGGGGCTGAGTGGTCTCAACCCAAAATGGATTGGCCATCATCAAGTAACCGCTGTATACCGTCAGCAACAATGACGACACCAGCGCCATCGTCACCAGCCGAAAACGCACCCCCGCTTTGATCAGCGTGAATAATAGAACATTTAGACCGATCATCCCCAGGGCCGTAATTGCCATCGGCCAAGAGAGATGCAGCCGCTCCCCCAGGAGCTGAGACGATAGCGGCACCCCCAGCGCCAATAGCCCCGCTATCAGATACAGCTGTAAAAATAAAATACCGTAGCGACGCATTTCAATCCCTGAGAACAGATGACTTAGGTAGCCCAAAACAATCGCAAACCCGGCAAACACAGACATCAATGAAAATATAGGCCGAGCTCCCAGGGCCAACGCCACCGACGGTAGCAGCAGCCAAAATAGCGCAACTTGAACGATGATAGGGTTATCCCAAAGGCCAAAGTTACGTCGCAATACGCTGGTCACTAAGATGCCTATCCAGGGCAAGCTGCCCGCCATCAGCGCCAGGGGAAACTGCCACCAGCGGGTGGATAACAGCGCGGGCTGAGCAATGGGCTGATACCAATAAGTCTGCCAAAAGTAGCTGAGAAAGTTGTCATGCTGGGCGGCTAGATAGGCAACCCAAAAGCCCCCCAGTAAGCAAAAAATGCCCCCGGCCAGGGCCGCATGGTTAAAATGAATCTGACGATTACCCTGGCCAAAAATCAACAAATACACCACAAACGACGTGGGTAATACAAAAATCTGAAACCCATCTGTCAAAAAGCCCAGCCCCAGACAAAGGGCCAGGCTATAGAGCGCCCATCTCCGCTTCTCGAGGTGGTAAACCAGCAGGCTATACACTGCCCCCAGCTCAAAGACTGTCAAAAACAGGGCAGGTGAGACCTGTCGGGATCCCAGCAGCACCAGGGGCAGGGTTGGATAAATCAGACCCGCAAACAGGGCCACCTGCCGAGACCCCAATAGCCTCAAGGCAATGTGATAGACCAACCCGCCCTGCACCACCAGGGCCACCTGTCCAAAAAAACGTGCCCCAAAGGGGTTGACGCCCCAAAGCTTCATTCCTAAAGCCGTTAGCCAGTAGGTCAGGGGCGGGTGATCATAGGTATCAATCCACAGCAAGCGGGGTCGCAAATAGTCGCCAGAGCGCAGCATCTCGCGACTGATTTCAGCGTATTTGGCTTCGGGGCCTTCTAAAATGGGCCAGCTATTGAGGTTATAGAGCAGCGCGATGAAGACAACGGTCAAAACCAGATACAAAAACCGATCGGTGCGCATGGGATGGCCTATTTTTACGGGGCTATTCCCAACGGGTTTCTGCTGGGGGCTCGTAGCGGTCATCCCGATTAGAGGTACCAATCAAGGCCGCCCCGACAAACACAACGGGGTCAAAGATCGGGCCAAAAATCCGCAGCAAGAAGATCGCCGCCCTGCCTACACCGGCAATCAAAATGCGCCGCAAAAAGTCCGACGTCTTGCCCCAGGTATAGCGGTACTGCTCCACCGTGGCGATTTTCGGCACCAGCTCATCAAATTTTTCGCGGACTAGCGACACCAGCATAAAGACGCGCAATCAATGTAACGATCACATTACATCATAATTAAGTGGACAACTTAAATGGACAACAGGGGCTCAGCATTCAGTGAGCCCCCGTTATGGGTTTTGGATAATAGCGTTGGATAATCAGGTTAGGAAATTGCTTCGATTCGACGCCTTCAAATTAATGATGACGAAAGCGACGAAAACGACGACGACCAAAACCCCGGCGGAAGCGACGTCGATGGCGAAAATGGTGGACGTTTTTACTCAGATCGTTGTCTTCGAGGCTTGGGTTAATGGCTTTGGTGTCGTTGAGATCCAAAGTTTCTAATGAAGCGGTTTGAGCAGCGATTTCTGGTTCGAAGGCTTGGGCCGAGGGAGAAATCGCACCCAGGGCTAACGTCAAAGCTAATGCAGATAAGAGAGGACGTTTCATAATCTGTCTCCTTGTACTTGTAAAGGTGTGGGGTGTGCAAAGCGATTAAGCTTTGCTTCATTGATTACAAGAATGACAGGGTGAGCTGAGCTGCCCGTGATGCGCACCTGAGAGTGTCTGTGAATATGTTGTGATATTTGTCACCATGGGCGTCACGTCAGGGCGCACTCAGCGGATGCGATAGGATAGAGCTATCGCAAGCCCCTAGCCTCAATGGTTGCCAGAAACCGCTGCGGATGAGCTGGTGGCTATCTTGAAAGCCGAAAATCAGGCTCGACAGCAGGCAGAAGAACTTTGCCCAACAGGCAGAAGGACGCGCCGAGCGTTTAGCCCAGCGACTAAGCGAAATGGAGGTTGATCCCAACGAAGCTTAACTTCTTACGGTAAAAGGATAACCTCACAAAGAAACCCGGTTTCTGATCTCTATCGCCACAAATACAGTAGCGCAAACAAGATAATCCAGATCACATCGACAAAGTGCCAGTACAGCTCGACCGCCTCAATGCCGAAGTGGCTTGCGTGGGAATAGTGCCCCGCTGCCCGAGAGCGAAACAGCACTGCCATCATCATCAATAGCCCCAGCAGCACGTGGAGCCCGTGAAAGGCGGTGAGGACGTAGAAGGTGCTGGCAAAGAGGTTGGTAGTCAGGCCAAATTCTAAATTTAAGTACTCGTAGACCTGACCGCCCAGGAAAATAGCCCCCATCACAGCGGTGATAGCAAACCATAGCTGCATGCCGCTGACGTCATCTTTTTTGATGGCGGTATCGGCCTTATGGATCACAAAGCTGCTGGAGATCAGGATGATCGTATTGATACCCGGCAGCAAAATCTCTAGCTCAGGGGTGCCCTCGGGGGGCCAGGCGGGGGCCATCAGCCGAAAGCTGAGGTAGGCGATAAATAACCCCAAAAAGATCATGCTTTCTGCACAGAGGAAGACGAGCACGCCAAACATCCGCAGATCGGGATGTTCCTCATGGCCGTGGCCTT
>JBCDDJ010000118.1:0-15515 GCA_039180385.1 Cyanobacteria bacterium P01_G01_bin.38 | reverse complement strand
TTTATACTGACTGTATTTAATTGCCTGTATATCAAATAAGAAACCTGCCAGGGTCAAGATCAAGCCACTCGTCAATAGGAGTAGGATAGACAAGCGGAGTGATGTAGAGGAGTGGGTAGGATCGCTCATCGTAGAATGCCTGAATAGTAAGAGAATTAGAAGCAGGTAAGTTATCTAATCAACTGACCGCCAACAACGAGACCTGCTAGGGCCACCAGAATTCGATAGCTAAAGCTGAGGTTGGGCTGACTGCGCGAGAAGGTACGGTAAAGTGTAACGACCACGATTGAGATTGCCCCTAATGCGGCTAGTGCCCTCAGGACAGGATAATCTTGGAGGATGCCCTCTAGCAGAATGCGGGTGATGGCCGCGCCGCTAAACCAGGTGGCGGCATCGATTGCTGTAAAGCGCGTTCGAGGTCGGAGATGGGCTCGATTATCCACCCGATCAACCCAGCCGAAGCCTATATCCCAAAGCGATTTTAGAAACAATAAAAATGAGGCAACTTCATCGTCAGGTTGCTCGGGGATATCAAACTCGTGAGATGACTCAGGAATGTTGTGAGTTATGGGGTCACTGCTGCGTTTGCGCAGGGTTTGGGCTGTTACTTGTGCATCGCGCTCAGCTTGATAAAAATCGACGGTGAGATAACGCAAATTATACTGTCCTGTCTCACCCTTTTGAATGATGGGAATGGTTGTGGATGGATAGAGTTCAAAAAAGGCTGTGAACTCATCTAGTATGGCATTGCCTTCATGCCCCTGTTGGTGCAAGTCATGCTGAATATCTTCGACGAGTTGTTTGAGACCTTGAATGGCGGAGGATTGCTGCTGAGCCAAAGCATTGATTTTTTGGACCTGCGTTTCGAGCAAGGGGCACTTGTCCAAGGCATTGACTGTCGTTTGGGTGGGACCGTAAGCGGGATACCCTAGCTGACTGGAGCGCTGCTTTAATGTTTCGATAGCCGCGATCACCTGGGCAGTGCTATTCGTCGGTTTTGCGATCGGTGGCGACTCTCGATGGGTCGCCTGATATCGAGAGGGGGACCAGGGTATGTTCTGTGCCTGGTCTGAGGGTGGTTCTGCTTTTAGGACTGCTAGCTTTTGCCGGATGGCTTGAAGTTCAACATCAAGATCATGCATAGAATCTATAAAGCGGAGTCAGTATGGATAAGCTGACTTTAGTATAGATCAAATGTACTAATATGTCTTAAGCCTATATGTTTGGGCATAGATGGGGTGATCTTTTATGTACTACCAGTGGGCCAGTAGGTCTGAGTTAAAATAAGCATGATTGACGCGCATCATCCGATGTCTGGCATTGTCGGAAGTTCAAGTGTTTTATGGAATAGTTGTTGTTGTCTAGATTTTTATGGTTCAGAGCGTATCGCAATCTATTACCTTTGAAGATTTTGTTGTCCAGTATGGTGATGACACTCATTATGAGCTGATTGACGGAGAACTCATCGATATGGAACCGACTGGTCCACATGAACAGGTGGCAGGCTTCGTTAATCTGAAATTGAATCTGGAGATCAGCCGCGAGCAGCAGCCGTTTTTTATTCCTATGCGGTGTTTGATTAAACCCTTGGGGCCAGCGTCTGCCTTTAAGCCAGATGTCATCGTGATAGATCGACCTAGCCTCGAATCAGAGCCTCTTTGGACACGAGAGCCGATTGTCACGCTGGGGACCTCTATTAAATTAGTGGTGGAAGTGGTCAGCACCAACTGGCAAAACGACTATGCTCGTAAAATGGATGACTATCAAGCGATGGGGATTCCAGAATATTGGATTTGTGATTATCTGGGTCTAGGCGGCACCTTTTTTATCGGGTCTCCCAAGCAACCCACCATAACCGTTTGTACATTAGAAGGCAATCGCTATAGCTTGCAACAGTATCGCGGTGAAGATCGGCTCGTTTCTTCAATTTTCCCAAATCTCAGTCTTTCTGCTAGCGAAATCATTGCTGCAGGAAGTTGAAGATTTTGTCCAAAAATATGGCTGAAATCGTACCTTGGACTGAAACAATTTCAGAGCTATTCGTGGCACTTAATTCTGAATTTTTATATTAGTGCCACGAATAAAAGTTGGAAAGGGGCCATACTTTGATGCCCTGTTGTTGCTTTTCCAGGCAGAGTTTTGTGGGTGTTAGCTGACATCATGTGTTAACGAGGTTGCATTCTTACCTCTATGGAAAATTAGCAATATATTAATGGTTTTCTTTGATAGGGCGGTTTTAAACCAGTGAATGCTCTAATTTGTCAGTATAGGTAGCCAATACTTACGTATTCTTCAGTTTGTAAAGTTCTTGTTGATAATTATCGGCTTTTCTAAACCCGGAAGCTCATTTGCCGCCTTAGGACATTAGTATGGCACAAGCATCTTTGAGGAAGGTAGATGAGTCGTCATCTAGAGCGGCTCCTGACGATTGATCGTTTGATCCGATCGCGGGAGCGTCAAACGACTGGCACTTTGGCAGAAGTACTTGAGGTGAGTGAACGCACTATTCGTAGTGACCTGGCGTTCTTGCGCGATCGCTTTGATGCACCACTGGTTTTTAAGCGGCCTCAGGGCTGGCACTATACCGAGTCGGATTGGCGATTGCCCTCTGTGCCTCTAACTCAGGGTGAACTATTTGCGTTGACTTTGGGGGCTCGGATGTTGTCTGCCTATGCGGGATCAGCGTATGGGTTAGAGCTACAGTCAGCTATGGAACAGTTGGCCAAACGTTTACCGGCGGAAATGCAGGTCGATTTGCAGGCTCTGGCGGAGGAACGAGTTTTGTTCAATCCGAGGGCGGTGGTATCGATTGATCAAGAAATCTGGCAAAAGCTGATGTTTGCCTGCCAGACCAATCGCCAGGTCAAGATGCGCTATTTTACAGCCCAGCGCAATAAGGAAACGGAGCGGCAGGTAGACCCTTACGTGGTTTATTTCTCGGGGATGAATCCTTGTATGTCAGGTTTTTGCCATAGCCGTCAGGCAATGCGCGATTTTCGAATTGATCGGATGCGTGAGCTGGAGATATTGACAACTGAGTTTGAGCGTAATCCGGAGTTTGATCCGAAGGCTTATCTGGAGCAGCCCTTTTTCCACGAGCGAGGGGGGAAAGCCACAACGGTACGAATTTGGTTTGATAAGCCAACCGCAGCCTATATCAAGGGGCGACAGTGGCATCCGTCGCAGTCGTTGGAGGAACACGATGATGGAGTGACATTGGGGTTTATGGCGTATGGGTTGTCGGAGGTCAAGCGTTGGGTGATGTATTACGGGCGCGGGGCCAGGGTTTTGGAGCCACCAGAGTTGGTGGCGATGATGCGAAAGGAGGTTCAGGGAATGGGACAACTGTATGAATTAGATAAAGAGGAACGCTAATGAACTTTTTAGAAATTCAATTTGCTATTGGTGGTGCAACCAAAACGCTACCGGCGGATCATGGCTATGCTCTCTACTCAGCAGTGAAACAACTGGCGCAACAAAATGGGGCTGACAATATTCCTCAGGATGTGAAGTTGTGTAGTATTTCAGGGGTACCCAACCGTCAGGGCAAGATTTTTCTCAATGAGCGATCTCGAATGCGAGTTCGCTGTCCTGCAGATCAAGTACAGACTTGGTATCGGCTATTACAAAGTCAGGCGTTAAATATCCGAGGGCACAAAATTCGACTGATTCGTCCTCGATTAACACTGCCGGAACCGAGTGAAATTCTCAAGTCTCGCATGGTGACGTTTAAGCTAGAAGCGATTGATCATCCTGAAGTCCCACGATACTTTTTGGGATCTTGTCAGCGTGGGTTAGAGCGACTAGAAATTCAGGGTAAAGCCTTTATTGATAGCAATATGGATGGGGATCTAGCTCGTAAAACATTACAAATTCGAGAGAAAAAAGTTTTGGGCTATGGGATCACAGTAGAAGGGCTTAGTGAGGCCGATTCATTAAAGCTGCAATGGCATGGTCTTGGCGGGCGACAACATTTTGGTTGTGGCTGGTTTTACATACCCAGGGAGGTGCAGGATGCCGCCTAAATTAGCTCCAAATCTTCTGTTGGCAAAGTCAGTAGAAGGCCCCTGGCAGGGTTCTTATAGTTTGGTCGGACATACTGCTGATGTGGTGAATATGGTAACAACGTTAGTTGAGACCTTGGGTGAGAGACTTGTAGCCCAATTTGGTCTTGGCTGTAGCCTATCTGAATTGAAGGCAACAGCCCGGTTAGCTGCCTATATTCACGACTGGGGTAAAGCTAACGATCATTTTCAGGGTGTGGTGCGGAATAAAATGCCTGATGCTGCGCCAAAACGGAATCCAATGCAGACGCCCCAACTTCTAAGGCACGAAGCACTATCTGTGTTGCTGGCCTGGGAATTTAAGGATTGGATAGAGCAGGCAGAAGGGGATTTTATGACCGCTCTGGCAGCCGCCGGAGGCCATCATCTTAAACTTGGTGGCAAAGCTGGAAAGCGCACGGATAACATTGGTGAACTGCGTCAGTGCGGCGATGATCAGATTAATTTGTATACTACTCATCCTGGTTTTATTGGCTTGCTGAGGTATGGTCGGAAAACTTTTAGCTTACCTAGTCTGAATGTTCGCCCGTCTCAGAGTTGGAAAGTTTATGAGATTGAAAAGCACCAACGTCAAGTCAGAAATGCCTTTAATGATTGGGATGAAGACAGTGCTTTGTTAGCAGTCTTGAAAGGGCTCCTCATTTGTGGAGACTCTATTGGTTCGGCAGCTCCATCTGTGGATATCTCGATTGCCAAGTGGATTGAACAGGAAGTCAATCGCACGTTAGATCATGAGAAGACAGAAAAGATTATTCAAAAACGCTTAGCTGGATATGAATTACGACCATTTCAAGAGCGACTAGCAACGAGCAGTAAGAGAGTAACCTTGGCAAGGGCAGGCTGTGGCACGGGTAAAACACTAGGAGCCTATGCTTGGGCCAAGTATCATGCTGATGGCTGTAAACTGTTCTTCTGTTATCCGACAACAGGTACCAGTACTGAGGGCTTTATTGATTATGTTCATGGTCAGGCAGATGCCGCTTTACTGCACTCTAGGGCAGGTGTTGATCTGGCTCGATGGGAAGAAGAACAAGAGAAAAAGGCATTAAAGGAGATTTATTCTACTGGCGAAGAGGAAGAGGTGGGTGATGGCAGTGATAACGAAGTTGCCAAGAAGCTGGAGTCTTTCAAAGCCTGGGGTCGCGAGGTGAATGTTTGTACTGTGGATACAGTGTTGGGGATATTGCAATGTAATCGTCGAGCGCTATACTGTTTTCCTGCTATTGCCAAGGCTGCTTTTGTCTTTGATGAAGTCCACTGCTACGATGATCGGCTATTCGGTGCATTGCTGCGTTTCTTGGAAACGGTTAAAGCCCCGGTTTTGCTGATGTCCGCATCTTTTTTACCCTGGCAGCGAGAGGCAATAGAACAAGCGGTTGGTGAAATAGTGCAGGTGATCGAAGGACCTAAGGATATAGAAACTAAGCCTCGGTATCGGTTTTATGAGCGCGATAAACCAGATTGGCCGCGTGTGGAAGCGGAACTAGATGCAGGGGGCAAGGTGCTTTGGGTGTGTAATCGAGTCAACGAGGCCATTGATACCTATCGAGAAGCGAAAAGGCGTGGGTTGAATGCGGTGGTTTACCATAGTCGCTTTCGTTATCAGGATCGGGTGAATCATCACAGAGCCGTAGTAGACGGGTTTGGCAAAGATAAGCCACCGCTATTAGCCATTGCTACCCAGGTGGCGGAAATGTCCCTGGACTTGTCAGCGTCATTGCTGGTGACCCAAATTTCTGACCCAGCCGGTTTGATTCAACGGTTAGGACGGCTAAACCGACGCTACTGCGGTCATGCGCTGGATGCCTTTTTTTACCCGGATGATAAACCAGGGTATCCCTATCCCCAAGACGATTTGGATAACGGAAAAGCGCTGATTCAGTGCTTTTCTGGAGAGGTGAACCAGGCCCAACTAGCTACCTGGTTAGAGAGGATAGATAACCGAGCCAGCCCGTGTCGGGACTCGGTGCTTCTGGATGGTGCATGGCGGACTTATTCGGCACCGCTGCGAGAAGGTGGCCACAATGTCACCACCATTTTGGAAGCTGACTTTTCAACAGTCAAGGCTTTGCCCAATCGGGAGTTGCCAAAATACACCGTGCCATTGCCAAACCAAAAACTAAAGCACTGGCAGAAGGATAAACACAGGTTCTACCCAGTAGCCTCTAGCGACTGGTGGGGCTACTCATCCGAGGAAGGCGCATATGAAAAAGCAAGGAGGTGAGACCAATTGACGACAGAATTTACGCTATCGATTTTTGAGCCTAATAGTTTGCTGCCCCACCGGGCAGGTATTGCTGGTCTAGCTTTAGCCTTATCTGAAATAAATCTTGATCATTCTCCTGTTGCTTGGGAAATAAATGATGATGAAGTGATTTTAAGTTGGGATATTCTGGACAGAGATGCTGTAAAGTTTTTACTTAGCAATACTTACATTTTGCAAGATGGTTACCTTGATGTTCCAGCAATGAAATTGGATCAACAAGGAAAGTATGCTTTTACTCAAGGAGTAACTACAACATTTCTGCAACACAATCAGCAACGTAAACTTGGCGATACTCTTACAAAGTCATTTTTGATTGAAGATGGACAGCCTGAAATAAGTATTAGCTATAAGCCAATCACAAGCTGTTATTATTTGGGTGACCTGAAAGAAGCTTTCAGCCCTAAAACTGGGGCATTTAAAGGAGCAATTTCCCTCAAAGGCCATCACTTACCAGGATTGGAAGAGTGCTTTGTCAATGGTACTTATAAGGAAACGCCTCAAGGTTATTTGGCACTTTTATTTTTGCCTTTAGCTTGTGGCTATTATGAATTGCCTGGTCGACGTTCTGCTCTAGTTATTCCAGAAGTAATTCATCTAAAACAATGGTTGAAACAGAGACTGCAACTTTCCCAGAAAGTTGCACAGAAGCTCTCTAAACAAGATGAGAAGCTTCTACAACGTTCTTATCAGAATTATCAGTCTAGTGGGGCCGCAGAAGCAGCTCTTTACTTTCTGCTACAAGAGCGAATTTTAGAAGATGCACTCTCTTCAAGAGTTCAGTACTGTGAGGTGTATCAACTGGGAAAACAAGCTTGGAATAAGCAATCCTACCCCAAACAAGCCGTATGTCGGGTCAATGTAAATGATGGGATTTTGAGTCTTTATCGATCAGCCTACTACCTATTTCCATCAAAGATTAGAAAAAAGAAAGATGGCGGCTATTGGCTAGCAACATCTACAGTATTGCCCTGGATCTCTCAAAACCTGATTCAGCAGCATCCCTGGCATGCAGGATTTTTTGAATTTTGGAAAGCCAATGAACTCTATGAACGCAAAGGATTGATAAAAATGACCCAATACTTGAATGATGATGAACAAATTCTATTCGATGCCGTTCAGGGAGCATTTCGTATTTTCTTGCGTGGACAAAACCAACAGGCTCAGAATCAGGGGCGACCACTAGACTATTCTCAGGTCACTGATAAAGTGATTTATCGCTTACAGCGTCCGAGTACTCAACAGGAGTTTGCTACGGCTCTAGTAGATTTTCTTAGTCAGTATCGTAGTAAAGCTGCCAAGGGTTCTGGTCCTCAAATATTTCAGTGGTTACATCGAGAAGCTAACTGGAAACAGGCAAGAGATTTATCACTGTTGGCTGTTGCTACCTATCAAGGAAAAGGGAGCGATGGCGAAGACGATAAGACTCAAGAAGACATGGAACCTGCTGAAATAAACGTTTAAATTATTTGGAGACTATTATCATGACTAAGCATTTTTTTGCCACCATTGTGACCCCTACTGCGGTTGCGGCTAATAACCGTGGTGAAGGGGATGGCAGTACTCTCTCTACTCTGCAAAAGATTACACGCGGTAGCGATCAGTACACCACTGTTAGTGCCGAAGCAATTCGTTGGGCCTACCGGGAATATTTCCAAACACAGCTACCGGAAGCCACTAATCGTACTTTTGAACCTGATAAGGATCAGTACAACTTTAAGGACGAGCGTTTTGATCCAGCTAAATATTTGGATGATGACCTATTTGGTTATATGGATGCCAAAAAAGGATCTGATAACAAAGATGCTACGACCAAACGGCGTGGAGTATTAGAGGTAAGTCGTGCCATTAGTTTAGATCCGTTCTGGGGGGATGTAGTGTTTGGTTCTAAAGGTGGTACCAAGAGCAACACCTCAATTCATAATACGGAAGTTCACTGTACGGCTTATCAGTATACCCTGGCCTTGACACCAGAAAGTCTCAAGCAGTCAGATCGGGCTACTCAACTAATTAATGCCATTCCCGCTATCCGCCACGTAGGGGGTAACCACTCTCGATTTCTCTATGAGTTTCGACCTGAGTCGATTGTGTTGCGAGTCACCGATGATGCTAGCCCCTGGATTATGGACTGCTTTAAGCGGGTAGGTGATACCGTCGGCTGTACCCGTCTAATTCGCTTGGTGGAGGTAGGTGATATTAAGTCAGATGAATTGGTAGTCGGAGGTGAAATTGTTGATACACCCTATGGCAATCAGCTAAAAGAGTTGGGTGTATCAGTGCATCGAGGCGTAAAAGAGGCAATCTCTGTCGCTAAAACTAAGCTTAGTGAAGCAGGGGTGGCTGTATGATCGATACCCTATATCTAGATTGTCCTTGTACGAGCTTTCCTCGTAGCTTTGCCAGGGACTTTAAGGAAACCTATCTCTATCCGCCTCCCTCAACAGTATACGGACTGTTGTTATCACTGGTAGGTGAGACCGATATGATGGCTCATGTGGGTGTTAAACTCGCCCTTGGGGTGATCGGTGAGGTATCTTCAATCTCGCGGATTGTTAGAAAACAGCGGCACCATAAGTTTAGTAAGATCCATCTGGGTAACTATCCTAGCAGTAAATTTTCTAAACCTAATCACCAGGAGCTGCTAACTGATGTGAAAATTTCTCTCAAGCTAGATTCATCAGCAGAAATGGCTTCAGTTAACCTTACAGAGCGAGTAGCGATTGCCCTCTCTACCCCAGAGCAAATCACCCGATTTGGGGGTTTGAGCCTGGGAGAATCTTGGGCCATGCTCAATGGCATTCGTGCCTATCGTGATGTAGATGGCCCAATTCGGTGGTTAGCTAAAGACAATCGCGGATTGATTGGTTTGCCGGTTTGGATCGATCGAGTCACCACCCGAGGAACCTTTCAGCGATTCAGTCTAAAGAATGAGTTTAACAATGCCTGCTGGGTCAGCATTCAACCCCCAGCAGTGCCTAAAAAAGCCCCTAAAGCCAAGGCATCCCGCAAGACCAAGGGCTAGTTGCCCTAACTTGCTAAGCTAGAAACACGCTAGTTATCCCAAATGTTGAACTATGGTTAGCCAAGCAGACGGGCAAGCATCACAAAATGTATCTACTCCGGCAATACTAGACTGCAAAACGGTCCTTGCTCGTTTGCAAAAACATTATCACACTCTCAAAGAATTTCATATCCAGTCCCTTGCCCTTTTCGGCTCCGTTGCTTGCAACGAGTCGACTGCTAGCAGTGACCTTGACTTCCTGGTCGAGTTTGAAGGCCTCGCTAACTTCGACCGCTATATGGATCTCAAATTCTTTCTTGAAGACTTGTTTGAACGACCCGTTGACCTTGTTACTAAACGTTCTCTCAAACCCCAAATTAGTCAAACTGTCTTAAAGGAGGCCATTCGTGTCGCGTGATCTCAGGCTTTATCTAAATGATATATTCCATAGTATTGCCAAGATTAAACGCTACACCACTGGCATGACTCAAGCAAATCTGGTTGAAGATGATCGCACCTTCGATGCAGTTGCCCTTAACTTGCAAATCATTGGCGAAGCAGTCAAGGCTATCCCAGATGAGCGTCGTCAAGGCTATCCCCAAATCGAATAGCGTAAAATTGCAGGTCTTCGAGATTTTATTGCCCATGCCTATTTTTCACTGGACGACGAAATCGTTTGGGATGTTGTGCAAAATAAGCTGAGTGACCTGCAAGACTGCATCACCTCAATGAGGCATGATTTATGATTACCCAATGATTTTTTACCTGGAAGGATTATTGCCGGGGTGATTGGTCATGGTAGAGCTATCTGCAATAGTTGTTCTCAAAATATGACAATCCTGACACCTGTATCCCAGCACTTACCAGACGAAGCCAAACAAACAATTCGGGTATCAGCTCTCCATGCGATGGCTTACTGCTCTCGGCTTTACTATCTCGAAGAAGTCGAAGAACTCTATACGCAAGATGCTGCCGTATTTGCTGGTCGACGATTGCATGTTGAACTTGAGGAAAATGAAGAAGGCGAATGGGAAGATCTCTTTTTAGAAAGTGTGGAACTGGGCCTCAGGGGTCGGGTTGATGCCCTGCGTACTCGTGATGGCAAAACCATTCCCTATGAGCATAAGCGAGGGCGCTGCCATCGGGGTGACGATAAAAAACCACAAGTTTGGCCCAGTGATCGCATCCAAATCCTGGCCTATGCCTGTCTACTCGAAATGGCTTTAGGGATTACCGTTGAGGAAGGTCGCGTGCGCTATCATGCCGACAACGTGCTAATCCATATCTCCCTGGACGAAGCCGGACGGGCCGATGTTCGAACTGCGATAGAGGCAGCCCGCTGGCTACGACAGTCTACCCTACGGCCCCCGGTGACTGATAACGAACGACTGTGTACCCGGTGCTCGCTGGCCCCGGTATGTCTACCTGAAGAGGCACGGTTGGCCCACGATCGCGAATGGCAGCCGGTGCGACTCTTTCCAAAAGACGATGAACGGCAGATCGTCCATGTATTAGAGCCGGGGACTCGGATAGGGCGCACAGGTGATCAACTCAAGATAACCCGCCCCAAGCAACTCCCAGAAAAGATCGCGGTAAGGCAGGTGGCACAGGTGGTACTTCATAGTTTTTCTCAAATGTCTACCCAGGCACTTTATTTTTGCAATGATCAACAGATTGGTGTGCATCTAGTGTCGGGAGGTGGGCGTTATGTGGGTAGCTTTGATACTCGCCAGGGGAGTATTCAACGACGCATTCACCAATATCAAGCTCTTAGCGATCCAGATTTTTGTCTATCGCTGGCGCGACGATTGGTGACCTGTCGCGGGCAGGGACAACGCAAGTTTTTAATGCGGGGGCGGCGATCGCTAAACACGCCTTCGGCTGATTTGGGTGGAGCGATCCAACAAATGAAACGGTTGCTCAAGCAAATACCCCAGGCCAGTGGTTTAGCTTCATTGTTGGGGTTAGAGGGCAACCTGGCTGCCCTCTACTTTGGGGCATTGCCGTCGCTCATTTCACCGCAGATCGATACGCAATTACACTTCTCAGGCCGAAATCGTCGTCCCCCTAAGGATCGGTTTAACTGTTTGTTGAGTTTTGGCTATGCTCTGTTGCTCAAGGATGTGATGAACGCGCTTATTAGCATTGGTTTAGAACCTGCGCTGGGGTTTTACCATCAACCGCGCAGTCAGGCCCCACCCTTGGCCTTAGACTTGATTGAGATTTTTCGGGTGCCACTGGTGGACATGGCTGTGCTGGCATCGGTGAATCGAGGGCAGTGGCATATCCAAGAAGATTTTGAGGTGCGTGGTCAGCAGGTATGGCTGAGCGATTTGGGGCGTCGCAAGTTTGTCGAAATCTATGAACGACGCAAGGCAGATAGCTGGAAACATCCGGTGACTGGGTATTCGCTTACCTATCGGCGTTTGATTGAGTTGGAGGTACGTTTACTTGAAAAAGAGTGGTCAGGTGAGGGTGGGTTATTTGCTCAACTGACTGTCAGGTGAGGGGATTTTGTATTTATCGTCCTAGGGACATGGCTCCGCTCTGTTCTGCTCTGCTCTGCAAAGGATTTTAGATTTTTGAGGGTTCTTGTAGGTTTAATGGCTACGTCTAAGAATTGGTACTTGATCTGTTATGACATTCGCAGCGCAAATCGTTGGCGTAAAGCTTATAAGCTGCTGCAGGGTTATGGGGAGAGTGTTCAGTTATCGATTTTTCGGTGTTGGCTCAGTCAACGGGATCGCGAGAAGTTACGGTGGGAATTGGCTAAAATTTTGAAGCCTGAGGATGATTTGTTAGTGGTGGGGCTCTGTCATCGCTGTGTAGAAAGAGTAGAAAAATGTAATCACCCTGAGGCATGGTCTGCAGCAGGTGATTCGTTTCGGATTATTTAGCAGGGATCAGTGTTTGGGTTTGACTTGACTGCGTTTGGATGGCTGAATGGCTTGCTAAAAGGTTATTCGGGCAATATGTGGATGCAGATAGATGCTTGAAAAGGCTAGAAATATTTTGATTGTATGGGTTTTGGGGTTTATCAATTGGGAGGTTGACAATGTATCTTCAGATTTGGATCATAGGAAGTAATAGGTACTTGCAAGATCCTTTCAGGAGCTTTGCTCCAAAAGGGTTTTGAGCCTCGGAGTGCCGGAACCTCTGATGCCGTAAGGCGTTGAGCACGGCTTAGAGGTGTCCCACTCAAAGCCCTGGTGTAAGTGCCGGAACCTCTGATGCCGTAAGGCGTTGAGCACGGGTGCAAATTTTGAAGATTTACTGGATTGGGGTAGTGCCGGAACCTCTGATGCCGTAAGGCGTTGAGCACGTGCCAGCCAGCACGCATTTAAACTCAGCACAGGTGCCGGAACCTCTGATGCCGTAAGGCGTTGAGCACTACGGTACCAAGGCGCTTGGTACCCTGATTGAAGGTGCCGGAACCTCTGATGCCGTAAGGCGTTGAGCACAAGAGCATACCGCAGGGGAACTCAGCATTACGACTGTGCCGGAACCTCTGATGCCGTAAGGCGTTGAGCACTACACAGAGCTTGTCTGCGTCCATCGCTCAAAAACGTGCCGGAACCTCTGATGCCGTAAGGCGTTGAGCACATCTATGAAAGAGAAACGGATAGGTTTTTCAAATCGTGCCGGAACCTCTGATGCCGTAAGGCGTTGAGCACATGCTAACTGGCACCTAGTTGAAATTTTCTATGAGTGCCGGAACCTCTGATGCCGTAAGGCGTTGAGCACTATACGGGAGACTAAATCTATAGACCTCGACACTGGTGTGCCGGAACCTCTGATGCCGTAAGGCGTTGAGCACTGTTTTGGTTTGGTCAGCATCGCGAGGTTGCGATCGGTGCCGGAACCTCTGATGCCGTAAGGCGTTGAGCACTGTTTGCTATGCCGCAGTGATAAACAAACCGCCCTAGTGCCGGAACCTCTGATGCCGTAAGGCGTTGAGCACAGAAGGAGCGGCAGGAAGAACGGGCACTTGAGGCGTGCCGGAACCTCTGATGCCGTAAGGCGTTGAGCACGACAGATGGAACTAACCAATGGATAGGAGCTTGATAGTGCCGGAACCTCTGATGCCGTAAGGCGTTGAGCACCCTTTTCAGTAGACCATCCCGCACGAAGTCTTGTTCGTGCCGGAACCTCTGATGCCGTAAGGTGTTGAGCACTACAAAGACCCAGACGCGATATCACAGCCCCGAGGGTGCCGGAACCTCTGATGCCGTAAGGCGTTGAGCACTCGGTGACGACGACATGCTTTACGTGTCTGGCATGGGTGCCGGAACCTCTGATGCCGTAAGGCGTTGAGCACAATACGACGGCTCGACGGTCACTAGCCTGAACCGTGCCGGAACCTCTGATGCCGTAAGGCGTTGAGCACAATACGACGGCTCGACGGTCACTAGCCTGAACCGTGCCGGAACCTCTGATGCCGTAAGGCGTTGAGCACAGCAAGAAGGGAGAGAAGAAGCACGGGACCAAGGCGTGCCGGAACCTCTGATGCCGTAAGGCGTTGAGCACCATCTTGAGAACCCTGGCCTTTTTCTCTCGATAGGGTGCCGGAACCTCTGATGCCGTAAGGCGTTGAGCACGAAAGAGAAAAGGGGCGATCGCTGGGGAAGCTTGGGTGCCGGAACCTCTGATGCCGTAAGGCGTTGAGCACTTTATCTCTATCACCCCTAAAGTTCAGTTCATCTAGTGCCGGAACCTCTGATGCCGTAAGGCGTTGAGCACTATCTCAACGACAACGACGGCGACCCCGCGCTTATCGTGCCGGAACCTCTGATGCCGTAAGGCGTTGAGCACTACCAGTCGCGATACTCAGCGAGGGTGTATTCTTGTGCCGGAACCTCTGATGCCGTAAGGCGTTGAGCACAATCGATCGACAGTCGGTTGTTTGGCGTTGACGATGTGCCGGAACCTCTGATGCCGTAAGGCGTTGAGCACGCTATTCTCCGGCAAGGACGCACTGGAAATCAGTCGTGCCGGAACCTCTGATGCCGTAAGGCGTTGAGCACAAAGACATGTTTGGCTACCACGCAGCTCTACGAGATGTGTGCCGGAACCTCTGATGCCGTAAGGCGTTGAGCACTTGACCATGGTCAACATTCTCTAGGTGTAGATTAGTGCCGGAACCTCTGATGCCGTAAGGCGTTGAGCACCACCGGATTGCTTCATCCGGCAAGATTGCCTGGTCGTGCCGGAACCTCTGATGCCGTAAGGCGTTGAGCACAGAGACAAAACCCTCGTATGCATGAAGTGGTGGAAGAGTGCCGGAACCTCTGATGCCGTAAGGCGTTGAGCACTATGTGGGCACTCTGGGGGAGCCCTCCCCCACCCAGTGCCGGAACCTCTGATGCCGTAAGGCGTTGAGCACTAGCAGCATTCAAAATAACAAGATCTTTTCCAATTGTGCCGGAACCTCTGATGCCGTAAGGCGTTGAGCACGAAAGGCATTACGGGAAGGAGCGTCTATCGTTTGCGTGCCGGAACCTCTGATGCTGTAAGGCGTTGAGCACTGGTGGGCCAGCATGGCAAAGCTTGCCGACCGGCATGTGCCGGAACCTCTGATGCCGTAAGGCGTTGAGCACGTATCTGGGTCTGTTATGGTGTCATTGGTCAGATGTGCCGAAACCTCTTATGCTGCAAGGTGTTGAGTGGTTTAATGATGCCTCGCAGAACGTCGAGCAGGGTCTCAACGAGCCACCTATTGTCAAGAGTTTAACTTTTGAGATCGCAGCAGCAAGCAGTGAATTTCCGACTCCCTTTATTCCTCGATCCTAATGCTTTTGGCGTCTGAAGGAATTTATGGAGTAGATTCGATTTCCCAAAAGGGAAGGATTTGCGATCTCATTTTTTAGCTAAGAATTTTGATCTCATTCGTGTCACTTTTTATGGATGTCCGTAAAAGTGACACAAATAGAGTAATTGCGATCGCACCCTGCCTTCCTAAGATTCTTCCAACAGGCAAGCTATGCCTGTCTAAACTTCAGGACTTCAGCGATTTGGCGAGGATGTCGCTGAGGTTTGCTAGCGTGCGATCGCGCACATGGTCCGCTGCCGATCGCGCTGCCTCAGACAAAATGACGGGCGTGGTGGGCAGAAGCTTGGGGGCACTCACCAGATAGCCCAAAGCCTTAATGAAATTGTCGTTCAGATGGCTGGCCGCAAGGACACGAAC
>JBCDDJ010000117.1:0-15556 GCA_039180385.1 Cyanobacteria bacterium P01_G01_bin.38 | reverse complement strand
CGAAAGGCACTGCGCAGATTAGATTGTCGGGTAGCCAGACCAAATTGATGCTGAGCCTCCGTCGCTTTGACCCTGAGTAACCCCTGGCCGAGACAAGGCAGACCGGTTATCCGACAAAACCCTTGGGCAATCAGCTCCGCCTGGTTATACCCCCGCTGACTCAGCCGCTCAGGATGCAGCGGAATTGGCACCACCACAATCGACTGCCCCTGGGGCTGCCGCTGTAACGCTATTTTTTGTGCCCAGACTTGCTGCCAGAGCTGCCCCAAATCGGCTCCAAGGGGGGCAGCAATCTCTGGACAATCTTGATATTTGAGCTGATGCAAAGCCCGCTTGAGGGGGCCACTGTAGGTGCCCCAGGCGATCACTGGCAAAGGTGTCGGCACCCTGTAGTCGTGGCGAGACCATCGGCAGCTTTGCATCTGCCGGTCACAGTCAATGCAAAAAGCTGAGCCAGCAACCGGTCGCTGACACAGCGGACAGGCTGGCCTTAAAAAACTCGACAGCAGACCAGAAAATAGCCCAGACAAACACTTTTTAGATAACTTCAGACGTTGTTTCGATGTCATAAACGCTGATTAGCTAGCACGGCTTAGCCAGCACTGGGGCTGAGCTCAACCCGCGTCACCCGACCGTCGGGATAGACCAAAGACATCACATTGATATCATTATCTCTGCTTGGGCCAGCCTGAGATGAAGGAACAGAGGGCGACTGGGACGCCACGGTTTGCTGATAACGCGCTAGCCAAGCTTTAAATTCATCACGGGACTTCATGGGAACATTTTCCTTAAATAACCGACCAGATGACTGAACCTGTTAAAAATTCAATCTTCTCTATTGTTCCGGATCCCTCAATTAAGTTGCGAGGGTAGGAATATTGATTTTTCTTTATTTAGCATCGACAAATTTGGTCCGGAATGCTGTGAGCCATGGCACAAAGGATTTGAGACCTGATCCCATTTTTTCAAATTCAGCCAGAAATGTGTTCAAAAACGCCTCTATTTAGAGTTTCTAGACAGTTCAGACGTTTTATCTTACGGTCGCTTTATAAACAACAACATCCCCTCCGCAATCCCGCTGACGCGCCCTTTGCCAACTTGGCGGATTTAACTTCGGCCAAATGGCCGAGCAAGATATAGATGGCCAAATGGCCGAGCAAGAATAGATGGCCAAATGGCCGAGTATCGCTAGACCTTCCTCACATCCAGACCTACTGTTTGCCACAACTACCTACTGTTTGCCACAACTTAGGGTTTGCCACGGCTTAGGATTTGCCACGACTTAGAAGGGCGTTAGGCGTAAAAACTCAACTTTTCAAACTGAAGGTGGGTTATCACGATAAAATCGACGCGGAGCATATCACTGAGGACTGTCCCTTGAAAACCCGCATCATTGTTGTTCGCCACGGTGAGAGCACGTTTAACGTCAAACGCATCATTCAAGGACACCACGACGAATCGACCTTGACTGACGTCGGTGAGCAGCAAGCCCGACAAGTGGGAGAAATCCTCAGCAGTATCGCCTTTGATGCCGTCTACTGTAGCCCCCTCAAGCGAGCCCATCGGACCGCTGAGCTGATTGTCGAAACGCTGCGGGCTAAACATCCTCAAACCCCCAAACAGCAACCCAAAGACACCCTAAAAGAAATTAGCCTGCCGCTTTGGGAAGCGATGTCATTTACCGATGTCGAGGCACAATACCCCGATGAGTATCACGCCTGGCGAAATCAGCCCCAAAACTTAAAGATGCAGATTCCTGACGGGAGCAGCACCCGTGAGTTTTATCCGGTACGGGCCGTCTGGGAGCAGGCCGCAGCGTTTTGGCAAACTTTACTCACCCAACACACCGACCAAACTATCCTGGTCGTCGCCCATAGCGCTATTAACCGCGCCCTGATCGGCTCCGCCATTGGCCTTGGCCCCGAGGCGCTTAATCGGCTATACCAGGCCAACTGCGGCATTAGCGTCCTCAACTTTACCGGCCCATGGGGCCAACCCGCCCAGCTAGAGTCACTCAATTTAACCGCCCACACAGGACGACCGCTGCCCTCTTTACGCGCTGGCTTTAAGGGGCCACGCTTACTGCTAGTCCGCCATGGTGAAACTGATTGGAACCGAGATAAGCGGTTTCAGGGGCAAATCGACGTGCCCCTCAATGAGAATGGCCGCACCCAGGCTATCCAGGCCGCAGAGTTCCTAAAAGCAGTGCCGATTCAAGGGGCGGTGAGTAGTTCCCTGTTGCGCCCCAAAGAAACCGCTGAGAAAATTCTCAACTACCATCCCGAGGTCACCCTGGAGGTCACCGAAGGGCTTTGGGAAATCAGCCACGGCCTGTGGGAAGGCAAGTTTGAACATGAAATTGAAGCCAGTTACCCCGGTATGCTGGCCCAGTGGCAGTCAGCCCCTGAAACTGTCCAGATGCCAGAGGGCGAAAACCTCAAGCAGGTATGGGATCGAGCCGTCATGGCATGGAATCAGATCGTCGCTGACTATAGCGGCCACGATACGCCCCAAACCATTTTGGTCAGCGCCCACGATGCAATTAATAAGGCGATCCTCTGCTATGTGACGGGCCTTGCCCCCGAGGCGTTTTGGCAATTTAAGCAGGGCAACGGTGCGGTCAGCGTGATCGACTACCCCGACGGCGCAGGCAGCCCCCCTATGCTCAGCGCAGCTAACCTGACCACCCACCTATCGGGCAGTATTTTTGACATGACCGCCGCGGGCGCACTATAGGCAAGTTTGGCACCCCCATGACCCGCACCCTGATTCGACAGGTCCGTCTGATTAATCCCCCCGATCCAGTAGATCGCATTGTTGATGTTCTGGTTGTCAAAGGCGTTGTGCAGGCCATTACCCCCTCGTTACACCACAGTGACAGCACTGGCCAAGAGCGTGACAGCACTGGCACAACCACCGAGAGCACAACCACCGAGATCATAGAAGCAACCGACTGGGTACTGGGGCCAGGGCTGGTTGATCTTTACAGTCAGAGTGGTGAACCCGGACACGAGTCCCGCGAAACGCTGAAATCTTTGGAGCAAGCAGCTTTGGCTGGTGGCTTTACCCGAGTGGGCGTGTTGCCCAACACCCATCCTCCCCTGGACGACGCAGCTCAGATCACCTCGTTGTGTTCACATACTCAATTGCGACCCTGGGGGGCCATCACCCTGGGGCTCAGAGGCGAACAGCTCACCGATTTGGCTGAGCTGGCCGAGGCGGGGGTAGTGGGCTTTACCGAGGGCGCACCCATAACTAATCCGGCACTGCTTAGACGGCTCTTGGAATATGCTCGCCCCTTGCAGCGCCCCATCGCCCTTTGGCCCTGCGATCGCACCCTGGCGGGTCATGGCACCGTCAGAGAAGGCACTGACTCGATGCGGCTAGGGTACCCCGGTAGCCCAACCTTGTCAGAAACCGCACCGTTAGCAGCCCTCTTAGAATACGTAGCCGCACTCAACACCCCCATACACGTCATGCGGGTCTCCACCGCCCGCAGCGTTGAGTTGTTGCGTGAGGCCAAAGCCCGAGGGCTACCAGTGACCGCCAGTGTGCCATGGCTGCACCTAATGTTTACTACCCAAGATTTAGTCACCTATGACCCCAACCTTAGGCTAGAGCCCCCCTTAGGCTGCCCCGGCGACCAGCAAGCCCTCCTGAGCGGACTGGAGGACGGAACGTTGGATGCGATCGCAATCGACCACACCGCCTACACCTACGAAGAAAAAACCGTTGCCTTTGGCAACGCGCCCCCAGGTGCGATCGGCTTAGAGCTAGCCCTACCCATTCTCTGGCAAACATTTGTGGCCACTCAACGCTGGCAACCACACCAGCTATGGCAGTACCTGAGCCTTCAATCAGCTCAATGTCTAAAACTTGACCCGCCGACCGTGCAAGTCGGGCAACCAGCAGAAATGGTGCTATTCAATCCCAAACAAACCTGGACCGTTTCATCCAGCACGCTCCAGTCGCTCTCGACCAATACCCCCTGGCTCAATCAAACCATTCAGGGACAGATAGAACGAACCTGGATACCTAATTTAACCCACCCAGGCGACTCGGCGGCCAAAATCTGACCACAGCGCGACCGATAATGTTTTCTTTAGGCACAAAACCCCAAGCGTGACTATCGTAACTGCTGTTACGATTATCACCCAGCACCAGGTAAGCCTCATCAGGCACTTCTTCTGGCCCCCATTGATAATTAGGAGGAGCCTTGATGTAGCGCTCGTCAAGAGGGTCGTCATTCACAAAGACGGTGCCGTCAGTGACCTCAACAACATCACCTGGCAGGCCAATCACCCTTTTAATAAAGGCATCCCGGCGCTTGCCAGCGGGGAAAAGCTCTTCGGGTGGCCAGAATACGACAATATCCCCCCGCCCCGGCGGATTAAAGTGATAGCTAATTTTTTCAACGACGAGGCGATCGTTAATTTGCAGGGTAGGCTCCATCGACCCCGATGGAATGTAGCGAGCTTCTGCCACAAATTGACGGATACCTAGCGCCAGAACCACGCTCAAACCAATGGTCTGTACTGCCTCAACCCAAGGATTTTGTTGCTTTTCTGACACAGTTTGCGAATCCAGTGCTAAATACTTGACAACTGTAATTCAACAATAGTTCAGATCTGGTCAAACTGGGTTTAAAGATGCCCAGTTAAGATCAGACCCATAGTAAATTTAAGATCCAATTTATCAATCTCTGAGGTCCCCTATGACCGCTTCGTCCTTGATGATTTGAAACATTGATATGCCTGTGCGCTACAGTTTGAGCAATAGCCCAGAGATTAGCCTTACAAATCCCCAAAAGTCCTCTAAAAGGTTATGTTTGATCCACTGCGACCGCTGAAATATTTACCGTGGGGGACCCTATTCCAGATTGCAGGTCTAGCAACCGTCGCCGGGGGGCTGATTGAACGCCTGCTGATTAGCAGCCTCAGCCAATTCAATCTTTTGTCACGCCTCACTTCGCTTTTTTTATTTGTAGAGGTCCTGCAGTTTGGCCTTGGGTTTGGCACGGGCGCTCTGGGTGTCATTATTTTAGAGCGATGGTTTAGCCGTCTTTCTATCAACGCTAGTGTCCTTTGGGCTTTAGTCGGCTGTCTGGTGCTGACGCTTTGGCTCAAAACCCTACTACCATTTATTTGGGTGGTCGGCCTCGATCAACTCAGCATCGTTGGCGCATTGCTCGGCGTATTTTGGCAAGGTCGCCGTCACTGGCGTAGATGAGGTACCGTCACTGGCATAGATAAAGCAGAGTGCCCCCACTCATTAAGCTCCCATTAATTGAGCAAAGTGATCGGGGCCTCAGCTAGGGACTCCAGACCTACCTCCTCTAAAAGCTCATACCAATGCTCCAACAATTCTGACGATTGAGGCTGATCCAGGCGGAGGGTCGCTAATGTCGCCAGACTGTCATACCAAATACCCGAGAGACCTAGCGCCGCCGCTTTACTCAGGGCACTGCCGTTGACGAAATCCTGTTGTAAATCAGCCTCAATGGTGCGCTGAATCCACCCATCAATGTAGTAACTGTCAGGGTACAGCTGGCCCTCGCACTGAAACACAACAAACCACTGATAGCGTTGTCCCACCTCCAGGACAGGCGCATCGTCGGGCAAGGTGAAGCTAACAACCCCTTCTGACCCATCCAAGGAGATTTCTGCAAAATAAAGCAAAGTCTTCTCTTCATCTTTAAGGGTAAAAATAGCCCCGTCCGCATTAGACTCTGGCATGTAAAACATCACAGTAGGATGGGCCTCTAGAGTTTTGCCATAGTTACTCTGGGGCAAGAGGGCGACCGGGCGAGATTGCCCTGCCGTCGACACAGTTTGTGGACAGAGATCACCCCGCGAGGCTCCACCCACAGAGGTCCTGGGCGCAGGCTCATCTGCAGGCGGCTCAAAGGCAATCCCAAAGCTAGCGGGCGTATAGCTTAAAACACTGCTCGCCCCTCCTACCGCAAGACCTGTGAACAGGGCCTTCATGTTGCGTACGGTCCATATTTGCTGTTCCATCACGGCTCCCAAACCCAGTTAAATTAGGTGCAATCCGACTTATTACCCACATGCTAATCAGAGAAGCCAGGGGATAGAGAGGGTAGAAATGCTGAGATAGCATTCACCTCAATACTGCCAAAATGCGGAGATACTTCGTGATTTTTATATATTTGAGATTTTATATATTTGAGAAATCAGCGATGTCACACCGCCCTAAAAAGGCGTATACCGCACTGAAAAGTAAAATCCGTTGTCTTGAAAGCTATCGCCTAAATCATCGAAATCAACCAGAGGAATGCCCCAGTCGAAACGGGCGGAGAAGTCATCTCCCTGTTGCCATAACAACCCTAAACCTGTCCCTACCAACACATCTGGTCCAGGAGGATTACCTCGAAAATTCCAACCTGTACCGGCATCCAGGAAAGGTGTGACTTGCAAAACCCCTTCCCACTCAGGCACGCGCAAGACTGGAAACCGCAACTCCGCAGACAGCAGCGCCCCACTATCCCGCAGCAGCGTATCTTGCCGATAGCCGCGAACACTTTGTTGACCCCCGACGCCAAATTGTTCTTGAGACAACATGGCATCCGTGGCGATTTGCACATCACCCCGGAGAAAGAAGAGGGCATCTTTACCCAGTAATTGCACCCACTGGCCTTGACCCCGCCACGAGAAAAACTCACTATCGGGCGCGGCATCATTGTCAGTCGCACCTAGCCAGTCAACTCCAAGGTTAAATTGAGATCGCAGTGCCAACACATGCTTGGGGCTACGCTGGGTCCATTCTTGAAAAAAGCGCAGTGCTGTCACACTGGTAATCCCGTTATCGTCGGCCCCCGGAGACAGCGGAAACGGACCGATATCATCAATCCCCAGGCTGGTTTGGTTTTCTTGGTAAGAGAAGGTTAGCCCAGCCGCCAACTCTTCGGTAGGGCTCTCAATAAATGGATGCCGATAGGTCAGATCAGCGTAGTAACTATCGGACGAAATATCTAAAACGGAGAAAACCGAATCAATTACCCGACTGTTCGAAAAACCACCCCGCAGTTGCAACGTGTCATTGTTGGGGCTCAGCGGAACGGTATAGCTTAGATCGACGCCGCCACTGCCATCGGTGTCGCTATACTCCAACACAATCTGATCGCCGATGCCCAAGAGATTGTTTTCTGAAACAGATATCTGGCGCTCAACCCCGCCAATGTTAGGTGAGCGTCGATTGGCAATATCACCAGTCACCGCAAACGAATCGGCCTCGGTCAGCTCAATGACCAACAGACTGGTCCCCGGACGGACCCCCGCCTGCAAGTCAGCCGAGATCGTTTCAATCAGCGGGTCAATCTGTAAACGCTGTAGCCCTTCTAAGAGCTCATCGACATTTAAAGGGGGCGAGGCCACCAAACCGATGCGGCTACGAACATAGGCAGGGCTCAGTCGATGGGTCCCTCGGATGACGATATCTTCTAGTTCACCTTCAATAACCTGTACTTTTACGATGTCATCTTCGACGGTTTGGGGTGGGATAAAGGCCCCCGAGGTGACAAATCCCCGATCCACATAAAACTGAGTAATCTCAGAGCGTAGTTCCAACAACTCAGCAAAAGAAACCTCTCGCCCCCGGTAGCGATCTAAAATTTCAGCAAAATCTTCCTGGCTAAAGGCCGTACTCCCCACGACTTCAATCTCATTGACAAAAAATGCAGCATCCCCTGGCGTCGGTGAGTCCGGCAACACTGGCGCAAGTGGGGTATCGGGCAGGAGGTCCTCGGGGGGAGGTAATACGGGAAAGGGCTCCGCAGGCAACGTGTCATCGGGGCGATCATCTGGCAGGGCTTCTCCAGGCAAGCTGCGTGGTGGCGGTGGCGACACCCCAGGCACACTCTGAGCCAAAGCAACTGAAGGAAGTCCCATATTGGCAGCTGCCAACCACAGGCAAGCTCCCCCTGTTACTTTAAGTAGCTGCCGTAGAACCAAAAGTGACATGTGCCTATGAATAAAAGAAGCCTCTCTAGCAAGATGCCCAGATCACTGAACAAATCAACGTAATATGAACCTATCGCAAAGCTGGTCAGGCGTATAGCCCCTGCCGCTTTAGCCAGACGCCTTTAAGCCCCGCCGTCTGGGCCCCACGAAAGTCTTCGTTGTAGCTATCCCCGATATGCCAGGCTTCGCTTGCGATCGCACGATGCTTTTGCAAAGCCGTGGCAAATACTAGCGCATCCGGTTTTGCGGCTCCCACCTCTGTTGAAATCGTCACAGACTCAAAACGACTGGCCAACCCCAGGGCACTCAGCACCGCATAAATGCGCGAATCAAAGTTAGAAATAATCCCCAACTCGATATTTTGACGCTGCCACCGAGCGATAGACGACATCGTATCAGGATATAAAACCCATGGATCAGCCGTGGCAAAGTACTGATACACTTCAGCGAAAAAGGCTTCAAAATCAGCGAACTGTGACAACAACTCAATGCGATCAAAGGTTTGTTGGGCCACCCCTCGCCACCAAAGGTATTCCAAATGAGGAATATCAGTCTTGGGTGCCGATGGAAATGCCATCGGTGGCGCGGTTTTAAAGCTTTTATAAAAAGACCGATCGACGTCGTTGACCGTCGCCTTTACCCCAAACTGCTCCGCAAACTCACTATAAATCTGACCGACGCTCCCTTTGACACCGAACAAAGTACCGACCGCATCTAAAAAAATAACCTTAGGCTTTGACATAAAAAGGCATGGCAACAAGCGCTGTCACAGCATAGTAAAGGATCGGCAGGGTTAATTTAAAAGTTAAAGGTGAAAAGTTAAAGGTTTCAGCTGTGCGTATCGTCTTCTGTAGCCAAAACCTCACAATATTTGCCTTTTCACCTTTAACCTTATAGCCAAGTTAACGTTCCGCTGACAGCAAATCCCGAATCGGCTGACCAATCCAATTCAACCCAACCCGAATCTGATGTTCCAGGGTCGGCATGCGATATAGATAGGTTAGACGGCGAACCAGATGGGCCAGATTGCCGTCAAGCTTGAGCCCCAGCCCCGTCAGGGTGGCATTATCTGAGCCCAGGGTCATCATTTCGCCCAGGTGCTGATAGCGGAAGGGGAGCAGCGGCCTATCTGTGAGAGATGCCCAGATATTCCAGGCAACATAGTCGGCCTGCTGTAGCGCCGACTGGGCTGTCGCTGGGATACGCTGGCCGTCGGCATCGGTGCCCTCGGCCAGATCCCCTAGAGCGAACAAATCGGGGTGATCAACAACCTGCAGGGTTGGCTCAATCAACAGCTGTTGGCGTTCATTTTGCTTAAGCGCCAGTGTCGTCACGACCGGATTGACCCGATTGCCCACTGTCCAAAGCACTACGTCCACGGGCAGCGTATCCACCTGGTCTTTAAACTTGAGCGAGAGGGTGTCGGCGGTTACGTCGATGACAGTGGTCTCGTAGTCAACCCAGATGCCTTTGTCAGAAAGGGCGGCCTGGGCGGCCTTTTGATTAAACTCGGGAGAGCTTGTCAAAATACCGTCGGCACGCTCCACAATGCGAATACGGCCCCGGTCGCCCAGTCGCTCTGCTAATTTGCAAGCTAGCTCAGTGCCGCTGTAGCCACCGCCCACGATGGCAACCCGCACTTTATCCGCCTGGGCGCTGTCAAGCTGCCGCAGCTTTTCTTTGAGGCGATAGGCATCTTCTAGAGTTCGAAATGCGATCGCATGTTCGGCCACTCCCGGGGCCATATCCATCGGCGTCTCCCCCCCAAGGGCCAACACCAGTCGGTCATAGCTCAGCTGACAATCATCGTCTAGCGTCACCGACTGGGCCGCAATATCGATGGCCTTGACACCACTCTGGTGAAACCTAACCCCTGTATTAACCAGCAGCTCTTCATAAGGGGGGGCAATTTCCCAAGTTTGCAACTCTTCGGTGACCAGCTCATACAGCATCGGCGCAAACAAAAAGCGATCGCGCTGATCAACCAGCGTAATTTCGAGCTGGGTGCTTTTGTCTAAGGGCAATTTGCTCAGCGCCAGCGCTGTGTAAAGACCGCCGAAGCCGCCACCAAGGATAACAACGCGATGGGTCATGATGATTTTGCAAGAGGGACTATATTTAAGATAACGCGGCTGATTGGGGATTTTAGATTTTAGATTTTGGATGTGGGTTGGCGTTGAGCTTGGTTTAGCTTTGCCTGCTCGCAGGTTAACCCAACAGCCCTGACAGGTTATAGTTCGACCCAGTGGGGGATTCAACCAAAATGAAGGATATTTCAGTGAACAGGTCTTCACCATTTCCTGGCATGGACCCCTATTTAGTAACTTTTACCACAAAGCGCTGTTCAGGCGACGGATTACCAGGAGAAGTCACAAGGCATAAAGTGGGGGCAGTCAGGAACAATCTTGTATTCAATAGTACACACATCTCGATCTGAAGTTAAAAATCCTGCATTACCCCCTTAATCGCCCCTTGCCAAGGGGGGAAATCTGAGTCTTCCCCCTTGCCTTACGCTTTAGCGCATGCCCATGGGGCTTTAGGGGGAGTTAGAGGGGGTCAGATCCGCTTGACGACATACCGATAACTTGTGTGTACACGGTAGCCTTAAAAAGGGGGAAATATCCACAACGTCAGGGTATTTCTATCGAATCTGAGTATCAAGGCATTAAACCCATAGCAGCTTGATTCCCCCCTGCTCTACTGCTCCCCTACTCCCCTACTTTGCCTCCATCCAATTCTCCCCTACATTCGCCTCTACCTTCAGCGGCACCGATAGCTTCACCGCTGACTCCATCTTTTCAGTGATTTTAGGTTCCAGGGTTGCCCACTCATCAGGGGGGATTTCAAACACCAGTTCATCATGCACCTGCAACAGCAGCCGGGCCTGATAGTCCTTGAGGAGTTCGTGGAGCTGAATCATGGCTACTTTTATAATATCGGCGCTTGAGCCTTGAATGGGTGCATTCGCCGCCGCCCTTAGTTGCCCCGCATCATAGCCGTTGGGGCGGAGCTTATCGAGGGTAATTTTATCGGGGTCGGTGCCCTTCAGCACCTGTAAACTATTGCTGCTGAAATTAAAATAGCGACGGCGACCCATAAGTGTTTCTACATAACCGTTGCCTACGGCTTCTCGCTGCATCTGTTGCAAGTACTCAAATACATTGGGATAGCGTTCATTGAACCGATCGATAAAGGTTTTCGCCTCGGTGCGGCTGACGCCGGTCTCACGGGCAAAACGCGAGGCCCCCATACCGTAGATGACGCCAAAGTTAATGATCTTCGCTAAGCGACGCTCTTCAGTAGAGATGTCGTCTTTCTCAAACAACAACCGGGCTGTGAGACGGTGAACATCTTCGTCGTTGTTATAGGCATCTACTAGAACAGGCTCCCCGCTGAGGTGAGCCAAGATACGCAGCTCAATTTGAGAATAGTCCGCTGCGACCAGGTGCCATCCCGCTTCTGGCAGAAAAGCAGCACGGATCTGGCGGCTAAAGGCCGTGCGGATAGGGATATTTTGCAGATTAGGACTGGACGAAGAAAGTCGTCCGGTCGCTGTCACCGTCTGATTAAAGTCAGTATGGACCCGACGGGTATCGGCCCTGACCAGGGTGGGCAGGGCATCGACATAGGTAGATTTGAGCTTGGAGAGCGTGCGGTGCTCAACCACGGCATCTACCACAGGGTGATCGCCTTTAAGTTTCTCTAACGTAGCTGCATCGGTGGAGTAACCCGTTTTAGTCTTGCGAGATTTTTTCTTACTCAGTCCGAGCTTCTCAAAGAACAGTTCGCTAAGCTGCTTTGGAGAGCCTAGGTTAAAGGTTTCACCCGCATCTTCATAGGCCTGTTTTTCAATGGTGGCTAAATCTTCTTGGAGTTGTTGTGAGAACGTATTGAGGTAGTCCGTGTCGATGCGAATGCCGGTGTATTCCATCTCCGCCAACACAGGCTCCAGGGGTAACTCCACCTCTAAGCACAGTTTCTCAAGAGCTGGGAGCTTTGCCAGTTCTTTTTTGAGGATGGCGGTGAGCAGGTAGGTGGTGTGAACATCCATGCCGCAGTATTGGGCGACGGGTGCGATCGCAACCTCCCCAATCGTCTTCCCTTTAGGTACCAGGCTCTCGTAGCTGGTGGTGATCAGGTTCAGATAGCGCATCGACAGATCGCCTAGCCCGTGCGACGTCTCAGGGTTGAGCACATAGCTGGCCAGCATTGGGTCAAACACAACCCCTACCAGCTCAACACCGCTGCTCCTCAGCACAAGCTGGTCATATTTGGCATTTTGCAATGCCTTGGGATATTGCTCATCTTCCAAAATGGGTCGCAGCGTCTCCAAAACCTGTGACCGTTTAAGCTGAGCGCCCCCTCGATGCCCCACCGGGATATAGGCCATATCTGAGAGGCCATTGCCCCAGCAACAGCCAATACCCACCAGTGCAGCATCACGCGGTTCCAGGGAAGTTGTTTCTGTATCCCAGGCCACGGGGTTTTCGGGATCGGTGTGTGTTTTAAGCAACGTCACCAGTTTGTCAAGCTGTGCCTGGGTGGTCACGATCTGCGGCTCGATTTCTCCGGTGGTGATGACCCCCTGCTGAGCTTTTTCGGTGTCTGCTGCTGTAAAAAAGTCTAGGTCTGCCCCATCAAAGTCATCGTTGCTATCTTCTTTAAGCACTGGTGGCGGAGCAGCTTGGTCAGCCTCCCCACCAAAGGCCCCCTGCAACTTATTCAAACGATTAACAAAATGCTGAAATTCCAGCTTCTTTAGCGCAGGGATCACGACATCAGGGTTAAACCCCTTGAGCCTGCAATCTTCTAAACTCGTCTCGATGGGCACGTCTGTAACAATCGTCGCTAAGTATTTCGAATGCTTGGCCTCCTCGGTGCCCGCCTCTAGTTTCTTCTTGACTGCCCCCTTCATGTTGTCCAGGGCAGCGTAAATTTTCTCCAAGTTGCCGTACTCATCGAGCAGCTTGACCGCTGTTTTCTTACCAATGCCCTTGACACCCGGGATATTATCCGACGGGTCACCGCACAGCGCCTTGTAGTCCACGACCTGAGAGGGCAACACGCCCAGTTTTTCTTGCACTTCGGTGATACCAAATGCGTTCGCCAGACCACTACTGCGAGAAAATGGATTACCCAGGTGGAGAACTTTAATATGCTCCTCATCGTCGATCAGCTGAAATAAATCCTGGTCGCCACTCATAATCCGGACGCCATAGCCCTCCGCCTTGGCCTTAAATGCCAAAGTGCCGATCACATCGTCCGCTTCAAACCCCGGAGCCATGTAGATAGGCAATCCAAACGCCTCTAGCAATGCCTTCAGATTTTCTATATCTTCGGTAAACTCTTCCGGCGTCTCGGGGCGACCCTCTTTATAGGTTTCCTCAGCCTCATGGCGAAAAGTCGGCTGGGCTACATCAAACGCCACCGCCGCATAGGCAGGCTTTTCGGCCACCATCATATCCATCAGCGACTTTAAGAAGCCGTAGCACACGCTGGTAGGAATGCCGGTCGAGGTTCGCAGGCCGCCGTCTTGCCCTCTGGCAAAGGCGTAGTAAGCCCGAAAGGCCAGGGAATGTCCGTCAACGATTAACAGCGTAGGTCTGTCAGCAGGGGAACTCAAGGCAAATTTGGATGATAGCAACCCTACAATTATGGGTCAGTTTCATCGCAAATACTCAACCAAAACATTTAAACAGTTCTCAATTGCCCCCAGATGGGCAATTTCATAGCCGTGGGTGTTTTGGGTGGCAAAGCTAAGGCAGGCCCCTTTGGGAATGTGACCGAACTTCATGGCAATGGAGGCGTCGCTGCCGAACCCACTAATCGTCGCCAGCTGTAGGGGCACTTCAGCCCGACTTGCTGCGGCCAAAATCTCTTGATTTAATGCCTCATCATAAATACCATAACCATCCTGGGAGAGCAGCACCGGGGCTGACCCATCCGCGATCGCATACTCGGACGACAGCGGACAAATCTCTAAAGCAATTAACCGACTCAGTTTCTGACGCTGGCTAAAAAATAAAGCTCCGATCGCCCCGACTTCTTCTTTGGCAGAAGCCACCAAATAAACATCGACAAGTGGCTCTTTAACATGTTCTGCCAGGCCTAACAAAATCGCCACTGAGGCTTTATTGTCGAGGGTATAGCTGGCGATGTAATCACCTAATCGAAAAGGACGTTTGCGGTGTTTCCCAACCACCAGACGTGTCCCAGGTCGCACGCCTGCTGACTCCAGCTCCACTCGGGTAAGTTTGGTCTCTATCCAAGTATCTTCCCAACGCACTGCGTCACCCTCTTGCTGAGCCTTTTGAGGCGACTCATGAGAGACATGGCGGGATCCAAAACTCAAGATACCGTTGACAGTTTGGTGGTCGCCGAGCAAATCCACCACGCCTTCACCATAAACCCACGGAAACGCACCTCCCAACTTTCTGACCGCCACCTGACCATGCTCACCCACAGCTTTGACAATGCCGCCAATTTCATCTTTATGGGCTGTGATGGCAATCGCACCGCCGTCCGTTTTTCCTGGAATCTTGACAATAATGTTGTCAGCCTCATCTTGCCAATGCTCAACCCCGAGATTTGCCAACTGTTCTAACAGATAAGCATTGATCTCATTCTCTGCCCCACTGGGCGAATGACACATTACGAGAGTTTCAATGGTAGTGAACAATTGATCACAGGTTGGCAATGTCATTTGTTATCTGTTATTCACCCACTACCCACTACCGTTCGGCTGAGCTCACGCTGAAGCCCACTACCCACTACCCCTTCGCCCTTCCCCTTTTGCCCTTCGCCCTTCCCCTCACCTCAACTATCCACCGAGTTCGTCTGCAATCTCTCATCATCCTGACTATTTGGACTCGTTTGACGAGCAGGGCTATCCTCGTTTTCAGACCTGTCTTGCTCAGGTTGCTCGCTACCTTGTCGCGCTGGAGACCTGTCTTGCTCAGAGCGTCGATTTTTCAACAAGTCCGCAGCTGTGATGCCTTCGGTGGCGTTGCCAAATCTCCAAAGCACGGCAACGGCTTCAGCCCGAGTCACTGCCTTATCGGGTTGAAACAAGGTGGTATAGCCCAGCGCCCGACGGATGTTAGCAAATTCACCATTTTGATGATCAACCAGCACAGCTTGTAGGGCAGGGGGCTGTATTTTGGCAGCATCCTGGAACCCCCAGGTTTGTTGTACCGCCTCAACGGTAGCCGTGGGCAATGCCTGACGGGTATCCAGCGGCACCTTCCACAGGATCAGATCCTTGCGGGTCAGCGGCGCATCGGGGCGAAAGGTGACAACGGTGGAACTCCCAGTCAACGGGCTGGGGATAATCCCCGCCTCAGCTAACCCCTGAATGGCACCAAAATCTGGATCTGAGGCGGGCACATCTTGAAAGACGGGTTGGCTGCTGTCCACGGCAGCCCGAATTTTTTTGGCACTTTGGTCTTGGTAAAACCGATTGTTTGTCGCAAACAACCACCGGGCAAACCCGCGTCGAGTTAGAATTTGATTAGGTCCAAAGTCTTTGACAGCCGAGCTCGTCTGGGGGGTACTGGTACTGGCCTCTGCTGATCGAT
>JBCDDJ010000116.1:0-15595 GCA_039180385.1 Cyanobacteria bacterium P01_G01_bin.38 | reverse complement strand
TGCGATCGCACAGCTTGATCTAGATGAAATCATCAATGAAGAACAGACGGCCCGCGCCAACCTACGCGAAGCCCAGCAAAGTTTGCAAGAGCTGAACAACGGCGCTCGCCCCGAAGCAATCGCCCAAACGGCGGCGCGTGTGACCGCCGCCCGGGCCCAGGTCGAAGTGATTCAGGCCCAGCTGGATGCGACCGTGATTCGGGCCCCCTTTGATGGCATCATCACCCAAAAGTATGCGACGGTTGGGGCGATTGTGACGCCAACCACCACGGCCTCAGCCACGGCCTCAGCCACCTCCAGTTCGATTTTTGCGCTGGCTTCGGGCTTAGAGCTGCTGGTGGATGTACCGGAGGCCAATATCTCTCAAATTGAGGTGGGTCAACCCGTCGAGATTGTGGTGGACTCTTATCCAGATCAGACGTTTGAAGGTCGGGTGAGACTGATTTCGCCTGAAGCTGTGGTAGAAGACAACGTCACCTCGTTTCAGGTCCGCATCGAGCTGCTGACCGGACAATCAGAGCTGCGCTCCGGCATGAACGGCGATGCGATTTTTATCGGGGAGTCAATTGCAGATGCGCTGATGGTGCCCACGGTGGCGATCACCAACCAGGGGCAGGAGATCGGCGTACTCGTGGCGGATGAACAGGGGGAGGCCAGATTTCAGACTATCTCAGTGGGGATCACCCAGGAGGGAAAAACCCATGTTGTCAGTGGCTTGGAGTCTGGAGAAAAGGTCTTTGTTGATTTCCCCGAGGGTAAAGTGCCAGGGCCGACGGGCGGGCCGCTATAGGCCCCAAATGGCCCCCAGATAAGATTCGTATTCGAGGCAAACCCAGACCTGACAAAGTTGTTTTGAGAGGGAGAGAAAATGACAATCGATTTTGCAGAGAATGTCAGTATGGCCGTACGCACCCTGAGTGCCAACAAGCTGCGTAGCGGCTTGACCATGCTGGGCATCATCATTGGCAATGCCTCGGTGATTGCCATGATTGGGGTAGGCCAGGGGGCTCAGCAATTTATTGGCCGGAGCTTTGAGTCCCTGGGGAGTAATTTGTTGTTTGTCCTGCCGGGGGCTAACCAAGAGGGCCCGCTGTCGTCGGCGGTTGCGTCAAACAGTCTGGTGCTGACGGATGCAGAAGCCATTGCTGAGCAGGTGCCAGCGGTGGCGGGGGTGGCCCCAGAAAAGACCGTCCGCTTTCGGGTGACTTGGGCAGGCCAGGACACCCAGGTCAATGTCACGGGCACCACGGAGGATTATCCCAGGGTCCGTAATGCCGCGGTCGCCTCCGGTCAGTTTTTTAATGTGCCAGCGCTGCAACAAAACCAGCGAGTGGCGGTTTTGGGGAGCGAGACCGCGATAGCACTATTTGGCAATCAAGATCCGCTGGGTCAAAAAATCCGCATTCGCAACCTCAGTTTTCGGGTGATTGGGGTGATGGAAAAAAAGGGCTCGGCCCTCGGCCAAAACCAAGATGAGATTGTCTTTATACCAGTCACGGTGATGGCTAACCAGTTGACTGGGCAAGAAGGTGCCCGCACCAGCCCGACCTTACAATCCATTGCCGTCTCCGCCCAAAATCCAGAGAGCTTGAGCGCAGCCCAATATCAGATTACTAACTTACTGCGCCTGCGTCACAACCTCAAAGGTGAGAATGACTTCACGGTGCGCAGTCAGCAAGATCTATTGAGGACTGCCAATAGTATTGCGGGGATGCTGGTGATCTTGCTGGCAGCCACAGCGGGGATTTCTCTGATTGTGGGCGGCATTGGCATTATGAATATCATGCTGGTGTCGGTGACTGAGCGCACCCATGAGATTGGCTTGCGAAAAGCGATCGGCTCGACCCAGGCTGATTTGATGATCCAGTTCACCATCGAAGCGGTGATGCTGTCGCTGGTGGGGGGGAGCTTTGGCATTTTAATCGGCGTGGGGAGCACCCTCGTGCTGGCTTTCTTAACGCCCCTAGAAGCGGTGATCAGCCCGGTGGCGATTTTTGTGGCTGTGGGTGTCTCGGGCGGCATTGGCCTGGGGTTTGGGGTGATCCCAGCCCGCCGGGCGGCTCGCCTCGATCCGATTGTGGCCCTGAGGAGTTAAGGAGTTAACCATGCTATCCACCTTTGATAATTTCACCAGACCCGAGATTATTCGTTTAGAACAGATTGAAAAACGCTACGGCCAGGGTGACCTCGCAGTGAGGGCGCTCAAAGGAGTCGATCTGACCCTTTACCAAGGAGAGTACTGCGCCATTATGGGCCCCTCGGGGTCTGGTAAATCGACGGTCATGCATATTATTGGCTGTTTAGATAAACCCAGTAGCGGCCATTACTACCTGGCCCAAGCGCCGATCGCTGAGCTGAGCGAAGCGGCTCTGGCGGAGATTCGCAATCGCAAAATCGGATTTGTTTTTCAGCAGTTTCACCTGTTGCCGCAGCTTAGTGCCCTAGAAAATGTGATGCTGCCGATGATTTATGGCGGCATTCCCCGCCGCGAGCGCTGTGAGCGAGCTGAAGCTGCCTTGAGTCAGTTAGGCCTGGCTGAGCGGATACACAACCGCCCTAATCAGCTGTCTGGGGGACAGCAGCAACGGGTCGCGATTGCCCGCGCGATTGTTGACCAGCCCATCTTGCTGCTGGCGGATGAGCCCACCGGGGCTTTAGATTCTCAAACCAGTCAAGAAATTATGGACATTTTTCAGACGCTCCATGAGGGCGGGATGACCATTGTGATGGTGACCCACGACCTCGGCGTGGCTGAAAGGTGCCAGCGGATTGTCCGGTTTCAAGACGGTCACATCATCGACGCTGGATTGACCCCGCCAGACTGGGGGCCATTAGAGCCCTATTCTGTGATTGCTTCATGACCTGCGACTGCCCTCATCAAAAGGAAGTAGACCGAGGAAGTAGACCCATGTATTTCCCACTTTGGCAATATCTCAATCAACCGCTCTGGGACAGTGCTCGTCCACCGACCTTGAGCCCTTTCAAATATTGGCAGTGGTACAAAGTCCAGCAGCTTAACCGCTGCTTTAAGAGCCAGTTCTTAGAGCAGTGCTGGGCGGTCAGCTATCAAGATTTTGTCACGGCTTATCCGGGCTTTTGCGATCGCAACGCCCTCGAAGAAGAACCGATTTGGCTGCTGGAGCGCTGCTGGCAACTCCAGAGAAGCACGCGCTACTCGTCCCATCCCGAAAATCAAATCCAGGATTCTGATTTAATCTGAGATTGCATAAAAGTGCAACCTCGCCGACCGCAATTGGCGATAAGCTTGGTGGCAACCTGACAGTTGCAGACCCACCTGCACCGATAAAGTGTAAACAGGTCTACGCAGGGGATTGCAATTGCCGAATGTGGTAGACCCAAGTGAACATCCTACTGGTCGAGGTATCTGTGTTAATTACCATTGGGTGGGCAACCGCACTCTATTTTTTAACGCGAAGATGGCTGCATCAGCGGCAGGCATGGCAGTGGTGGCACGAGCAACAGCGGTTGCAGTTATACCATCAGGCAGAGTCAATCCGGGATGATCTCTTGCAGCAGACGTTTGCGTTTCGACGGTATTTGGAAAGCACGGTGCAGCCAGAGGCGTCTCAGACAGAGCGCTGGATAGATCGGGTGCAGACGTTTTATCAGTCGCTAGAGAGTTTGAGCAACGAGCTGTCGCCGCCGTTTGTAGCCGATAGTCTGCCGCTGGCCCTGCAGTTTGCCTTAAAAGACTGGCAGCGATCGCACCCCAACCTTGAGCTACGGCTCGATCTGCCCGCTGATTGGCCCCATAACTCGCCCAATAAAAATCAAATCGTCCTCTCTATCTTGATAGAGCTGCTGACGCTAGTGACGTCTGACGACAGCACCCGACAGCACCTCAAGCTCTCGCTGAGCCGTGAGTCAACCTTCCACAAATTAACCTTTCGCCTGAGCGGTCACGAGTCTCGAAGCGTGCACAGCCTGGCTAAGCTATCTGAGGTCAAACATCTCAAAGAGATCTTCCATAATTTAGCGGCGGGTCGATTAGAGATGATGCACAGCGGCTCGACCCTTCTGGGTCAGCTTTACTGGCGCGATGGGTGAGACTGGAGAGCCGTCTAAAAACCAAATTTAGGTAGATATCTATTTAATCGAGGAGATGACGTTAGCGATGGCCCAAACATTTGTTGTCGTAGATGACCATGACTCAGTCCTGGAGGGAACCTGTAGCGTCCTGCAAGGCCAGTATCCAGAGGGCAAGATTGTCACAGCCAGCACCGCAGATAAGGTCGAAGCCATTGTCGAAGATGCCAAACCGGACCTGGTCATCATGGACCTGTCGATCCCAGAAACACGGGGTGATCTGTCACAGACAGAGACGGGGTTACAACTTTTGAGGACGCTCCTCAAAACCTACCCCAGCTTAAACCTGGTTGTGCAAAGTGCCCATGTGCGATCGCTGGTCCGGCTCAAGCCGATGATCGACATCCACCAGGGTGGGTTTACCATCGCGGACAAAAGCCTGCCCAGGGCTGAGATGCTGATCAAAGTTGATTGGGCCTTAAAGGGCCTGCTCTATACCCCACCGGACATGCGAACCGGCTTAGAAGTCAAATCTGAATGGCTAGAAACCCTGCGGCTGGCGTTTATTCAGGGGCTCACTGATAAAGCCATCTCAAAACAGATGAACGTTTCAGAACGCACCGTTCGCCACTATTGGACGCGGGTGCAGGACGCCCTCGGGGTTTACCCCGAAGAAGGGTTCAACATCCGCGTCCAAACCTATAACAAAGCGAGAGAGAAGGGTCTCCTGGATTAATCACATTAATCGTTGCCGACACCATGAAAAATTGGCTAAAAAACTGGCGGATAGACTTTCTACCGGGGCTCTCCATCATTGGACTGATCATTCTGTCGAGATCCCTCGGCATACTTCAGCCCCTGGAGTGGAAAGCCTTTGATTTGGGCTTGAGATGGCGACCCGCGGAGCCGACCAACCAGCGGATTACCATTGTTGGCATCAACGAAGAAGATATTCAAACGGCGCTGGACTACCCGATTTCAGACCGGGGGCTAGCAGAGTTGATCCAAACGGTGCAGGCGTATAACCCTCGCGTCATCGGGATTGATATTTTCCGAGATAAGCCAGTGGGTGAGGGGTATGGCGATCTAGAAACAACGCTTCAAGCCGCTGATAACATCATTGGGATTCACAAAATTAGCGATACGCCTGTTCAGGCACCGCCCATGCTGCCTGAGGCACAAGTCGGCTTTTCCGATGCCATTTTAGATGCGGATGGCTTTCTGCGGCGCAGCTTTTTAGCGGGAGCCGATGCCGACGACAACTATCGGTTTTCTCTGACGATACGACTGGTAGAAAGGTATTTAGCCCCCGAGGGACTCAGGCTCGAAAATGGGATTCGAGATCCTGAGACCATGCGATTTGGACAGACCGAGATTCCGCGTTTCCAGCCCAACACCGGGGGCTATGTCCGCACAGATAATGGGGGCAACCAGGCTTTAATTAACTTTCGCTCGGGGACAGAGCCGTTTACAGAGATCTCCTATAAGGCGCTGGTATCTGGGCAGATAGATCCCGAGTTACTCCAAGATCGCGTGGTCCTGGTCGGCTATACCGCGGAGACGGTCAAAGACTTTGTCAGCTCAACCGCGATCGCAGGCAGCAACCCTAGCTTGATTCCGGGGGTCGAAGTCCAGGCCCATGCGATTAGCCAAATCTTGAGTGCGGTCTATGACGGTCGCCCCTTTCTCAAGACGCCCCCTAACGGTCTCGACTATGTCTTGATTGTCGGCAGCGGCCTGCTCGGAATGGCCTTGGCCCACTGGCGTCGCAAACCGTCGCTGCATCTGCTGTGGATGCTCGCCATCAGCTTAACTGGGTTGCTCCTCTCCTATGCGCTCTTGGTGGCGAGCTGGTGGCTACCACTCGTGCCGACGACGCTTGCTTTTTTACTCAACGCCGTTGCCCTATACCCGTTTTATCAGTCCCAGGCGCAGCTGCGATCGCAGCTTGATGAACGCCAAAAGCTGATCGACTGGACCTACAACACCATTCACAACGGCCCCCTACAGATATTGTCTGGCATGCTCAGCACCTGGCCCGACAACCAACCTGCCCCAGCCGCCCTGCGACAAGATTTGCAAAGCTTAAACCGAGAGATGCGCGGCATCTATGAAGCCATGCGCCAGGAAATGTTGCTGCCCACGGGCCAGATCATCCTCACCGGTCAGCAGGCCTTAGATTTACACACACCGTTAGATGCCTTGCTGTATGAAGTCTACCAGGCAACCATCGAACGGCGGCGAAGTTTTTTTGAGCCTATCTTAAAAGTGACCTGCTTTAAACCGATGGCAGATAACGATCTCACCTTAGAACAAAAACGCAACCTGGGAAGATTTTTAGAAGAAGCCTTGATCAATGTCTGCAAATACGCCGAAGGCACCACCCGGCTCATGATCAACTGTTTGCAAGTGGGTGAACACAATGTGATCCAGGTGATTGACAATGGAGCCGGACTTAAAAGCCATCTGCCCAGTTATCAGGGCGGTTTTGGGCAGGGCGGTTTTGGGCAGGGCGGTTTTGGCACCCGCCAGGCCCACAAGCTGGCCCGCAGCCTTTGGGGTCACTTTGAGCGCAAAGCCGTTGACCCTCGGGGCGTCCACTGCGAACTGCGCTGGCCCATCCAGCCCCCTGCCTGGAAACGCTGGATGAAGAAGTAGAGGGGCCGATTATTCCCTTGCGGAGGCTCAATGCCTGCCTCGCTTGCACATTTCTGCAATGCGATTGACCCCTTTGCGCAGCTCATGTCTCCGGTTTAGTCAGCGGCGCTTGCGGCAAGTCTCCTAAAGTAGAGTCAACCGCATTCTTCAGCTCACTAAAAATCGATTTAGATCAGATCAATGAGGTGAGATTTCTAGTTATGTCTGTCTCCAAATTTCTCTCGATCCTATTCAAAACGACCCCTGCTTTGGCCATCAGTGCCCTCCTGTGGGTGTCTCACGCCGATGCAATTCAGGGGCAAGCGGCTGCCCCAGCGACGGCCAATCAGACGGTCAATCAGCAACCCGCGGCGGCTGATTCGTCTCGCCGTCGCAGCGCTAGCAACGAAACCCCCAGCACACGCTCAGCCACCCCTACAAGCACTACCCACTTTCGCCCGCCCAGCAATCCCAGACCGCGCTCTGGCCCACGTACAACAACAGGCACCCGACGGGGAGCCTGCCTGGGCAGTACCACCACCGCCTTTACCCTGCTTGGGCCGCTTGAAACAGTGGGGCAGACGGTTTCAACCCATCCAAAATTTGGCTGGCACCTGCCGGACTCAGAGCAGGCCTCAGCAATGACCTTTCCCGTCATTTTCCGATTGTTGGCCCCCGATGAGGAGGGCATCCCAACCCCGATTCACGTGGCTGAGCTGGCCTATACTCCAGGTTTTGTCAACTATCAGCTTCCCACCAGTGAACCGGCTTTGACCCCCGGCACAGAATACCGCTGGCAGGTGATCATTGAGTGCAACCCCAACTATCCCTCCCGTGCCCTGGTGCAGGAGCTGGCTTTTGAGGTTGTTTCTCCACCCGCGGGGCTATCGGCAGCACTTGCCACGACCACCACCGACTCGGCCCAGGCCGTCATCTATGGTCAGGAGGGGCTCTGGTACGATGCGATCGCACAGGTTGTTGAGGCAACCACCGGGGAGAGTCGGCAAACCCGCAGTGGGCTATTGCGGGATCTCGCCGCAGCGGTGGCCCCCGACAATCAACAGCTTAGTCAAGATATTCTCGAAATTGTGGAGATCACTGACAATTAAAGGGATCGAAAGAGAATAACCTCTCGAAGGTCCACGCTGCGAGAAGAGCACTAGACGTGCAGCGGCTTCTCGCAGCGTAGGCCTTCGAGATAATTGAGAACTTCAACCCCTCTACTGGGTTTGACTCAGTGAGCCCAGTCACTTACTTGATTTATCTGGCTTCTGTCGTCTCAGGCCGAGCTTCATTTACTTTCAGCTCGGCGATCACAGGGGGATAAGCCGCATTCCTGTTTTCTTAATTCCTACGGGTCAAGAGCGACGGGGTGAGTTGACCCAAAATTATAATCTTCTATCTTCATAACATTTCCATATTGTTTTGTTTTAATAGGCAAGTTACTTAATAAATTCATCTTGAAGACCAATGACTACTGTTCTCCAACGTCAAGAGATATCTCTGTGGGAGAGATTCTGTAATTGGATCACAAGCATCGAAAATCGGCTTTACATTGGTTGGTTTGGTGTCTTGATGCTGCCGCTGCTCGGGGTCTCTATCTCAGTTTTTGTAATCGCCTTTATCGCGGCTCCGCCGGTGGATATTGACGGCATTCGTGAGCCACTGTCGGGCTCACTGCTTTACGGCAACAACATTATTACAGCCGCTGTCGTCCCATCTTCTAACGCCATTGGCCTCCATTTTTATCCAATTTGGGAGGCCGCTACTCTAGATGAATGGCTTTATAATGGCGGGCCTTATCAGATGATCGCGTTTCACTATATTCCGGCGCTACTCTGCTATTTGGGGCGAGAGTGGGAGCTGAGCTATCGTCTAGGCATGCGCCCCTGGATCTGTATTGCCTACTCTGCCCCTGTGGCTGCCACAATTTCTGTGTTTCTGATTTACCCCATTGGTCAGGGCAGCTTTTCTGATGGCTTACCCATGGGCATTAGCGGCACCTTTAACTTTATGTTCGTCTTCCAGGCAGAGCATAATATTTTGATGCATCCGTTTCACATGCTGGGGGTTGCAGGGGTGCTAGGAGGCTCATTGTTCTCCGCGATGCACGGATCTTTAGTCACCTCAAGTTTGATTCGTGAAACCAGTGGTCTCGAATCTCAAAACTACGGCTACAAGTTTGGCCAAGAAACTGAGACCTATAACATTTTGGCCGCCCATGGCTATTTTGGTCGACTGATCTTTCAATATGCCAGCTTTAACAACTCACGGTCGCTGCACTTTTTCTTGGCAGCCTGGCCAGTGATTTGCATCTGGTGTGTAGCCTTAGGTATCAGCACCATGGCGTTTAACCTCAATGGCTTTAACTTTAACCACTCTATTCTTGATTCTCAAGGGCGAGTGTTGCCAAGTTGGGCTGATGTAGTCAACCGGGCTAACTTAGGCTTTGAGGTGCTGCATGAGCGTAACGCCCACAATTTCCCCCTAGATTTGGCTGGCAGCGACCCTGTTCCTGTCGCGCTACAGGCTCCCAGTATTCCCGTATAGCCTGGGTCAAGCTGGAGTCTTCCTTTCCCTTCCTTTTTCCTCGCATTGAACACGCCTGGAACTGATTGCGCTTTCCCTCAGGAAGGCGCTTTTCTTATGGATAAGTCAGGCCCAAATCCCGCTGACCGCTTTCGATACCGACGGGCGAGTACAGCCCCCCCCTGCGAGGGGGTTCATTCACAAAAAAGCCCTCTTATCAGAGGGCTAAACTTGAGAGGGTTAAGCCGAAAGGGCTAAACCGACGTCTGCTCGCTGGCCACTTTAGGATCTCCATCGTTGTACCACCAGTCGAATTGAGCCATCCTTTTGCTGCTGTTGCGCTGCGATCGCAAAGCCTTGTTGAGCCGTTTCATCCACAATTTTGTGATAAGCATAGCGCTGGGTAATCCGCTTTAAAAAACCATCAACGGAGAGAGGCTGCTGCCAAAACTGTAAATCTGCAACGAGGGCATACTCATCACCGTCCCGAGCAAACCCAATATCTTGGCCGTTTGGCTGCTCAATGACGATATTAGCCGTGCAGGTTTGCCCCTGATAGCCTCTGACTGGGCTCGGCCCCGCTCTCCAAGTGATGTCTAAATCTGACAAAGCCAACTGTAGGGCGTCTAGGTCGCAGAGGCGAGTTTTGATGTGACTAAAGTGAGACATAACTTTAAGCTCCAACACAGCAAAATGTATCTCAAACGGTGGTATCCACCTCAAATCGATTAATCTTGATCAACAGGATAGTTTCTGTAGGCCAAGACGACAAAGACGATACAGCAAACGACAAATACAGCGAGACCTGAGAAAACCCCGTTTGCAGTGGTACTAAACTTACCTTCACCGTAGGCTAAATAGAATAAGTAAGGCATTGTTTTGACTCCGTTGAAAGAAGGGGGGTGAGGGGTGAGGGGTGAGGGGTGAGAAAGGGAACCGGAGTCCGGCTCTCTCTCCCAATCTTGGGAGAGGGTCGGGGTGAGGGCCTTCAGTGATTCAAACTAATTTAGAACTCAAAACTGAGAACTTAAAACGCTCTGAACTCGCTAGTATCCAGCGTTGACCCCCTCTACCAAAATAGTGCCGTTGTAGAGCTGCAAGATGGTGAGGATAAAAAGCAATAGCGCTACCAGCAGCGCTGCCATAATGGGAGCGGTGCCCCAGCCAGGTGAGACTCGACCGGCTTCAGAGTTTAGCTTTCTCAGGGTGTACTGAATGGGAGCAGTTTTTCTGGAAACGTATCTTTGCGACATAGGTAACCTCTTGTTATGGGAGTGGGTTCTAGGTATTAGGTATTAGGTGTTAGGCGTTAGAAGAAGAAGCATGCAGAAGCCCAATCCCCTGTGCCTCTGCATGAGTGCGGTTATGTTTGAAATCTGCCAGACCGATCAAACAGATCGATCAAATAGTGGTCTGCCGGGTGGTCGGATCGCCCACTTTCTTGAAATAGCCCCATTCTACCTGCTCGACATCCAGGGCCGGATCGACCCCTGAGAAGACATCCTGGAAGAGTGCTCTCAAGCCGTGCCAGATATGGCCAAAAAACCAGACTAAGGCAAAGCAAGTGTGGAAAAAGGCAAAGAAGCCGCGATTGCTAGTTCTAAAGGCTCCATCGGAGTTATAGACGGTGCGATCAAACTCGAAGGGTTGACCTAGCTGAGCTTTGCGGGCGTATTTTTTGACATCCTGTGGGTCAGTGAAAGTTTGACCGTCAAGCTCTCCGCCATAGAAACCAACGGTTACTCCCGTTTTTTCAAAGCTGTACTTGGCTCCTGATCGCCGGAAAGGAATGTCTGCGCGGACAGTGCCCTCGCGGTCAAACAGCACAACGGGGAAGTTTTCAAAGAAGTTGGGCATCCGCCGGACGTTGAGCTCTCGCCCTTCTCGATCTTTAAAGATCGGATGACCTAGCCAGCTGGTGGGTAGCCCGTCGCCGTCTACCATGCGCCCAACTCGAAATAACCCTCCCTTGGCTGGACTGTTGCCGACATAGTCGTAGAAAGCCAGTTTGGTCGGCACGGCAGACCAGGCTTCTGAGAGACTCTTGCCTTCGCCCAGATCGTTCTGCACTCGGCGGCTAATCTCTTGTTGAAAGTAGCCTTGGTCCCACTGATGGCGGGTCGGTCCCCACAGCTCGATTGGGGTGGTGGCAGTGCCGTACCACATGGTACCAGCCGCAATAAAGCCCCCTGCGAAAAAGACGGCTAGACCACTGGCTAAGGCCCCCTCAATGTTGCCCATTCTGAGGGCTTTGTAGAGGTATTCAGGCGGCCTCACATTGATATGAAACAGTCCGCCGACAATCGCCACAATCCCCAGGGCAATATGGTGAGCCACTACCCCCCCTGGATTTTGCGGGTCAAATCCAGAGGCTCCCCAGTCGGGAGCAACTCCCTGGATATGACCCGTGAGCCCGTAAGGATCGGAGACCCACATACCAGGACCAAAAAACCCCGTCAGGTGGAAGGCTCCAAACCCAAAGCATACCAGCCCCGCGAGTAACAGATGGATACCGAAAACTTTGGGGAGATCGATAATAGGTTCGTCGGTCTTGGGATCAAAGAAGGTGGCAACATCCCAGTAGACCCAGTGCCAGCAGGCGGCGAGAAATTCTAAGCCCGCAAACAGGATGTGTGCGATCGCAACCGTTTCAAAGGTCCAAAATCCTGGATCAGTAAAGGTTTCCCCCGTCACGCTCCAGCCCTGCCAGGAGTTAGTGACACCTATGCGAGCCACAAACGGCATCAAAAAACTTCCCTGCCGCCACATCGGATTTAAAACCGGATCGCTGGGGTCATAGCGAGCCAGCTCAAATAGCAGCATCGAACCTGCAAACCCGGCGCAAAGCGCATTGTGCATCAAATGCACTGCAATCAATCGTCCTGGATCATTCAAGACAGACGTATGAACACGATACCAAGGCAGTCCCATTGAGTTCCTCTCCTTGTAGTTATCTTTGTTTTGAGTGTTGCTTCATAACAGATCGGGCTAACGCAAAAGATTAATCTGAGCGCAAACTGGGATCGATGGGTGGCATCGAGAGGACAGGTTCATTTTCCCGATCGATGCCAGTCTCAAACCCAGCAGCGGTAGCTCTAGCCCGCCCGGCGTGCCAAAGGTGACCCACCAAGAAGAAGAAAGCAAAAATAAAGTGGGCTGACGCCAGCCAGGTACGGGGAGAAACAAAGTTGAAGGCGTTGGTTTCAGTCGCCAACCCAGCCACAGAGTTAATGGAGCCCAGTGGCGCATGGGTCATGTATTCAGCCGCGCGCCGAACTTGCCAGGGCTGGACGTCGTGCTTAATCTTATCAAGATCGAGGCCGTTGGTACCTCGTAGGGGCTCAAGCCAGGGTGCTCGTGCGTCCCAAAAGCGCATGGTTTCGCCCCCAAAGATGATTTCACCCGTGGGCGATCGCTGCAAGTACTTACCCAGGCCAGTTGGCCCCTGGGCCGAAGCCACGTCTGCCCCTAGATTTTGATCCCGCACTAGAAATACCAGAGATTGGGCCTGAGATGCCTCGGGAATGGTCGGCCCATAAAAGACGCTAGGGTAAACCGTATTGTTAAACCAGATAAAAGCCGTGGCAATAAAGGCCTGTCCAGCCACATTACCCAGGCTTTGGGCCAGGTAGGTTTCCCCCGTCCAGGGAAAGAGATTATAGGTCCAGCGCAGCGGCGGCACTAAAATATGCCAAATCCCGCCCACGATCAGAATGGCCCCAATCCAGATATGACCACCAATGACATCTTCCAAATTGTTAACGCCAGTAATCCAGCCGCCACCCCCAAAGGGGTTTCTCAGCAAATAGCCAAAGATGATTCGAGGATCTAGGGTGGGGTTAGAAATCAAGCGCACGTCCCCACCGCCGGGTGCCCAGGGGTCATAGAGCCCACCCCAAAACATCGCTTTACAGGCAAACAGGAGGGCAAAAAAGCCCAGCATCATGATATGAAACCCTAGGATCTGGGCTACCTTAGCTTTATCCGTCCAGTCAAACTGAAAGAAACCCGAAAGCTTTTCCGGTCCTCGAATAGCGTGGTACATGCCCCCAAATCCGAGTACCGCTGAGCCGATCAGGTGGGCAACCCCAATCGCAAAAAACGGAAACATATTCGTGATTTCGCCGCCCAAGCCCACACCGATACCGAGACTGGCGATGTGGGGCATCAAAATGCACCCTTGTTCGTACATGGGCTGGGACAAGTTGTAGTGAGAAACCTCAAATAGCAACATGCCCCCGGCCCATAGAGCAATCAGGCCAGCGTGAGCCACATGGGCTCCTAGAAATCGGCCCGTTAGTTCAGGGGTAATAAATCGGGCATTGCCTGCCCACCAGGCATAGCCACTAGAGGCTTCATCATAGCCAGGGCCAGTCGGGGCTAAGAATGACGCTGTCTCAGTCGGGAGTGTAACCGACAGATCTGGAATTGTTTCAATGGGTGATTCCACAGAGTTAGACCTCCTCGAGATGTCAATTAACAATTTGATGCTATTTGCATCGTTTTCTATGAGGGGAGCAAGGGAGCAAAGATGATGGGGCGTCCCGTCTTGCTAACATACTGGTTAGTTGTCTTATTCAAGCCTTGTTCCCTACTCAGAAAACCCCCTTGGTAAAACTTCCTCTGGGAAAACAAATTTCTTCGCTGGCTGATCAAGCTCTGATACCCAAGCGCGCACCCCTTCATTGAGCAAAACATTTTTGGTGTAAAACGTTTCAAATTCAGGATCTTGCGCCGCTCGGATCTCCTGACTTACAAAGTCATAGGCCCGCAAATTAAAGGCCAGACCCACCATGCCGATGGCGCTCATCCACAAACCCGTGACCGGCACAAACAGCATAAAGAAGTGCAGCCAACGCTTGTTAGAAAAAGCAATCCCAAAGATTTGCGACCAAAAACGGTTAGCAGTCACCATAGAGTATGTTTCTTCTGCCTGAGTAGCGGAGAATCCACTAAAGGTGTTTTTGCCCTCAGAATCTTTGAAAAGGGTATTTTGCACCGTTGCGCCATGAATCGCGCAGAGCAAGGCCGCCCCTAGCACCCCGGCAACCCCCATCATGTGAAAGGGGTTGAGGGTGTAGTTATGAAACCCCTGGAAAAATAGCAGAAATCGAAAGATGGCCGCGACCCCAAAGCTCGGCGCAAAAAACCAGCTCGATTGGCCCAGCGGATAGATCAAAAATGTCGCAACAAAAACCGCAATGGGGGCCGAAAAGGCGATCGCATTATAAGGCCGAATACCCACCAGGCGGGCAATCTCAATTTGTCGCAGCATAAAACCCATCAGACCCAGTACACCATGAAAGGCGGTAAAGTTCCACAGACCGCCAATTTGGCACCAGCGGGTAAAGTCCCAGTTGGCCTCTGGCCCCCACAAAAACAACAGTGAATGCCCCATGCTCTCGGCGGGGGTAGATACGGCAGTCGTGAGAAAATTACAGCCTTCTAGATACGAAGTGACCAGGCCGTGGGTATACCAGGAGGTGACAAAGCTAGTGCCAGTAAACCAGGCCCCGATAGCTAAATAAGCACAGGGAAATAGCAACAGCCCTGACCATCCAATAAACACAAAGCGATCTCGTTTTAACCAGTCGTCAAGCTCACCTATCCAGCTTCTAGCTGGCTTCAGCGCTCCCATTGAAATCGTCATAATAGTCTCCTTAGGGTTATGCGTGTTTTAAGCAACTGACTCACTTTGACCGATGCCGTCGTTCATGAAATAAGGGGGGCCCGGCAGGGCCAACTCCTGGATAATTTCATCAAAGTAGGGAACGATCGCTGCTGCATCAGCCTCTGTTAACTGTGCGATCGCCTCAGCTTTGAGGCAACGCATGTATTGCAAAATGTTTGTGAGGGGAATCCCTACATTGGTATACAGCTCTTTCATACCCACCAGACCAATCTCTCTCAAGGGACGATCATCTCCAGCCAGCAGACAGTAGCTAATCAGGCGAATATACCACCCGACATCCCGCTTAGCCGCCTCAGTTTTGCGACGGTTGCCACTGTTGCTAGGTGTCCTGGGGCAAACTCGCCAGAACCTGCGAGTGCCTCGATCCACGATAGTTTGAGCCTGTTGCTCCAAGGCCTTGGCTAATCGAATTCGCTCCGCTCCAGTTTTGCAAAAGGTGCGAATCATCCGCAGCTCACCGGGGGTGGGATAGCGTAGTTCTTCATCCGCGTTGAGAATGACTTGTTTAACGATACTCATGGCTCTGTAAGTTCAGAATGCTGCAATTCGGAATAGTGTGATCGAGGATAAACGCACATGCCCCCAAACCAGCCAATATGGATGTGATAGTCCAGAGGGTTAAAGGGCTGACAGAATAGCTTTAAGCGTCTCAACGATTCTTTGTAAACTGGTTTCATTGTGATCGGAGGT
>JBCDDJ010000115.1:0-15596 GCA_039180385.1 Cyanobacteria bacterium P01_G01_bin.38 | reverse complement strand
CTTGAGTTTTTGTCAACGGTGCTCACCCAGCAGGGGTATAAGGTCCGCAGCGTGTTAAGTGGCCCGACGGCGCTCAAGGTTGCAGAGGCCGCCCAGCCTGATTTGATTTTGCTCGATATTAAAATGCCGGAGATGGACGGATATCAGGTTTGTTTGGCCCTCAAAGCCAATCCGCTAACCCAGGCGATTCCGATCATTTTTCTGAGTGCGTTGGACCAGACTAAAGATAAAGTGAAAGCCTTTACTGTGGGCGGGATTGATTATATTCCCAAACCTTTTCAAGCAGAAGAACTGTTGGCGCGGGTCAACAATCAGCTTAATTTGCGCGGGGCTCAACGCCAGATTCAACAACTCAATGCTGAGCTAGAGCAGCGTGTAATTCAACGGACAGCACAGCTCGAACGAGAAATTGGCGAACGTCTTCGCATCCAGGAAGAACTCTTGCATGTGGCTACTCACAATTCATTGACTGAGTTACCTAATCGCACCTTTTTGATCCAGCGGCTGATGCAGCTGTTTAACAAAAATCAGCAAAAGATGAGTGACAGCATCGTCCTGATCTTGCTAGAGTGCACCCAGTTGGAGGCCATCAATAACTCTTTGGGCTACCATGCCGGAGACCAGTTCTTGGTATCTTTGGCGCGCCGTCTCGAGACTTGTCTGGCCCCAGGGACTATACTAGCCCACTGTGGGGAAGAGAAATTTGCAATTTTGCTGGAGAACTCTCCCAATTTGAATGATGCTATTCAAATTGCCAAGATTTTGCAGCGAGAGACCCAACTGCCTTTTCAGATTGAAGACCACGTTATCCACGTTCAGCTTAGTATGGGGATTGTCCAGGGTGCGCCGACCTACGAGCATCCCCATCATCTGCTGCGGGATGCCAATGCGGTGATGCATCAGGCTAAAAAACAGGGCACTGGCAGTATCCAGGTATTTAATGCTGCCATGCGACATCGGGCGTTGTCTTTCTTTGAGATTCAAAATGAGTTGCACTTAGCCTTAGCCAACCAAGAACTCAGGCTGGTTTATCAACCGGTTGTGTCACTTGCCTCCGCTCAAGTTAAAGGGGCTGAAGCTTTGGTGCGCTGGCACCATCCCAAAAGAGGGGTGATCTTGCCCAGTGATTTTATCCCGGTGGCGGAGGAGACTGGCCTGATTATTGCCCTCGATCGCTACATTCTACGGCAGGCTTGTCTTCAGATTAAGACCTGGCAAGCCCAGGGGATATTGGTATCGACTTTTAAGCTACAGGTCAATCTCTCAGCACAACAACTTTCCCAGCCTGATTTTATTGACTATCTTGACAACCTCTTGAGCGAAACTCAAATTGATAGTCAAAATCTAGCCTTAGAAATTACTGAAAATGCCCTGATGCAAAAGGGTGACCTGGCCCCCACGTTACTCAATGCCCTTAAACGTCGTCGCATCAACGTCAGTATTGATGACTTTGGGACGGGATATTCTTCTCTCAGTTATTTGCATCGTTTAAAGGTTGAAAACCTCAAGATTGATCGGTCCTTTATTAGTCAACTCACTCAAACTAAAGACAGTTGGGGAGTGGTTAAATCAATCATTAACCTGGCCCACGATCTGGGGATGACCGTTACCGCCGAAGGGGTTGAAACCGCTGAGCAGGTTGGCTATTTAAAGGAACTAGACTGCGAATTTGCCCAGGGATATTTTTGGGGTCGACCCATGGACAGTTGTACGGTGGCCGTTAAAATATCTGAGTGAACGAGCATCCCACCGAAAGAAGGTACCCAAGTGTGTACTGTCTTGACACGACAGCAAGCGTCATATTTATATTCATAGGGTGAAAACGAGTTGCTGCTTTATATTTGTAAGGTAAAAGCGAGTTGCTGCCCTTATCGGAGTGGTCATCGGTTATGCGGCTTCTACCTTGTTCTACCTTCACGGTCCAAACTCAAGCTTGCTTATCGCAGGTGATCCAACGGTTACAGCGACACACTGAGACCTCTCGACGGTTTTACCGCGATGACCATGCGCCCTATGTGGGCTCCCTGTCCATCCTGGGGTTTAAGCTGCACCGCATTCTCCATCGTCACTATCCGGCTTTGCTAACTATCCACGGTCGCTTTGAGGCGCGTCTAGACGGGACAAAGGTTTATATCAAGCTCAGACCTGCCGCTGTGACTGTGTGGGCTGTCCTGGCCTTGGTGCTGACAGGGGGGCTGGGTTTGCTGCTGGGTCTGGCCGACTGGCTGCCCTTAGCAACGTTAGGGATCGGGCTGTCTGCTATAGTCAGTGCCCTTTGGTACGAAGCTCGTTGCCGACGCCGTGAGTTGACCAAAATTTTGCTGGGGGCTTCTCTAAAAGCGCATCGATATCGCTTGCCCGGTTCTTATAAAAGCTTACTGTTGGGTCTAGCGGGGCTGGTGCTGGCGATCGGGCTTTATCAAATCAATGTTTGGCAGCCATCCCCGGTGTCATCTCGACCGATGCAGGACTGTGCCCAGGTGACGACCTCGCCTTATTGTCAATTACGCCCTACCTATATCTTGACAGGGCACCCCACCGCCACTGCCCTGGCGATGAGTGACGATGGTAAGACCCTGGTCAGCGGTGGGCGAGACAAAGCGATTAGGGTGTGGGATACGGCCACTGGGCAGCTTAGGCGAACTCTGCAAAGCAAATCAGGCGTGGTGCGGGCGATGGCGATCGCACCCGATGGCAAAACCCTGGTGAGTGTGAATGGGGATGTGCGGGTCCGGATTTGGGATCTCACCGCCAACCGACCACCCAAGGTGATTGCGGGCCACACCGTGGCGCTTAACCAGGTGGCGATTTCTGCCGATGGCAAAACCGTGGTCAGCGCTGGGGATAGCGAAATCAAAGTGTGGGATATGGCAACGGGGCAGCTGCGGGCGAGTCTACCGGATACCTTCCCCAATCAGCAGCTGATCAATCCGTCATCGTTCAATCCGTCAGGCTTTCGACTCTTGGCCCTCAGCCCCGATGGGGGGAAAGTCTTATTGGAGTCAGGTAACCAGTGGCTCACCTGGGATGTGGCTCAGCAGCGGACCACAGTTTTACAGACGCCCTGGGCCGATACGCTGTATGGGTTTGTGCGCCATGCCCAGATTAGTTTGGATAATCAGTCGGTGGTGACAACGGCCTACAGTCAGCCCGTCACCCAGCTGAAGGTGTGGGATTTAGCCACTGGCGAGGCCCAGGCCCAAAATCGAATGTCGTCGTCGGATGAGAAATATTGGTTGAATACCGTCGCGCTGAGTCGCGATCGCATCGTGGGTAGCACCCCAGAGGGCCTCAAGATCTGGCATTTACCTACGGCTAAGCTAGAGGCAACCCTGGCCGCGCCCCCGATGAACCCACTGGTGATTAGCCCCAATGGCAAACATCTGGCTGGGATTGTTCGAGCGGAAGGTGAGGCGACTATTCAGGTATGGCAGCGGTTAGACGATAATACACCGGGCAACGAAGGGCAGAAACCCCAGCCCCCTGTGATCAACAGCAGCGAAACGACGATTAGTTGATGGGCATGATGGTTGGCTAGGCGTTGAACTCTTTCGCAGGGTGAGGGGGTGAGGGGGTGAGGGGGTGAGGGGGTAACTTCTCCATTCACCAAGCGCAGCGCACTCACCAAGCGCAGCGCACTCACCAGCAAAGCGCACTCACCAGCAAAGCGTCCCCACCAGCGCAGCGCACTCACCAACGCCCCCACCTATTCAAAAATTTTGACATCCAACATCTGCTGTCTCAGGTAAATCAAAATCGCCCCAGCCAGCGCGGTACTCGAGACCAGGGCTAGCCAAAAATTTGCTCCCCCGCTGGCGGGATGATCTAAGGCCCAGCCGCCTAAGGCTGGGCCGACTAAAAAGCCGATGGCCCAACACTCTGACTCGAGCGAAAAATAAATGCCTCGCTGGTCAGCAGGGGCGATCGCACCCACCAAGGCGCTAGACGCAGGTCCATACAAGATTTCCGCCAGCCCCACCAGCGAAAACCCAGCTAAAGCGGGCACGAGTGCATTTATAGAGATAACCCCAGTCAGCCAGATAAATAGGGCTCCACCCGCCCACAGGGTCAGGGCCAGGAGCAAAATGGAAACATGGTTAATCTGCTTGGCCCAGCGGGTGATCGGCAGCTGCCCCACAATCTTGAGCAGGGCATGCCAAAAGAACAGGTAGCTAATCAGCTGTTCTGAAAACCCCAGGGGGGTATTGCCACCGGGGACAAAGTTTGCCAGATAGAGCGGCAGGGTGCTACTTAGCTGGGCCCCATAGGTGGCAAAAAATATATTGGCTATCAAAAAGGTGACAAGCCGACGATCGGTGAGGGCCTGTAGCCAGTTTTTTGCCAACTCGATCGGATGGGTGTGGGTTTGGCGGGTTTCTGCGATCGCACCAAAAATGACCCCCCCAAACACCAGATAGATCAACCCCTTTGTTATAAACAGTGCCCGATAGCTGCCATCCATCGCGATGTATTGCCCCGCCAGCAGTGCCCCTAGCCCCAGGCCCAAATTGTTTGACAGCTGCGTCAGCGCAAACGCCTCTGATCGATTTTCAGCGGTGGACAGGTCAGCGGTAACCGCTAGCGTGGCCGGCCAATAGAGGCTGAGCCCGAGCCCCAATAGCAGATTGCCAGTCACCAGCAGCGTAAATGTATCGGCAAAGGCCAGGCAAAAACAGGCCAGGGCAGAGACGATGGCTGCGAGTAGTAAAGTGCCCCGCCGCCCCAACCGTGAATCAATGGCGTTACCTGCGAGAAATCGCCCCACCAGGCCAGACAGCCCCGACGTACTCAGGGCCAGCCCGACCTGGGTCGGGGAGAAACCCAGCTGGTTAACAAAGAAAATGGAGGCATAGACGAGAGTAAATCCTTGTCCGATAAACAGCAGGAGCTGTCCAGCCGCCAAGATCCAGATTTCTCGCCTAAGGGTTGGCAGCCAGGAGATGAGTTTGTCGGTGGGCTGCCCCATAGAGGGTTAAGTGTCCTGAGGATTGCTTTGTCTACTCTAAAGGGTAGATCTGGAAAAGGGAACAGGATGTGCACCTGTCTTTTGCATCACAACAGCCCCCGATGGCGAATAAACACCAAAATCGCGGCCCAAGACCCTAAGGCAACCTTGACCGCCACCAGCATATTGAGCAGCGGAATCCACCCGCCGCTCACCAGGGTGCCCAGCTCACCAGGGGGTAACTCTATGCCTACCAGGGTGAGCACCGCCAGCACAATGAAAATCAGCACCGACACCTTCTCCCAGATCGCCGCGTGCCAGCGCCGGTAGATCGCCTCCATCCACTGCGAGGATGAGGTGATAGCCACCAGGCCGATGGCTGTCCCCCCGGCGACCCCCGCCGCAAACCCACCGCCTGGGCTCAGGTGCCCCCGAATAGCCAGCTCAATGCTCACTAAGGCAGCAATGGTGGCCCCCAGTCGAGCCAGCACCACCGAGGGGTGATCGGTGAATTGATAAATCGTACAGGAGGGTTGTTCATCTGCGAGTAAAAATCGAACCCCCATGATGGCGATCGTAAACACCACCACCTCAAAGATCGTGTCATAGAGTCGATTTCTAAAAATGATGCCAGAAACCGCATTGGTTATGCCGCTATCTTGCACCACTGACTCAACAATCGGGAGCTCGGCCAGGTCTGCGGCTGGACTTGGGAAGACGATCATCTTGATATATAACGCGATGCCGACTGCGATATAGATCCATTTCATGCCTGCTGCTCCTTTTGATCAAATATCTCCGTCCGATCAACTTTGCTGGGGCTGGTCGCGCTGACATAGGCCAGTTTTACGAAGAGGTTGGGGGACAATTCGGCCTGCATCACCTCGTATAGACGCTGCACTCGGGTCTGGATATGATATTCTTGCTGTTTTTCTAGCGAGACTGTGTGAGGAGACTCTAGGGGGTAGGACGATGCAGGCGACCGGGGGGGCACAGGCGTCGATAAGACCGTGTGAATCTCTTTTTTCATCAACGCGGTTTGCAGGGTGTGAAGATTGTCGTAGGGGACCACTTCAACACGCAGGTGGTATTTGCGAAACGCTTTTTGTAAATCTGAGAGTAAGGGCTCAGCGGGCGGGGCGAGCACCCCTAATCGCATACTCATGGACGATCGGACTGCGATCGCATAGAGCGTAATTGACAGCATCGTCCCCACCAGGGCCTCGGTCAAGGCCACATCCGCCGCTCCAAAAAGGGCATAGACCAGGGCCGCAACAGCCCCCAAAATGCCGCGAATCACCAGGGCATGGTAAGGATTGGCCTGAGCCACGACCATCCCGGCTGTCAGGGGCAACAGCATCGTAATCGCCACCATGTAAACGTCTTCAGGCACGGTCTCCTCCACTACTCGAACAATACGCCAACACATATCCCAGGACTGTATTCCAGATTGACAGCGAGATCAGTGCCAAAATCAACAGCGGCCATTCTCGGGGTATCCTGAGCAGTAGCCCCACCACAATACTAATCGAGCCCAGGGTGTCGGCCACCGACAGACTGTGCAGTTTAAATAAGACAGAACGGTTGCCAATCAGGGGCAACGTCCCCCAAAACCAGAAGAATAGCCCCACTCCAATACAGAAATAGCTAAAGCCGTTAATCACACCGCTCATCATAGTTCGTTTAACCTTCTCAGCACGTGGGCCAGCAGCATCAGGGCGGCATTGCCGACGCTCAAAATCAACACCCCGACCACGCCGATCATCCAGTCATCTCGCAACACAGAGAGGACTAAAATCATCACCGATGTCTTAGTGGCAATGCTGGCAAACGCCAGCATCTTTTGCCAGATATCCTCATCCTGACACGCCTCGTAGATCGGAATCAACAACGCCAAAATCATCCCAATCAACACCCAGTTCATAATTTTGTTTCTCCATTCCCTCTCGGCCTTACCCTCAACAAACGCAATCCACTGCGTCTCTACCACCCACTACCCACTACTTTTTTATCTCTTCGCCACCCGATGCACCTCATACCAACCCGCCTCGTGATACTTCAAGACAATTGTCTTGGGCGTAAAGGTGATCAAAAAGATATCTAAAAAGATGAGCCCAGGAGTGCGATTAGGCTTGACTCGCTCCATGGTGATCTCCTCGCGGGTGTGGGGGCTCAAGATAATTTGTAGGGCCTCAAAATAGGCGATGGGGATGGCGACGATGATTTCCCACAGGACTCTCAGGCCGTCCTTTAAAACCGCCGGAGCTGTGTAGCGTCGGGGGATCAGCAGGGCCACGCAAACCCCAATGACAATATTAGCCAAACTCGCATCGGCGGTTAACAAAAACCAGATCGTTAACCGTAATAACAAATCTATGTAGCCAATCATGTCAGCACCATCCAAAAAAGAACTGTCAACATCACACTCATTACCCCAATCAGATGGTCAAACTTTTCCATAACCTGGGAAAGTTTGATGGTGACGCGCTGGAAAATCAAGACATAGGCGAGCCAACCGAGCCCAATCGTGAGCAGCGGTTTGACCACATTAGATAAGGTGTAAGCTTCGTAATAGACCCCATTGGCTAGGACTAAGCCCCCCAGTAAAAGCACCATGGCTGACCAAAAACCAGGTTTGACGACGCCTGACCCGCCGTGGGGTAGAAAAATAAACTTAGCAAAGGAGATGGCGGTACCCAGGGCGGCGACGTTCATCCCAATCACCTGCCAGGGTACCAGGTTTTTCATGGTCAACACTTTTGCCCCAAACCCAGACAACAACGGAAATCCCGAAATTGAGAAGCTAGCCACAGCCAGGGCCACCCAGAGAGGGGTGGGAATCGGCTGCTCTTTCAAGGTTTTGAAGCTGCGACTGGGTAAGTTGCCCGCCCCTAGAAAAAGGGCTGATTTGACCAGACCGTGGGTCAAGGCATAAAAGCCGCCCACCTCCGGTGCGGCCAGCACAAAACCCAACTGGGACACGGTATGAAATGCCAGCATGCGCTTGGTGTCTTTCTCAAAGACGGCATAGCCAACGCCCAACAGAGCGGTCGCAACCCCGAAGATGCGAACTATCGGATCAATCGCCTCTACCATCAGCGCATAGCGCGCCAGCGGAAAGATCCCGGTTTTGACAACCACCCCTGACAGCAGCGCCGAGACGGGAGTCTCAGATTCAGAATGGGTCAGGGGTAGCCACAGCCCCGAGACAAAAATCCCCCCTTTGGTCAAGAGCCCCAAAAAAATCAGCGCAACGGCCTCGGTTGGGGCTACCCGCAGCCCTTCATAGGCAAACGAATGACTGGCCTGATAGACCAGCACTGCGCCAATTAGATAAAACAGCATGGCCGTGTTGCTGACAAACAGGTAGCGCAGCCCTACCCAAATCGAACGATTTGTGCGCGGGTAGGCAATCAAGAGGAAGGCGGCAATCCCAACTACTTCCAGGGCCACATACAGGCTAATAAAATCTGCGCAGACAAACACCGCGTTGACGCTGCCATGCAAAATAATCGCCTGAGTGTAGAAAAAAGCGGTTTTACCCTGGTGCCAACAGTAGAGAATCACCGCTGTTGTCACCAGGGCATTGGTCAGAATAAAGTAGCCACTCAGCTCATCGACCAACAGCGTTACGCCAAAGTGATCTAGCAGCTGGGCCTCTAAAGGCAACGGCGCAAATATTTGCTGTAGCCCATAGCCCATTGAAATCACCGCCACACTGATCGCCAGGGCGCGATCGAGCTTGGGAAGGAGATAAAGCAAGAACCCTGCAAAAAAGGGCAGCACAATCCAGAGTAGCGTTACCGACAGACTGTCAAGGGTCTGGCTCATGGTGTATTATCCCTCTCGATTTCGCAGCTCTCCAGGGTGGGGTTGTCTCGCGACAGTTTCATCACCCCCACCAGCATCAGCGCCTGGATTGAAAAGCCAATCACAATCGCGGTCAAGATGACGGCCTGGGGCACCGGATCGGCGTAGGCGGCGGGTTGGGCACCCGAGGCGAGCGGCTCAGAGGCAATCGGCGTTAAAAAGCCCCCCCGCGCTGAAACCAAAACGTAATAGGCAATCACCCCGGTGCTCATCACATCCATGGAGATGATCTTCATCATCAGGTTCTTTTTGAGGATAATGCCAAAAAAACCACACAAAACGGTGGCAAAGACGCAGGCTTCTAAAATAGACATGGCTTGTTGGCGGATTTGGGGATGGCGGAGCGAAACCGGGTTTCTTTGGGCGTTTAAGGCTTATCTAAAAGAAACCCGGTTGAGCTATCTTTAGCTTACTCGACGGCAGCTTACTCGACGACGGGGAGGGTGACCGCCGAGGCCACAGCAGGGGTTGCCTGGTTCTTTAAGGCGATTTGCAATAAGGGCGGAGCCAGGAAGGTCGTCAGGATGACCATCACGATAATAGCGGCTTCTAGAGGCTTGTCTAAGACACCGCTGGCTGAGCCAATCCCTGCAAAGACCAGTCCTACTTCACCACGAGGGATCATGCCCACCCCAATGGCCAAGCGATTGATACCCGGTTGACCAAACACGGCCCAACCTGTGACCACTTTGCCGATAATTGCGATCGCAATCAAGAAGGCCGCAATCACCAGCCCGGCTCTGTTTTCGGCAACGATGGGGTTTAAGACACTGAGATCGGCCTTAGCCCCTACCGTGACAAAGAAGATCGGCACCAGAATATCCGCGATGGGCATCACCTGCTGGTCAAGCTCTTTGCGCTTGTCTGTTTCATCCAGCACTAGACCCGCTGCAAAGGCCCCCAAAATCGCCTCGAGATGGATCACATTTGCCAAAAAGGCCATCGCCAGGGCAAAGGTAAACGCCGGGATCAGTAACGCTCCTCGGGTTTGCAACTTGTCAGCGATAGCCACAAAACCCTTGTTAAAAAACTTGCCCAGCAAAATCGCACCCAGCAAAAAAGCGCTGGCGCTAATGATCAAATAAACCACATTGAGGATGTCAACTTCCCCCGTCTTGGCCAGACTGGCCACCACCGCCAGTACGATGATGCCCAGCACGTCATCAATCACAGCGGCCCCAACAATAATCTGACCTTCTGTTGACTTGAGATGACCCAACTCAGACAACACCTTCGAGGTGATGCCAATGCTGGTCGCAGTCAGGGCAGCCCCCGCAAAAATCGCCGGAATCACTGACACATGAAACAGGGTCATCAGGCCAACTGTCCCCAGGGTAAAGGGGGCCACGACGCCCACCACCGCCACCACTGCGGCCTGATAGCCAACCTTACTAAGCTCCCTAAGATCGGACTCCAGACCAATCTCAAACAGCAGCACAATCACCCCCAGCTCGGCGAGCACTGAGATCACTTCGCTCTGGCTTTGGAAGATGTGGGTCACACTTTCGGAGTCAAGCTGCCCCAGCCATTGCAAAACCCTCATAATCGCAGAATCAGTGGCCAACGCAGTGTTTTCAGGAAACATTAGCAGGTGTAGGGCCGAAATCCCGACGATCACGCCCCCCACCAGCTCGCCTAACACCGGCGGCAAGTTAAGCCGCTTAGACAACTCACCGCCTAGCTTACTTGCCATGTAAACCACAATCAGGCTCAGCAATACCCCCGCCAACACCAATGGAGAGTATTGGGCCTCAGGTGAGGTCGCCAGCACCCACGGCGGAGCAGGCAAAACATCCACCATATCCTTCAATAACCAACCAGAACCAACGTTGAACAGCATGGAGCAATCCTCTAATAACCAAACAGGCAAACAGGAAGAATCAAGAGTCCAGAATTTTCAGGGTTGAATCGGTCTCGCTAACCTGGGGAAATCGGTCTAGGAAAATCGGCGCGAAGGCGGCCCCGACCCTCCAGGTGAACCTAACCCCAGGGCTCTAAGCTCGAGGAGAACTTATTTGCAGCCAGCCCAGGGCCAGGGTGCCAAGCCCCATCAAGACCGTACTTGGGGCCATTGCCAACCCCCAGAGGGCACTTAAGAGCCCGGCACTGTAGATGGCAATGGCATATACCTCATCAGCGGGTTTCAGATACTTGCCCAGGACCAGCAAAACAAGGGCGACGGCGAGTAGCATCAACCACAGCATGGTTTACTCCCCCCTTTGTTGCCGAGAGGTCGCAGCGGCTTCTGTCTCTGAATCTGCCCCTGGAGTCTCTGAGGACTGCTCATAGGAATATGGAAACACTTTAGAAACCGCGCTTTTGAGTGCCTCAGTGCGATCCATATAGAGATTTTCAGAGGGAATCAGACCCAGCACACCGAGTTTCTCGAGGCGACGCTTGGTTTGCCCAGCAGCGCCCACAACATAGACATGACGTCCTTTCTCAACCGCTTCCTCAACAGCATTCTCCAAACTCAAGGAGGCAGTGACCCCCATGTGGGGCACCTCACCCAGGTCAAACACAATGGCATCACACTCGCCGATGGCATTGTGTTCGCGAGAGATCGCCTTGGCAACCCCAAAGATCATGGGACCACTGAGTTGGAACAACAACACCCGATCGTTACCTTCATCAAGCCAGCGCTTTTCTTCAGCGTTCAATCGAATCGTATCATCCGCAGTCGAAATTGTTTTCACAGACTTTGCCCGCAGCTCACTCATGCGCTCAATGGTAAGAACGTTAGCGACAAAGACGCCAATCCCCACAGCGGCAATCAGATCCACCAGCACCGTCAGCAAGATCACCCCGTACATAATCAGGGCACCCTTGACCGAGATCTGATGGGCCCGTTTTAAGAAATCCCAATCAATGATATCAATACCCACTTTGAGGGCAATCCCAGCCAATACCGCAAGGGGAATTGTGGCGGCCAGGTTAGCTGCGCCCAGGATGACAACCAGCAAGACAAAAGCTCGGGTCAAACCAGAGAGTGCAGTGCGACCACCGGCTTGAATGTTGACGACGGTGCCCATGGTGGCACCGGCTCCGGCAATGCCGCCGAACAAGCCCGACATGAGATTACCCAAGCCCTGGCCGATTAACTCTTTGTTGGAATTGTGCTCAGTTCGAGTCAAACTGTCCGCCACCAGCGAGGTCAACAGGGCATCAATACAGCCCAACATGCCTAACACGGCCGCATCAACAAACATCAGTTGGAGCTGGTCAGCACTAAACGTGGGGACCTGTATGGCTGGGAAACCAGCGGGAATCTCACCAATCCGACGAATATCAAGATCTGGAAATAGAACCAGCGACAATACCGTACCAAAGATCAGCGCAACCAACTGGGGGGGGACAATCCGCTTGAACTTTGAGGGCATGAACCAGATAATCGCCACCGTGATCAGGGCTAATGCTGTCTCAGCGGGTTGAATATTGGCGAGCAGGTCTGGGATAGACTGCAGCGTGCCAACTACCCCGCCTGGAGGACTCGCCTGCCCCAAGAAGGGAGCGAGCTGCAAGATGACCAGAATGATGCCGATGCCAGACATAAAGCCTGAAATCACCGTATAGGGCATCATAGTGACATATTTACCGAGCCTGAGGGAGCCAAAGATGATTTGAAAGACCCCAGCCATCATGACGACGGTAAAGGCCATAGCCATGCCATTTTCTGGGTTGGACGCCGTCAAGTTGGCGATCACCGCGGTCATCACCACCGTCATCGGACCAGTGGGCTCAGAGATAAGGGTGGGTGTGCCCCCAAACAGAGCCGCAAAGAAGCCGACTAAAACGGCTCCCCAGAGGCCAGATACGGCCCCCGCACCGGAGGCAACCCCAAAGGCCAAGGCCATCGGCAAGGCGATAATAGCTGCGGTAACACCCCCAAATATGTCACCGCGTAAATTTCGGAAATGAATTCTATTGGTCAATTGCACCGATAGACCCCCTTAACTAAATAAACTGGAACTCAATCTCACTGCATAGACTAAATACTATTAAATATTATTCAATCATTGATATATATCAAACCATAAAACAGACTCAGTCTGATCCCCCGATCGGTAATCATTTTTGATGAAGTGATAAAGGAAAACTTATAGAATTCGTCCAATCGCTTCAGAATCGGCTATCGCAGCCAGAGAAAAACTGACGATAGATTGAGGAAATAAAATGGTGAAAATTGTAAAGGCAAGTAGTGAATATGATTATTCAGCGGTAAGAGATCTGATCACTGCGTATCAAGCCTGGCTGGGCATTGACCTGGCATTCCAGGGGTTCTCAAAAGAGCTAGAGACACTATCGGTAATGTATGGACCGCCTAGGGGTGCGATGCTCTTGGCCCAAGTCGATGAGGTTTGGGTTGGCTGCGTCGGTTTGAGGCAACTCCCGGACGGCAACGCTGAGATGAAGCGAATGTTTGTACTGCCCAACTATCAAGGCAAGGGGATTGGACGGGCGCTGATGCAGGCGTTTATCACAACAGCACGGGAGCTTGACTATACAGCAGTTCGCCTTGATACAGTGCCAGAACTCGACCAGGCTATCCGACTCTACGAGCGTGCTGGTTTTGTGCAAATCGCTCCGTATTGCTACAACCCTGCCCCGGATGCCATGTTCTTTGAGCTGAGTCTTTGAGCTGGAAAGGAAAACTTATTGGTCCCACCAGGTAACTTAAATCAAATTGTAATTGCAATGAGAGAAATTTACAGCGACTTTCAAGGGCAAATAATTGAAAATTGTGAAGGCAGCCAGTGAGAAGCCATGGGAAAAAAAATCGGTCGAGAATATGCTAAATTTTGGCGCGATTCAGCGCTGGGGGACACAGATTTTTTGCGCGCAACGTACCTAAGCCATTCATTTTCTCGCCATACCCATGAGAGCTTTGCGATTGGAGTAATTGTCGCAGGCGCTGAAGCATTTCGATGTAGCGGCTCACTCCACATTGCGCCTCTGGGTAGCATTATTGTTGTGAATCCAGCAGAACTTCACACAGGCCATAGTGCAAACCCTTCTGGGTGGAGCTATCGGATGCTATATCCAAAAGTCGAGCTACTTCAGCAGGCAGCTTCTGAAATAGCGAATAAATCAAAGCCAGTTCCCTATTTTAGGACTCCCGTTATTCAAGATCGGCAGCTAGCGAAGTGCATGAGTCGTCTACATGCTGATTTAGAGACATCAAACTCTACGCTAGAGAAAGATTCGTGCTTGCTTGCGCTGCTAACCCAGCTGGTAGCCAGACATGCCATTGATAGACCGGCCCCCAGTTCCCTCGGCAGGGAGAACCGATCTATTAACTCTGTTCGGGACTACCTTGATGCTCATTATGCTGACGACATCTCACTGAAGATTCTGTCCTCTGTTGCTAACCTCAGTCCGTTCTATCTAGTTCGAGCGTTTCATGCTCAGGTCGGCCTTCCACCCCATGCTTATCTGACACAAGTTCGCGTTCGGCGTGCAAAAGACCTGTTAGCGCTAGGCTTGGCCATCTCACAGGTTGCACTTTTAACAGGTTTTGTCGATCAAAGTCACTTAACCCAGCACTTCAAGCGGGCCGTAGGCGTCCCGCCAGGGCACTATGCCAAAGGGGTTTACGCTGCATAATTGCTAAAGGGCAATAATCTACAAGAATGGTTTGCCAATGATATATAAGCTCGGAATGTTGGCAGATGATATTGGAGCCGTCTATTGCATCCACGACAGAAAGTATCAAAGGATAATTCGGGCAATATCTTGCTTGGCATAAAGAGGAGTTTACCCGTCGCACTCAGTGTTCTAACCTATGGCATTTCATTCGGGGTTCTCGCTCGTCAAGCTGGATTGAGTGTGACAGAAACTTTGTTAATGAGCAGTTTAGTCTTTGCAGGTACATCCCAGTTTGTTGCCTTAGAAATGTGGCAATCGCCGCTTCCGATAGCAGCTATTGTCTTCACGACCTTTGCGATTAATTTAAGGCATATCCTCATGGGTGCAGCATTGAGCCCTTTATTTTCGCACCGCTCGTCGTGGCAAGCCTATAGCTGCTACTTTTTTCTGAATGACGAAAGCTGGGCTCTCACGATGAGCGAAGTTTCTCAGGGTGGGCAGAGCGCTGGCTTCTTTTTTGGGAGCGGTTTGACCATCTTTGTTGCATTTGTGACGAGCACAGTGACAGGCCAGCTGATTGGCCAGACTCTCTCTGAGCCAAGACAATGGGGATTAGATTTTGCTTTTACAGCAGTGTTTATTGCGCTACTGGTTTCTTTATGGGGAGGAAAAGAGAGTTTTATCCCCTGGCTCACAGCTGCAATCGTAGCAGTTGTTTCGGCTTATTGGCTGCCCAGTGCGGGTTACATTCTTTTGGGTGGATTAGCAGGTAGTTTAGTGGGCGTAATGTGTGATGCAGGTTGATTTGGAAAATCTGACTGCAATTTTAGGCATGGCTGTCGTCACTTATGCAACCCGAGCGGGTGGGTTATGGCTGATGAGCCAAGTCACACTATCTCCAAAACTGGCAAGCTGGCTGCGCCATATTCCAGGTGCCGTGCTGATTTCTATTGTGGCCCCGGCAGTCGTGAAAGGCGGAGCAATCGAGGCTGTAGCCGCCATAGCCACCGTTCTAATGGCACTCCGAACTGGGCAGTTAGTTTTAGCCATGCTGACGGGAATGGGCGTAGTCTGGGTCTTGAGATACGCTCCCTCCATCGTTTCTCTTGTCACTGCCTCTCTTATGACTACTTTTTATCAGGTGTAAACCCATTGGGAATGGTAAAGCGATCGCAAGTATAGCAATAGGGTCGGT
>JBCDDJ010000114.1:0-15606 GCA_039180385.1 Cyanobacteria bacterium P01_G01_bin.38 | reverse complement strand
TCTACGACCCCCGCGACGGTTGGCTGCACACCCTAGAGCTAGAAATGATCCTCCCCGCCGACCCCAACGGTGTCTACCCCCACTGCGTCACAGGCGAGATGGCCTGCCCTCCCGAAGGCTGTGGCGGGGTTTGGGGCTATGACGAATGGCTTGAATCCCTCGATGACACCAGCGATCCAGGCTATTTAGAACGCTTAGATGGGCTAGAGACCGATTTTGACCCTGAGAGTTTTAACGTCGATTTGGTGAATATGCAATTGCATTCGACTTAGCCGATGCAACATAAAACGTAGGTTTCAGAACCGTTAATGTTTGCGATGACAGATGCCATAGATGGGGCCAACCTAGAGGTCAACTTTTGGCTCAACGAAACCATTACGCCTTGGGATGTCTATGGCCACGGCATTACTCGCGTACTGGTGCATCAACAGACCCCGTTCCAAGAAATGTATGTGGTTGAGACCGGGGCCTATGGCAAAGCCTTGATCCTCGACGGTAAATGGCAATCTTGTACAGGAGATGAGTTTCTCTATCACGAGGCGCTGGTGCATCCAGCCATGGTTTTGCACGGTGCGCCTCGACGAGTGCTGGTGTTGGGTGGGGCAGAGGGGGCTACCCTGCGAGAAGTGCTGCGATGGCGTACGGTAGAGCGAGTGGTGATGGTGGATATCGACGGTGAGGTGGTGCAGGCTTGCCAGCAGTATCTGCCGGAAATGCATTGCCACGCCTTTGAGGATTCCAGGGTGGAGCTGATTATCGACGATGCCCTAAAGTATCTCGATCGCACTGGTGATACCTGGGATATAGTGATTTCTGACCTCACCGATCCGGTGGAAGCGGGGCCTGCCTATGCGCTATTTACCCAAGAACACTACCAGCAGGTGCAGCGGGTACTCTCCCCTGAAGGCTTTTATGCGCTTCAAGCTGGCCCTATTGCCCCGGCTGAGCTGTGGCAGCATACTCGCGTCGTAAATACATTAAAAACAGTTTTTAGCCAGGTGCAGACCTGTCTGTGTCATGCGGTCACCTTTGGCTCGCCATTGGCGTTTGCGATCGCAGCCAATACCCCCTTTAACCACCAACCCAACCCAGACCACATTGATGCTCAACTCGCTACCCAAACCGATGGCAAATTGCGTCTAATCGACGGAGAAAGCCTGCTGGGGATGCTGCAAGTACCCAAACATATCCGCGATGCGATCGCGGCTGAGGCCACCGTCTATACCCTGGCTAACCCCCCTACCCTGGCCGACCCACCTCAAGTGTAAAGCTGGCAAAAGGACAAAGGCCCCGATTTCCCTATGCGATCGCTAAAACTTCGGTGGCTTTTTCTAGTACTTCGTCGGGGTCAAAGGGTTTGGTCATGTACAAATTTGCGCCCACTGCTTGCCCCTGCTGCTGGTCAAACTCCTGACCTTTAGCAGTCAGCATGATGATATAGACGTCTTGGGTGGCAGCATCACTTTTGACCGCTTGACAGACCTCAAATCCGTTCATTTTGGGCATCATCACATCTAGAAAGACCAGATCAGGTTTTTCTGTTTGGATCAGCGTCAGGGCTTCGGCACCGTTGTTGGCGGTGAGCAGTTCAACCCCTTCATCTTCAAGATCTTCCAGGGTTTGCTCCATCAGGATGCGGATATGGGCTTCGTCATCGACAATCAGAATCGTCTTACTCATGAGATAGCTCTTCTAAACGGGTCAATAGCACAAATTATTCACGGGATCTTAATTTCACAGAGCATAAAGTCTAAGCAACCGGGGTGTTTCTACAGATCCGGCGGTTGACTATCAAACAGATGCTCCAGTGAGGCTGGGGGGCTCTGGCGGTATCTGGACAGGCTCAGAACCCTTGAGCATGATAAAGAAGATATTTTCCAGACCATTATCAAATCGGAGCGTTTTCACCAGGTTATGCTCGGTGGAAATGGCCGAATCGACAATAATCATATCGGGTTTGAGGGAGAGGGCTTTTTCGATCCCCTCTTGGCCAGTGGTGGCTTCGCTGACCGAATACCCTTTGGAGAGCAGTATCTCGGTCAGGGTGTTGGTGGTAGAGGTATCCATATCGACCACCAACACCTTGCGATTAGAGGTCCCTTGCGCCAGCAGCGTTTTGATATCGCGCAGCAACGCATCTGTGTCGATGGGTTTACTGAGGTAGCGATCAACGCCAAGACGGTATCCCCGTTCTTGATCTTGAATAATGGAGAGCACGATAGTGGGGATCTCCATCGTGGCAGGGTTATTTTTGAGCACAGCAGCTAAGTCAAAACCATTGATGTTGGGCATCATCACATCCATGATGATCAAATCCGGTGGGGTCACCTTGACCTGCCTGAGGGCATCCATTCCGTCTTTGGCTTCCTGCACCTGATAGCCTGCGGACTCTAGCTCCTGGCGGAGTAATTTGCGGATATGAGGTTCATCATCGACGACTAAAATGCTTTTCTGGGTTTTGTCCTCTGATGTCACGGCGCGGTCTACGTTTTCTTTGAGCTGCTGCACCAGGGTTTGCAGGTTGAGTTTGGCCACCTCTGCTTCTACAGAGACACTCAGCGGCAGTGTAAAGGAAAAGGTACTGCCCTCACCCAGTGTGCTCTCGGCCCAGATGCGACCGCCGTGATGCTCGATAATTTGCTTACAAATCGGCAACCCTAACCCGGTCCCCTTGGGCTTATCGGTCATGACTTCGCCCACCTGTTTAAATTTCTCGAAGACTTTTTCTAAATCGTCTGTTGCCAGGCCTACGCCGGTATCGATCACGCTGATAGTGATGTCACTGGCTTGACGTTGGGCACGGCAGATAACCGTGCCCTGGTCGGTAAATTTGATAGCGTTGGAGAGCAGGTTGATGACCACCTGGATTAACCGATCTCGATCACCGATAATCTCTGGCAGGTCAGGGTCAATATCACAAGTGATCTCCAGACCGCTGTTTTGGGCCAGCACAGATGTGGCTGCGATCGCGCGCTCAATAATATTAGAAATCGCAATCGGCTGCATATTCCATTCGATTTTGCCCGCTTCGATTTTGGCGATATCCAGCACATCGTTGATCAACGACGTCAGCCGTTCGCCCTCAGACACAATAATATTCAGGTTTTCGCGCACTTGCCGTACCGCCCGCTCGGTCTTGCGGTTCTCGGCTTTGACAGTGGGCAAGACCGTATCTTCCAGCTTTTTCTGGATCAGTTTGGCAAAACCCAGCACCGAGGTCAGTGGCGTCCGCAGCTCGTGGGAGACGGTGGAAATAAAGTCCGTCTTCATCTGATCGACTTCTTTTTCAGCGGTGATGTCGCGAATTAAGACAACGGACCCTGCCGATTGAACCTGATCGGATTCGACTACCGTCGCCGCATCGGGGATAATTGCCGTCACCAGGGCTTGACCCACCCGGTTTTCAGGTAGGGCTAACTCGGCGCTCAGGCTGGTTTCTGGTGCGGTCTGATTTTGGGTGACGAGATCGGTAATGCGCTGCTCAAAGATCCCCTCGACGGACTGCCCCCCCAGGGCGGTGTCATTGAGGCTAAATAGCTTCCGCAGAGCTGGGTTAGAGCGGGTAATGCACCCCTTGGGGTCGATCACCAGTAAACCATCCCCCAGGTTGTCGATGATGGCATTGAGTTCCTGGGTTTGCTCTTCCAAGTCTTGTTGAGCCAGGGTCAAGGCATGGGTATGGGTACCAACCCACTCAATTAATTGGTTGAGCGTCGTGGCCAGGGTCCCGACCTCATCTCCGCTGACCACGGCAGCTCGCAAATTAAAGTTTTTATCCCGCGTGACCTGCAGTGCAGTCTCTTCTACCGCTTTGAGGGGATGATTGATCGCTCGACTGATCAGCCAGGCCAGTAGACTCGCGACAATCAGAGAGAGGGCAATGCTGAGACCAATCACCCGAATGCGCAGCCGGGCAGCGGTTTGAACCGCCTCTTCAGCTTCTTCCAACTCGATGGCCTCAATCGAGTCAACCAGTTCAGATAATGCCTCAGAGAATTCTCTTACTTGTAGAGAGGCCGGGCGACGATTGATCTCAATCAAGGTTTGTCGGGCCTCGGTGAGACGACTCCCCTGTAACTCGTTCAGCGACAAGTCTTCAAGAAAACGATCGACTTCCTCTAGATAGTTTTCCAAAACCCCGTCATAGGTTTCGACCAGGTTCTCCAGAAATTCGAGTTCTTCTTCCCGCTCAATCCCTTCTGCACTGTCTTCTTCATACTCTTCTAGCAACTCTGCCCAGGCGTCCTGAAATGCCAGCACATTTCCTTGATAGGTCTGATAGGTAGCTTGAAATTGATCAGGGCTGTCTAACCAGGTGACTAAATCGCGTTCATTGACGTTGAGTCGTATCAGGGCGGCTTCAAGATCTTTGAGTTCGAGAATTTCTCCGATGGCATCTTCCTGGATCTCAAGGGCGTGGTGCTGATGGGCATTGCCAATCACAATGCCAGTGATGGTACCAACTACGGCAATACCCAATGCTGTGGCATAGCCCAGGCCGATTTTTTGACCGACTTTGAGACGGTGGAGCCAACTTTTGGGTAACCCTGTAGAGACCTGGGCTGACGGGTGGGATTGAGGAGAAGATTGAGGCGTCGTCATAAGGCAATTTCTGCAAGGATGATGGAGATTTATGCGAGGATTGATGGGAAAATTCGGGGAAATTTATGGGGCTAATGGGGGACCGGGGGCAGGGGAAATGCTGGGTCGGCTGGTCCTGGCAAGCGTTGAGAACGTTTGCCAGGACCTGATTCTCGGTCAGGACGTTGGGGAACAGTTTGGTGAATCGGGATTTCGATGATAAATTCAGTGCCTTGACCCGGTACCGACTGACAGCGCAGGGTGCCGCTATGTCGTTCGGTAATAATCTGATAGCTGATGGAGAGCCCCAACCCCGTCCCTTTGCCAACGCTTTTGGTTGTAAAGAAGGGGTCAAAGAGTTTGGCCTGCACCGTTGGGGGAATACCGGGACCGTTGTCAGCAATGCAAATTTGGATACGGTTGGGGTCGATTTGCTGGGTGGTGATGGTAATGGTCGAAGAGCCGCCTGTCTCCTCTAGCGCATCAATTGCATTTGCCAAAATGTTCATAAATACCTGATTTAGCTGACCCGGGTAGCATTGAACGACGGGCAGAGCGTCGTAGCGTTTGATGATCTCGACACCCGCGAAGGTATCGTTGGGTTTCAGACGGTGACGCAAAATGAGCAGGGTGCTGTCAAGGCCTTCATGGATATCAACTGGTTTAAAGTCGGCCTGATCCAAACGAGAAAAGTTTCTCAGAGACAAGACAATTTCGCGAATGCGTTCGGTACCGACGGTCATACTGTGCAGAGTTTTAGGCAAGTCCTCAAGGACAAAGGGCAGATCGATGTCATTGATAGTGTCTTGCAGAGTTTTGGAGGATGTTTTGCCCTCTGTCTGGTACAGCTGAATCAGCTCGACAAGGTCCTGGGTATAGTGTTGGAGGTGACCGAGGTTGCCGTGGATAAAAGTGACGGGATTGTTGATTTCGTGGGCAACCCCCGCCACCATCTGACCAATGCTGGACATCTTTTCGCTCTGCACCAATTGGAGCTGGGTTTGTTGTAGGGTAGCCAGGGTGGCTTCTAACTGTTGAGCTTTATCCTGGGCCAGGTGGGCAGTGGTTCGGCTCTGTTCATACAGCTCGGATTGATCTAGGGCAATCGCAAGTTGATTGGTGACGGCTTTTAAGAGTGCGACTTCACTGTCGCTCCAGGGGCTGGGTTCATAGCGCTTGCCGCAGCAAAGGGCCCCCGTTTGACCTGAGCGAGTTTGAATGGGAATCGCCAGGAACGCAATGAAGTCATGGGCCTGTAAAAACCGTTGGGTCGCTCCATCCTTTAAGTCGTACACATTATCAATACGCACCAACGCCTGTTGGCGAAACCATTGCGCCAAATCGCCCACGGTTTCAGGGGGATAAACACCCACCAGAGGAGCCAGGCTGACGTGCTTGGATTCTGTGACGATATCAAGCCCCCCCACAAACTGGGGGAGCAGACAGGCTCCGTGGGTTGCACTGGCGAGCTGTCGCACTCTGGCTTCGGTTTGATACCAAAGAAAACAGCAGCGATCCAGGTTTAATGCCTGGTAGATTTCGCTGACGGCTGTGGCGAGGATAGCATCTAGCTCCAAGGAGTCTCGAATCTGACTCGAGAGGCGAAAAAGCAAATCATTTTGACGGCTTTCTTTAAGCTGTCGCTCGTGGAGTAGGGCATTGATAACACCAGCCGCCTGAGATGCCAGGGTGGTGAGTAGTTTTAGATCCTCGGCACTATAGGGTTGGCGATGGGCGCGGCACAGTGCGATCGCACCAATGGTGACTTCTTTACTTTTTAAGGGCACACACATCAGGGCGGTCATACATCCCGGGTTGCCTGGATGGCGAGGGTCTGAGGAGACATCGTTAACAATTTCGCCACGCCCGGTTTCGATCACTGTGCCAATGATGCCTTCGCCGGGCGAGATCGCCTGATGAAACAGGCTATCATCCCCAAAGCTAGCAATACTCTTGAGCAGGTGGGCGTTCTCCTGAAACAGCAGTAGGGCCCCATGACTTGACTTCAGCGGCTGTCTAACTTCCTCCAAGACAAGGGAAGCCACCTCCTGCACGTTTAGGCTATCGATGATTTTTTCTGACAGGTTGAAAAGTAGGGAAATTTCCTTATATTTGCCGAGGAGCTCCTGGGCCAGGGTGCGTTTTTCTATTTCCCGATGGACCAATTGGGAAATCAAGTGAGCAATCGATCCGGCTTTTTCGTTGCCGTGTACCCAGCCCAAAATTTGCCCATCGAGGGCAATTGGATGGCGTTGATGATAGCTCTCCGACTGCCCCCCCAGCAATAGCTGCCCTTCAGCAGTTTGAATACTGACTTTGGGATCGATGGCATTGACAATATCCTGGATTAAAGACAGTTCTTTTCGTAGAACCAGTTTTCTAAGGTTAATGTTCGCCATCTAGCCGCGCAGGGTGGAATATTTGAGAGCCCTTACCTTGCTTCTAGTACTAAGAAACTCTTTTGAGCTTTTTTGCAAGGATAAGGGGCTAACATTCAGAATTCCCACGGCAGCTGTGGTTTAACTTTCACATGGCTGGGGCACATCGCTCGGGGGGCAATACCGCACCTGCATTGATTCTCGAAAAGTCATTGAGATTGAGGATAGCGCTGTCATAAAAGTCGCCTGTCTCAACGGTTTGAGCACGCCGTACCTGCAAGAACCCGGCGGGGCCCCACGGCTCGAACGACTCTGCCAGGTCTCGCACCTCACTGCTATAGGGATAGGCCTGCCCGCTGATCGTGTTGCCGCTGACCCGCCCACTCACGCAGATGGCTTCGTTATCAACATACGAAAAGGCTCCCGTCACCGCATTGCCTGTTTTATGAAACACAAAGAGGGCACCGCCGCGATCTAACAGCTCTTGATTGCCCACCACTCGGAACTCTGACTGCCCAGACCAGTAGCGATAGTTGCCATCGGGCAGGCTGGCAATGGTGTCATAGGGTGTGATTGGCGTTGATGTATTTGCGGGGGGGGGTTGGGGGGTTGGGACGGCCTCTAATGTGGGTAATTCGCCCGTGGATAATTCGCCTGTGGTCGCTGCGTCGGCCACCCTGCAAGCAAGGACATTATTCACTGGCCCAAACCCGTCGGGAGCATCATAGCCAACCAGCTCGTTATAGTACGTAGGATTGCTCAGCAAGAGCTGGCGCGCATCGCTGACGCCCAAGTCATAAAAGGTCAATACCCGCTGGAAAGCAATGGTCGCTGCCCTTGGCCCAGCCACGTTAGACGGAAATTGGTCAAAGATCACGTTGGTGTTACCGCTGACTTCTTGCAGACGAATATAGCTGCGCATCCCCAGCGGATTGGCTAAGCCCGAGTCAGGATCGTAAGCACAGGTCACCGAAGGTATCGGATCTTCAGCCTGAGCCATCGGCATACTGAAGCCAATCGCCATCAGGCTGACTAGAATGAGCGATGCTTGACGTTGCGATTTGTTAAGCATAATGACCGTTTGTAATGTCAGTACAGGGAGGCAATAACCCCACATCCAGTTTGAAAACTTGAGTTTGTGCCTGAGTGGAAAGCACGGGTCTGGATAGGGCAAAGCTTAATTTCATTCTGCTAAAAATTTATGCGGTTCTCTGGGGCATCGCCTGTAAATCAAGAAAAGCTACACAGTTGTTCACGAATGATTGTCTACAAATGATGTGCCCAACTATGTCTTCAACGTCCTCGAGAGTTCACCAGGCGCTTTATCAAAAGCTTTGTGATCAGCTACAGTGCGGGCCGGTGGTCCTGGCTACGGTGATTTTGGCCCAGGGGGAGGTGCCCTGCCCGGTGGGTACAAAAATGCTGATCTGGGGCGATGCTGAAACGTTTTATGGCCTCAGCGGTGCCGCCGCCGAGCAGGCGGTCATCCAGCAGGCGTTTGAGGTGCTCAAAACGGGGATTGCTCAGCGGGTCAAGCTTGAGCGCAATGAAAAGCGCGGCGTGATGCAGGTGTGGCTAACTCGCTGGCAGGGGAGCGATGCGATCGCAACTGCCCAACAGCTGCTCAAATCTGTGTCTGCTCCACCCAGCTACCCCCCGAGTCGGCTGGTCATCCCGCTGGTAACTGGGCAAGCCCCTTATCTGCTCTCCCCAGCGCAGCCTTCGCTGAGAAATTTGCAGGGTGGGGATGCGTTTATTGAGGAGTTGGTAGCTTAATAGGCGAAGGGATCAGGAGACAGGGCGAAGGGGGATTAAGCCAACCAACAAGCGATGGGAAAAACGAGATACTCAACAAAAAAGAGCTTCCAAATAAATTGGTAAAAGGCCGGGTATGAGATGGTCGAGTCTGCTGGCGGCTCAGTTTCTGAGGGGCGAGCAGTCATTTGACTCTGGTTTACCTGACTCTGATCTGTTTGACTTTGGCTAGATTGCAGCCCAACCCGGCGACTCAGGTACCAAAAGTAGCCCAGCATGAGGCTATGGACCCCCATCAAAAACCAGCGGTTGACACCGGGTAAAAACGGAACCGATAGGATGAGTCCGCCGTAGCAGCCGGTTAAGACCCAGCGGGCAAGGTTAAACACGGCGCTCTGGCCCAGCTGCACGGTGTAGGTAGAGATGTTATAGCGCCGATCGCCTTCGATGTCGGGGATATCTTTGAAAATAGCGATCGCAAAACTAAACACCAACACAAATAAAGTCAGTGCCCAGACCCGAACAGGCACCGTCTGCGGTATGTCCAACTGCCCAGCGGCATGTAAAAAGACGCCCAAGTTAACCACGGCTCCACGCACGGCCAAAATACAAAATGAGGCCCAAAAGGGAAACCGTTTGAGGCGGATCGGCGGTAGCGAATAAGCGGTGCCAATGGCCAGACTCAGCCAAATTGTGGCAATCAAATAAAGACTGTGGGAGAGCACCGCCAGACTCAGGGCGCTGAGACCCGCAATGAGCACGAGCAAGACCGCCTGCGATCGCGAATATTCCCCTGATGCCAGCGGCAGATGGGGCTTATTGACCCGATCAATCTCCACGTCTTCGATCTGGTTGAGCCCAACAATATAGACGTTGCCGCACAGGCAGGCCAGCCAGGTGAGCAGCATCGCTGTGATGGCTCGCCAGATCTGCAGCGTCGTTGGCTGGTCGCCCAGGGGATGACGGGTGGCCCATGCGATCGCAAACAAGCCCACCACGCTCAGACTGGTGCCGACGACAGTATGGGGGCGTGAAAACCGCCAAAACGCCTGTAGCCACGCAGTGGGGTTTTGCATTAAGCTCAGGGGCGCGCAAACGGGTTTGACAAACAGATTAGACTCTGTCGTGGCGGGCAATTTAACCATGCGGTTGTGAGTTGCTCATGCGCATATCAAGACAATGTGTCGGGAGCATGTCAATAAAGACACCATGACTGATCTCAGCAGAGACAGTCAACCTCTCGTAAAAGAGGTTTAAGGAAGTGATGTCTATAATAAGGGCGACAATAAGGACGACGCTCCTTGACCTTTCATCCAGATGGGGATAAGCAGGCTACATGAATTGGCTAATCGCAGCCGACACCGTTCAACCGACTCAAGCCAGTGACATTCAAGCCAGCAGTGTGGGCTGGCAGGTTCAACTATTGGGCCAGCGACTCAAGCAATGGATTGAGTGGCAGCTCTCGAGATCGCCTGACGAGACAGGACCCGATCCCGACCCGATGGTTTGGCCCGCCTGGTTAGGGCCGGTGCTACTTTGGTTTTTGATCGGTTGTCTGGTCCTGCTGCTGAGCTTGCTACTTTTACAAGCCCTGGAGTATTTACTCACCTACCGCCAACCCCGTCGAGTCCAGAGGACAGCCCTCGCAGCCAAGGCCCAAACACCCCATCTGAGCGTGGCAGAGTGGGTTCGTCAGGCCAACCAACTGGCCCAGGCCGGGCAGTGGCAAGCCGCGTGTCATGCGTTTTATCGGGCGGCTCTGCAAAAGCTGCATGACCGCGACTGGATCAGCCATCAACCTAGCCGCACCGATCGAGAATATTTAAAGCGATTAGAGACCGTCACCCAGCCTCGACCCTACCAGCTGCTGATCCGTACCCATGAGCGATCGCATTTTGGAGCAGACGCCCTCACCGAAGAAAACTTTCAACGCTGCCGACAAGCCTATCGGGAGCTAGATAAGTCATGAGCCGCACTTTCTCAAACCGCTACGTCTGGATGGGGTTGATTGTGGTGGTGCTGTTGGGGTTACTGAGTGTCTTGCTAGCCCCCAACAGTCGCCTGGTCAATGGGTCTACCTTTAACCGTGCCCCCAATGGATATTTAGGTTGGTATCGCGAAATGGTTGAGCGCGGCATCCCCTTAGAACGGTGGCAGCGCCCCTATCGCGACCTGCCCGATCGCGATCGCGCTGAACCAGCTGATCCGGTTGGCGATCAGCCAACGGGTGAGCAGGCGACTGGTGCATCCTCACCGCAAACCCTCATCCAGGTACGGCCCCGACTGGTAGATCCAAGCTGGATTTGGAGCGAAACCTGGGTCAAAGACTGGCTCAGCGATGGCAACCGTCTAATTGTGCTAGGGATAAATCGGGCAGTGACCGCCGCCCCGTTTTCTACCCAGCAGGAGAGCCCCCAAGGGAATGTTGTGGTTCAGACCCGACGCCGACAAATCTTTCTAGAGAAAGACTTCTCACAAATCCTGGGTGACGATTCTGGTGCCGTCGTCTGGCAAGAATCGAGGGACGAGGGGACCATTACCTTTGCCACAACGCCCTATCTAGCGGCCAATGCCTATCAGTCAGAAACCGGCAACTATGAGTTTTTAGCCGCTCTGGTAACCGAAACCGATGGCCCAATTTGGATCGATGAATACCTCCACGGCTATCGAGAGGCAGAGGATATTGTCCAGGACGTTGCCAAGGATTGGTTTACCTACCTGACCCGCACCCCGATACTGGTGGCAGGGCTGCAAATCGCTGTGCTGATGGGCGTGTTAATTTTGGCCCAAAACCAGCGCCTGGGGACACGGTCCGTGATCAGGGCTCGTCAGGTAGACAACAGTCAGGCCTACATCCAGGCGTTGGCTGGGGTTTTGCACAAAGCTGGTGGCTATCGTTTTGTCGCAGAGATGATCGCCAAGGAAGAGCGACTACACTTACAAAAGGCTTTGGGTTTTGGCGAAGTGATGGCTGTGGATGAGGCCGTTTTAGGTCAAGCCTGGGTTCAAAAAAGCGGTGGTTCTGCCAGTGATTTGAGACCACTCTTCAAGCCGCCGCCGTTCTCAACTGCGGCAAAAGATAGCAGTTTGATAGACTGGCTGGCCCAGCTGCAGCGGATTCGACGGCAATTGGAGGGAGGGAGAACATAAATGGGGGAACCGGTGAAGCCAGTGGGGAAAGTTTTGAATTTTGAACTGAACTTAAAACTCAAACCCTGAAACTCAAACCTGTCTCCTATCTCCTATTTCTCCTCCCTGCCAAAACTCTTCCAGCTTAAATACACAAGTTATCTCTATTTCCTTCTAAACATGGACGATCTGCAAACGCGGGTAAATCGCATTGGCCAAACCCTGGGCCAGGTCATTGTGGGCCAATCCGAGGTGATTGATCAGCTGCTGGTGGCGCTGCTGGCCGGGGGACACCTGATTTTAGAAGGGGTGCCGGGTACGGGTAAAACGCTGACGGTGAAGGCGATGGCCCACTTGATCCAGGCGGAGTTTTGTCGAATTCAGCTAACGCCGGATATTTTACCGTCAGACATTTTGGGAACAAATATCTTTGACCTCAACACCCGCAGCTTTGAGCTAAAAAAAGGGCCGGTGTTTACCCAGGTGCTGCTAGCCGATGAGATTAACCGGACCCCGCCCAAAACCCAGGCGGCTTTGCTAGAGGCGATGGAAGAACAGCAGGTCACCCTCGATGGCACGGGCTGGCCGCTGCCCGATTTTTTCTGGGTGATCGCCACCCAAAACTCCCTGGAGTTTGAGGGTACTTACCCCCTGCCCGAGGCCCAGCTCGATCGGTTTCTCTTTAAGCTGGTGGTCGATTATCCCGAGGCTGAGGCCGAGAAGCAAATGCTCACCAACGCCCAGGCGGGGTTTGAGGCAAAACGGCTGAATCTAAAAAGTTTGCAGCCCCTGGCCACGGCGGAGCAGGTGCTGGCGGCGCGACAGGCGGTGAAGAAAATCACGGTGCAGGAGCCGATTTTGGACTACCTGCTGGGGCTGGTGCGCAAAACTCGACAGTCGCCGGATCTGGCCCTGGGGGCCTCACCTCGCTCTGCGGTCAACTGGCTACAGGCGAGCAAGGCCCATGCCTGGCTCAAGGGGCAATCCTATGTCACCCCGGATAATGTCAAGGCGGTGGCTAAGCCGCTGCTGCGGCATCGACTGATCTTAGGTCCCGAGGCCCAGCTCGACGGTCTGACAGTAGATGCGGTGATTAAAACCGTGCTTGAGCAAGTGGCGGTGCCGCGCTGATGGGAGTAACACCGACTCGACGACTTTATGGCGTTCTGGCAGGGGGCGGTGCGATAGCGATAGCGCTGACTAGTCAGTTCGCAACCCTGAGCTACGCTATCCTCCCCACGGCAGTGTTGCCTGATGCCTCAACCCCTATCTCACTCTCAACTATTCTGCTAGGAATGCTGGCCTTTGACGGGGTGATCCTGGGGTTTATGCTGCTTGACAGTGTGCTTACCCGTTCTCGCCGGGCCACCGTGGTCCGAGAAACGCTCCATCGGCTCTCAATTGGCCGCGACAATGCGGTGACGCTCTCGGTGACTGCGGACAAGGTCCCGGCAGACGTGCTGATCTATGACAGCTACCCTGACGCCTTTGATGAGCTGCTCATGCCGCTACGGGTAAAAGTTCATCCAAAGCAGCCCCAGACCGTTACCTATGACGTCCATCCCCGACAGCGAGGCGAGTTTCCGTGGGGCGACATTCAAGTCCGACAGCGGGGGCCGTTGGGTCTGGCCTGGCACAGTTGGAAAATCGCCTCGGCGCAAAAAGTGGCGGTGTATCCCGATTTGGTGGGGTTGCGATCGCTCACCGTCCGCCTCACCTTGCAATCTACTGGCAGCATCCGCCAGCGCAAACGTATCGGCATCGGCACCGAGTTTGCCGAACTGCGCGAATACGGCATTGGTGACGACCCCCGATTTATTGACTGGAAGGCTACCGCCCGACGCAGCTCTCCCTTAGTGCGGGTGCTTGAGCCCGAGCGTGAACAAACCCTGATGGTGCTGCTCGACCGGGGCCGACTGATGACGGCTCAGGTGAAGGGACTCTCTCGCTTTGACTGGGGTCTAAACTCCGCCCTGTCCCTTGCCCTGGCAGGGCTCCATCGCGGCGATAAGGTCGGTATCGGTGTCTTTGACCGCACCATGCATACCTGGCTTCCCCCCACCGGGGGGCGGCCCCACCTCCAGCATTTAATTGAGAAGCTGACGCCGATCCAGCCGGTGCTGCTGGAGTCTGACTATTTAGGGGCAGTGACCCAGCTGGCCACCCGACAGCACCGACGGGCGCTGGTGGTAGTGATTACTGACATCGTGGATACAACCGCCTCGGCGGAGCTGCTGGCGGCGCTGACCCGGCTTAAATCGAGACATTTGCCGTTTTGCGTAACCCTGCGCGACCCTCAAGTTGACCATCAGGCCCATACGTTTGATGCCAATGTGGCCCCTGATGTGGATGTGGCCTATAGTCGCGCGGTGGCGTTAGATTTGCTGGCCCAGCGGCAGACGGCGTTTGCACGGTTAAAGCAAAGTGGCGTGCTGGTGTTGGATGCGCCAGCGGATCAGATTTCGGAGCCGCTGGTGGATGACTATCTGCGGATCAAGCTGAAAAATCGACTCTGAGGACTTGCTGTGGCCGGGTCTCGCTCTCTTTTAACCCTTGGCAATACGATTACCGCTGCGCTAAGGCTCTATCTGCAACAGCCGCGTCGATATCTGGGGCAGTCCTTGGTGGCGCATCTGTGGCTGCTGGTGCCGATTTATGGCTGGCTCAAGTTTGCGGCGCTATCGGGGCGCATAGCGCGCATGTTTTGGTTACAGATAGGCGAGCGCACCGAGTCAAAGGCCGAGTGCGATCGCATCATCAACAGCAACTTCATCCGATTCTGGCTCATCCATTTGACGGTCTACCTACTGTTCATCGTCACAACGGCAATTGTATATATCGGCATCAGTATTGTGCTGGGCTTGATTCTCGCGGTCATCTTAGTTGTCACCAATGTTCAAATTTTAGACAGTTTGTTAAGCAGCGGGTTAGACAGTGGGCTGCTCAGCGTCGGAGACACACTCACTGTGATACTTGGGTTTGGGGTTATTGTTGCGGTGGCGCTGTGCGATACCCTCATCTATGCACGCCTGTTTTTGGGGGAGCTGCCCCTGGCGGTGACACCTCAAGCGCCTCTGGGTCAAGCCCTGCGCCAAAGCTGGCAGTTGACTAGCCGATATACTTTCAAAATAGCAGCCATCATTTGGATGGCCTGGTTTTTGACGGTGCCGCTGGCGCTGGTTCTGGGGTTTGTGCTCACATTTGCAATCGCCTTTGGTCTGGCCCTGGTGACTGAACAAGAAGCACCGGGTGCGTTTGTAGTGTTAATGATATTGCTGACCACCGCAGTCCAAAGTCTGGTGACGCTGCCGTTTTGGCAGGCGGTTAAAGCCGTGACGTATTATGATTTGCGCGATCGCACAGAAGGCATTGGGCTGACCCTTCAGGAGCGCTAAAAATGGTGGGACAGGTGGTGCTAGGTTGTCCGGCTTTTGCAATGTCTGAAAAGGGTGTTCTATAGATCCCCCTCAGTCCCCGCGCTTCGCGCCGCTAACGCTGGAGAAAAGGGGGGCACCCACTCTAAAGTTGTACATCCCACATTCCGCCCTTTGAAGTGTCACACTCAAGTATTAACGCCAAAGCCCTCTGAAGATATGGGTTTCAGAGTCAAATAGTGCTTTTGTACTGAATGGCGAGAATTCTCAATTAAGTCTATCTATTGATAATCTTGCCAGAGGAAATGGCTGTAATCCCCATTGCTTCGTTTAATTATTTGATGTGCCAGTCGGAAGTGCGGAATGTGGGGTACATCACTTCAGTAGCC
>JBCDDJ010000113.1:0-15620 GCA_039180385.1 Cyanobacteria bacterium P01_G01_bin.38 | reverse complement strand
TGAAGTAGAAACGAGGAACGATGAATTTAAGTGTCTTAAGCATTCTCCTGACCAACAAAACTTTCCGTTCTGGTACATTCATCATACTCTTCGAGAAGGGCAAAGCCCTACATCGTTCATCCTTCATCACTTATCCAACTATCCCCTACACCCTTTCTCCCTATCTTCCCTGCCCCCCTGCTCCCTATCTCCCCTGCTCCCCATCTCCCCTTCTCCCTTGCTAAAATCAACCCAACCTAACCCAATCCCCCGCCCCCATGCCCCGCTCCCTCTGCGTTCACCCTGATCATCGCCCCGCTGTGGCCCTGGCGCTGGAACGCAATGGCTTTTTAACCCAGGGGGATCTGGCCGCCAATCTAGGGTTTGCCCTCTCAACCGTCAATAACTTTTGTCGGGGCATCAAGGTATCTGTGGCTAAATTTGAGGAGATCTGTGAAGCGCTTGGGCTGGAGCCACGGGTGATGATGTTGCCCCAAGGGACGGCGGCGGACTCAGCCTCGACGCCAGCGGCGGAGCCAGACCTTGAGCACTTCTTTGCCTACGATCCATTTTGGGTAGGGCGGGAGGCGCTGACCCTTGAGTTAACCACAAAGCTCAAGGGGGTCTGTCGGCTGATGCTGGTTACGGGCATGGCCGGGGTGGGCAAGACCGCCCTGGCGGAGCGGCTCTCGACGGAGCTGCAAGACCATACCCCCCGACTGCTGCGGGAAAACTTTGACAATCATGAGAAAGTAACAGACTTTGCCAGCGTCGCGGCTCGACTGTTGGAAGTCTGCGGGCAGCCCGTTGCCCCCGACGAACGCACCGATCCCCAGCTGCTGGCGCGCCGCCTGGTGCTGCATTTACAAAAAACGCCGTACCTGATTTTGATCGACTCCCTGGAGCAAATCTTAAAAGGTAACGAACAAGAGGGTTGGAGCGAGTTTATCGATGAGGGCTTTTTGGCCTTCTTCAGAGCGGTTTTAGCCAGCGAGACGTTTCAAAGCCGGTTTATTTTGACCTCCCAGGAACTACCAACCCAAATCGAGGAAATTGGGTCTCGCTATCAAAACTTTTGGCATTGTCAGCCCCTCAGCGGCCTATCTGAGGCTGAGCAGCAGGCGCTATTTATCAAAACCGGCATTGCCCCCGAGCCCAACCGTAAACCCGAGCTGTTGAGAATCGGCCAAGCCTACGAAGGCCATCCCCTCGCCCTGCGCATCATCATTGGTGAAATCGGTAGCCATCCGTTTTACGGTAATGTCGCTGCTTACTGGAAACGCTACGGACAAGAGATCGAAGCCGTCGAAAAGGCGATCGCAGAAGCCGCCGAAGGTAGCACCACAGGCGCAGACGATAAATGGAAACTCGATCGCTTTACCCGCGCCCTGCGCCGTAATGTGCAACAGCGCCTGGAGCAAACCTTTGACCGCCTGCGCCAGGATGCTAAATATGCCTACATCCTGCTGTGTGAGACCGCCGTCTATCGCTGCCCCGTCCCCGAAGACTGGTGGCTTAGCCATCTGGAAGACTGGCAGCAGTCTGACGCTGAGCAGGTAGCCGCGCTGGATATTTTGTGCGATCGCTACTTAGTCGAAGCCAAAACCGAAGGCCCCGAGCTACTGCTCAAGCAGCACAACCTCATCCGCAGCGTGTCTTTAGACCACCTCAAGCAGCTCACGTTTGATATATAGGGACCTAGATGGCCACTTTAGATACAATAAGGCTATTCTCCACCGGAGGTGAGATCATGACCCAAAGCACTGACCCACAGGTGCGGTGGACGACCACTGACCTCGAGCTGCTGCCCGAGAGCAGCAATCGCTACGAAATCATTGATGGAGACTTACTCGTGACCAGAGCACCCCACTGGGGCCACCAAAAAGCCAGTGGTAATACCTACGCAGAGCTTCGAGACTGGTCGATCAAGATGGGATTGGGGGAAGTGGCTCAAGCACCCGGTGTGATCTTCTCCGAAGCGGATAATGTGATTCCCGACGTGGTTTGGATCAGTAAAACTCGTTTGGCGACTTCTTTGGATGAGGCCGGACATTTAACCGTTGCCCCAGAGCTGATTGTCGAAGTGCTTTCGCCTGGTGTAGACAATGAGCGACGAGATCGGGAAACGAAACTGAAACTCTATACCAGTCGAGGTGTGCAGGACTATTGGATCTTAGATTGGCGCTTGAAACAGATTGAGATTTATCGCCGTCAGTCAGGGTTACTCCAGCTGGTGGAGACATTGTTTCCGGGTGATACTTTAACTTCGCCTTTGTTACCCGGTTTTGCTTGCGATGTGGAACGATTGTTTTTGTAGCTTTTAAGAGATAATAGATAGATAGTGAATCGTAACTGATGACCAAGTTGATGCGATCGCAAACTAAAAAGCAGCTCGGCAGATGGGGGCTCTTGTCATTCCTAATTGTCCTTTCCGTGAGTATCCTCTACGCGGCTGTTTCGCTGCCCCCCGCCTCAGGCCAAGCCGCCGCCGCAGACGCGGAACTATTGACTAAGCAAATAGAGTTCATTCTCAAAATGAACAGTGCATTTCTCGGCTTTTTGGGGATTGTCGGTGCGCTGTTGACCTGGTTCTTTAAGAACAATCTAGACGACGCCAGAGAAGTGGCTAGCGACATGGTCAGGCGAGAGTTGGATAGCCGCGTCAAAGCCCTGGTTAAAGATGAGTTTGAATACTGGGAACGGACGGTCCTACCAGAGCGGATTGTTGGGAATACCTTAGTTGACTATTTCTTGCCTAATGCAGCCGTTGAAAAAGAGGAGATTAGTGAAATCCCGCTATTGGAGATTCGCGGGTTTAGAAAGCCTGTTCGGTTTTGTACAACCGAGAGAAAGTTGCGATCGCGACGGGGCGATATTACAATTTTAGACTTACAGAATATGGTGATGTCGTCTGGGCAAAGGTTTACAAAGTTGCCCGGCGCAGAGCAAGAAACTCACGCAAAAGATCTGGTAGAGCGGTTATTAGACGAAGTCTTGGCCGATCCCACTGTCCTGGTGGTTTATTTCAGAGGGTATATCAACAATCTAAATAGGATAGAACCAAAGTCTAAAACGCAATATCTCTTGATCGCTAACAACCCAGTGACGTTAGTGGGTCATGCAGCCAATGGAGCCTATGTCGTTTACGGCGATCGCCACTCGGCCTCATAGCGATATGTGTGAACCCTAAAAACTCAGAGTTCAACCTTGCTTGACGGCATTTGCTGGGCACTCCGCTTCAACTTTTTTGATCGAGCCGTTCTTTAAAGCAGTGATTTTAACCTTTAACATCTGACCTTCTGCAAGTGTGCAATTTTTCAGCAGTTTTGGTTCTTTCTGTGTTAGTCGAATTGTCCCCAGGATTTCATAGGTGATTTTATTGGTCTTAATTGCTTTAATGGTTGCCTCTAGAGTTTGGCCTACCCGAAATGTATTTGCCGCTGCAACAGCTTGCAACTCAGCCTCCCGCTCCGATTTGATTTCTGGTCTTTCTATCTCACCTGTGGGTACGCCCTTGTCGTAATACTGTACCAGTCGAGCCGCCCAACCTAGCAAAAAGAGCATTTTGGAGGTATCGTCTTGATAGCTACTCAAATACTGGCTGCAAATAGCATCTAAGCTACGGTAGTAATCAATCGTCCGTTTGCTATGGCCAATGCTGTTGCCGTGGCGCACCAGGGTCTTTAAATAGTCAAAAAACTTCTTGCCTGCGTCGGCTCTGTCCAGATGTGCTCGTAAGTATGCGATCGCCTTACGCAATTCGTTAACATCGGTGCCCTCTATCACCAACTGACGTGCGATCGCATCTGCAATTTGCCATTGGGCATCGGTAAGTGTGTCTGTTGCTAGCATCAGTACATTCCTGTGGGGGCTTCTCGAGTCGTGGGCCATTGCAATACCTGGTGCAGCTGCTCCAGCTGAGACTTTTCTACCAGTTTCTCTCGACGTGCTGTGTCAATCGCCTGTTGGATAAACTTAGTTAAGGCATCACCTTCAACTGCTGCAGACTCAGGCACTGCATAGTGCATATAGCGATCTCGTATATTTTCCGGTATCTCCAGACGGGTGGCTTGCACCTGTACTGTGCCCATGCCCACTGGCTTACCGCCCCCCAGCTTCAGAGCCATTGGATGGTCTTTGTCTTGCCCCAACGCGATCAACAATGTGCCGAGCTGGGCCTGAGTTAAATTCAAAAACTGTAAATCAGTCTTAAAGGTATACTCATTGCCCGCCTGCTGCACCCGAGTGCCGCGATCACCCCCCTCCAAAGCCTTCACCGCATGATAATAAAACTTACGGCCCGCTGCTTGTCCGCCCTTAAAGTAAGCATCGCGTTCGGGACGAGGTCGATACAGTGACGGCATAAACCCCGTTACCGACTTTGCTGAGGCACATTGCGCATCAGTAAAATGTACCAACCCCTGCCAATCTAACGCGCCAAAAACCTGACTAGCGGGGCATAGACTATCTTTCTTCCGGCAAGGCATCCGGTCTCTAGGCATCTTTTGCTGGTGACGACCCGTCACCACCGCTAAGGTACTGTTGGTAATGGCCTCATAAATGGCTCTCACACAGCCCTTCAAAGAGCTACCTTGAATGATCAGCTGGTGATTTTTGCCACGGGTCATGGTTTTAATCAGCGGTACTTTGCTGCCCACGTCACTGCCCAACGCCGTAATACCGGTTGAGACATGGAGTGCTGTCTGTACTTTTAAGGAAAGGTGCAGCATGCCGTGATAGCAGTTTTTGGCATAGCGATGATGCCCCACAGGCGCTTTAAGAGAAGGCCGTTTGCTGGGAAAGGAGACAAGTTCATAGGGCTTATCTGGAAGGTCGTCTGTATTTGCTGATCGCCTAACAGGTCTGGTGGGTCGATTTGAAGCCATGCTACTTTACCCTCAACGCAATAAACTGCACGCACGCGGTCTGGGCATTAATGAAATACCGCTGTCCTAGATCAAGGCCATCTGGCATTTCGATTTTTCTCGGAAAGCGAGTTTCCGTTTTTTGGTAAGGTTTAGCATCGAGAATTTTGGTTTCCCAAGACTGCCCGTTGTTAATAGACAAGAGCGCTTTATCACCGCCAGATTCGGAAAGCAGCAACACCTCATAAGTTTGCCCCTGCCGTTTCCAGCGCAGTTCACGGTCTTGGTCAAATGCCTGACCCTCCTGGCAAGCAGAAAAGTCTGTTGTGTCACTCACTGGCGAAAGCTTCACCTGGTGAGGCCACCGGAGAAATTGCCAGCCATTGCTGTCTATACAGCGATTGATAATGTCTTGCAGTGTTGTTTTATCCACTGGGTTTGGGGTCACGCCAACAAAAGCATTGCTCATGATGCGACACCCTCCATCAATCGAGATCGCCAAGCGGTTACCGCTCGGGTAAACAAATCGTCTACCTGCCCTTCAGCCCAGGTGAGCTGTACCCCCAGCCCGTAGGCCATTTCCTGAGCGGTCACAGGAGTAGACTGGGTGTCTTCGGCTGGGAACCCGTATCGTTGGCGCTCTGCATCATCCTTAAAAAACGCCCCTGCGCCAATCAGCTCCGACTGGGGCCAATGGAGATCGCGGCTGACCAACAAGCAAATCTGACCATCTTTCAAAATACAGCCTGGATAATCAACCGTGGCTTGATTGAGCTTCACCTCTACCAGCCCCATCCCACGAGACTTGGCAAAGCCCAGACCAAACCAACCATCGTTGAGGTCTCGTAATATCAAACCAAGGAGTCCTAGCTGCTCCAGGGTGAAATTTTTCAGGTGAATCTTGGTCTGAAATTCTCCAGCGGTACAGACCTGATAGTTAAACGGCCCAACCGCCACGGAACCAAATACACGGTCAATGGCGACGCCGTTGCGCTCTTCGGTTTTGACCTGCTGAGGATCTGCCGGATAGGCATCTTCTATACGCAGGCGACTGGCAATGGCGACGCTCCCAAATAGCTGGTCGGTAAACGAAGACCAGCGATAGACCTTTTGGCTATCTTTCTCTTTTTCGATATATTTATAACTCTCTCGATCTAACGGGTCACTTGCCCATAGGGGCCTGGCTTCACCTTCAGTAGGGTCAAGGTTGGCAGGGCGGCGATCAGAGCCAATGGTTCTGACGATACGTTCGGCATGGGCACGAATCGCTCCCTTGAGAGAGCTACCTGGGAAGTAAATCGAGCGCCCCCCGGCGTGGTAGGTCTCCACAAATTCCATATCGGGTTTGGTGGGGTCGGCTCCTTCTTTCCCAGATTTAATCAGCACAGGCCCTTTGGGAATCAGATTAATGTCGATAGTGCAGTGATTTACAAATCGCTTATGCATAAAACAACTCCTTAAGCCTCCGCTGCTGTATTAGCAGTATTTGTAGTATTAGTAGCCAGGTTGAGATCGCCCATCGTCCAGGTCAGATAGCTCACCAGGGCGCTGGTCCAGTCTTCTTTGAGGGCTTCAATATGGCTGATATCTCGCTCGTAGTGGCTCAAGTTGTCATCGCTGAGCCGTTGCATGTAGGTCAGTAGCGCCGCAGGATCACCTTCTGGGTCTACCCATACCAGTTTGTCAATCTCTAGTTGCACCACACCCAGCCCTCTAGAGCAACCACCGCCCAGGGGAATTTGCTGTAGCTTAAACTGCTGCAACCCTATCATCACCAGGCCCAGCTCCCAGTAGCCAATCTCGCCCTGGTCAGTCTGCACCGTGTCTGCATTCTCAAAGACGGCTTTAAACTCAAACTCGACCCCTGCTGGAACCACCTGAAAATCATAAAGGCGACCGTCTACGGCGGTTTCAGTATCTCTATCAATCGAGACGCCATCTCGTTCTTGATATTGGCCAAACCAGGTGTCAGGTCTCACCGTTAAATCGCGCACTTGAAATTTACTGGCCTGCCACGGAGTACCAAAGACTTTAGAGACTTTATCGGTGATGCCGTCGAGGGCTTGGGTCAGGACGAGGTCATCATCTTTGTGGGTTTCTTTAAGGGCCTTGACCGCCTCATTAGTGGCGGTGTTGACCAGCTCTGATGGGTCTTGTGCCAGGGATGGATCAATACCTCTCATGAAGCTTTCGAGTCGCGATCGCATCGCCCCTTTAAAGCTAGAGCCTGGAATCAACGGTTGTCCCAAAGCATCTTTGACTACTGGCAAATCTGAGCCAATGGGTTCTGTCGAGCGACCCTGGCTAATGCGTAGGGCGGTTACTGTTTTGAGGGTGCCCGTCAGCTCCAGGCGATTTTTGAAGATGTCAAACATGACTTAGCTCTCCTGTTTTGAATCAAGATATCTCAGGCGACGGGAGCCGTAGCCCAGGTATCGACGAATTAACTCCATTCGGATGCGCTTTTCATCTACGTCGTCTGCACCCTGGGCAATTTTGCTAGCGTAGTCTTTTAACTTGCCGTCAATATCTTCGACAATTCGCTCAGCCAGAGATCCCTTACCTCGGCCCCATTTTTTTTCTCGGCCTACCTGATAGCGCAAAAAGTTTTTGACTACCTCTGCGCTTTCCGTCGTATCGGCAACCCGTACTAAATTTCTAAATTGAGAGGCTTCTAGCTTATCTCTACCGCTTTTGGGATAGTCACACTTATCCAACGCCTCTTCAATCGCAATTACAATATCATCTTCAATCTGTCGAATGCCTTTGAGTATAAGCAGTTCGTTTTTTTGTGCATTGGGCTTTTCGGCCTTTGTTTCCATAGTCTTTGGCTCTACAGTCTTTGGCTCTACAGTTTCGTTCACGCTGGATTCTCCCTCATTACCTGATGAAACTCATCACACACTTTTACCTGACCGTAGCCTTCCGAACATCGATTCCCTAGACCGAGTCTCTCTAATTTGGCCAAGGCACCGTAACAATCACCCTGCTTGTCTTTTGGAATGCTGAAGAGCCACACGCCACCTTTCTTAGTGACCAGCTCTGTATCTTTAGGCAGCCCCCAGGCCGAGTTCCAACCGGAACGATAGTCATGGCTAGTATAGGCCGCGTGCAAGGTAATCTCGCCTACCTCCAGACCAATAATGGGAGCCAGCATTGCTGGAGACACTACAGTTGTTCGCCGCCAGTCTTCGGTCAAAATGGTATCGGATTGTAGGGTTAGGGTGAAAAAAGACTCCTTGTCCGTTGGGTCTGAATCGGCTCCTCCCAATATATTCCACCAGTGCCATCGTTCTTTGAGCTTAGTATTAAAAGCGTTAATCCGGTCTTGGGTTGAGCTGGCCGTTTCTGCTTTCGGTTGGGCAACGTCTAAGCGAATTTTGCCAAGCCCCCTTGAGGCTGAGCCCCCAATTCGCAGATGGTGGCATCGCTGCTGTAAAAAATCATAGAGCTGCGTGGCAAGATCGTCCGAGTCTTGGACGAAAATACTGCCTCGATAAACCGTTCTAACCCGCTCTTGTTTACCCTGAGATTCATTCATCACCTCAATGCTATAGAGAATCTCGTCTTGAGCAGTGGCTCGCCTGCGGTTGATGCCGACTCGTGTCAACAGGCGTTTGCTCACGGCGTGGCGATAGTAATGCCCCTGACTTTGGCTATAAAACCCGCCGAAAGGTTCTACCAAGTTGTTATAGATGTCGTTTGGTCCATAAAAGTAGCCCTGGCTCTTGGCACAAAAGCTATCGATGAGGCTATCAAAAACCCCCAGATGCTCGGGTTTAAAGCCACCTCCAGTTTTAGCGCTCAGGGCGGTGGCTGGCAAAACCTGAACGTCTCCTTCGCTGATGATGTACTGGTCGTCTTTTAAGTGGGCAATTGCCGGATAGGCATTGTGAAAAACAGCGGCTGTGTCATCTAAAAACAACCGATGGAAATCATCTCCCGCAGCGGGCTCATGATCCGCATTCCGGAGAATAGCACTGGCGATCGCCCCTCGAATGACCGTGCCGGGAATGTAGTCTAACGCTTCGCTTACCGAACCACCGGGCTTGCGCTGGCCAATAGCTAAGGAGGATAGGGCCGTAATCGTTAAGTCAATCCGTTTCATCAGGCACCTCCTTCTGGCGTATGGGTCTGCTCAGTGGGGGGCTGTTCATCTGCATTTCTGAGCCAGCCCCAAGCCTCGTCTGAAATAGTCATCTGCGCCTTGTCAAACTCCCAATGCAGCCAGCCGAGGCCCGTAGACTTGCCGCCACCGAGGGCGTAGATATGCTTGAGGCCAGTCACGATCAGGGCTTTAGCAAAGGTTAGATTTTCAGTGTTTTCATTGGTTAGCCGCCAGGGTGAATGCAGCAATAGGCTACCCTCAAATTTAAGGGCTAAATTGGCTGGGGAGGTTTCCAGAAAATACAGTTTTTTCTCCTCAGCAGTACGCCGCCGTCGGTTAATAGTGACTCCGGGACGCAACACGTCTGGAATATTTTCTGCGGGCTCTGTACAGACCAAATCACTAAACTGAAGTCTGGCAGGTAGAGCAGGATTCCCAAACAGTTGGCAAATGAGACAGTGGGTTTGTCCTTCTCCATGGGTATCCCCTGGGCTGCGATGTAGCCTGTAGCTATCTCGGTTAAACTGCTGTTTTTTATTCTCAGATAAGCCTGCACGCTGGGGGCACATTCGTTGAGCCACGGGCGATTCACAAGTGGGCCAACCTAAAGCTTGCACCAATTTCTCGCATTCATGGCGCAGCCGACCTTTTAGCTGAGAGGCCGGAATCACTAACCGACCTTCGGCATTTTTGAGGATTGGCTTATCGGCCAGGGAGCCAGACGAGCCGCCTGCGCCGACGCACAAAGCCGTTTCGATAATGGCGGTGAGCGAAATAGTCTCATCCTGCGGAGCTGCTGAGGTGGGCTCAGTTAGAGTGCTTAGCTGAATCATGATGACCTCCCTTGGGACTGTGCGGTCAGAACGGGCAAATCATCAGCCTCGTCATCGGTGACCTCTATAAAAGGTTCTAACTCTACCAGCTCTCGCCAAATGGTTTCATAGATCGTGGGCAGTTCTTTTTCGTGAGTGGGGCCATCTTTGCTGTCGTTACCCTGAGTCCTCTCTCGATTTGCTGTTAACCAGGGGGCAATGTTGCCGCCGTTCGTGCTGGCGTTGCACCAGGCTTGTTCAAAGTGATCTTCCAGTAAGGCCCGTTTCTCTGCGGCAAGCCGGACTCGAAAGTAGCGATAGTTGAGAATAGCGGTTCGTTTCCCCCGCTCTAACAGGTCACGGATTTGATACAGCTGAGATTTGGGAAAGCCAGAGCGCTTAAGGGCCTTGACAGTATCAATCAGCCCACCTAGTTCATAAAGGGTATAGGGAGCCGCGTATAGCTTGAGTTTGTGCGGTCGGTTAGGCGGCGAAATGGTCAAACCTGCTTTGCGAAACGCCGCAATATTAGATGAAACCATGGTGACAGCTTTTAACACCAAGAAATCTACAGTGCCGCCGTAGTAGCCATTCGCTTTCTTGAGGGTTTTGAGATGCTGTTTAGCTGATTTCAGCAGCTGAGTGACTAATTTATCTGCGTAGTAGATGGGAGTATCTGCAGCCGTAATAAGTACACCACTGGACGTGCTCAGGCAACAGGTCGATGCAGGGGATGTATTTGATAAATACCGATGGGCTCCTTTTTGCTTTTCAGGAGGCGTAGGAGGATCGATAACGTATCTTTGACCTTTATCCAAGAGTAACCGCTCAAAGTGTTGGCCAATTGCTTTTGCAACTTCGAAGGCTTTGTTGGCAGGCACAACCAGCAGCACATCATCCCCACCAATAGTAATAATTTCAAAGGGATGTATCCAAACCGGATCTTTATCTTTTTTATTAGGCTGTCGGGATGATTTAGCATCAGGTTTGTAGAGGTATGGCTGAATACAATTGGTGATCGCATGATACACAGACTGCTCGGTTGCCCTAAAGATATCCTCACTAAATTGCTGATACTTAGCGGGGGTTTTGATCTTATCGCGAATGTATGCCCCCATATTGTTGCCATCGGCATAGATATAGGCCACGTAGCCATTGCTACTATCACCGATTTCATGAAGCGATCGCGCTTCTCTCGTATGCTTGCAAGCATTTTTTATGTTGCCGTGCTCGTTAAAAAGATACCGTTCAGAGTCGTAATCGTCTACACGCTGTTCCTCACGCAAGAACTTTTCGAGTTTGCTGACCCAGCTCTGAAAAACGGTTTCCCCGTCAGGGGTTGGGGTTGGATCCCAATGTTCTTTGAAACCACTCTTTACATACCATCTTTCGCTAATGTCGTCCCTTTTGGTAATCTGGCCGACTCGTCGTTTACGAGCTGTGGGCTCTGAAAGCTTAGGTGCATCTGGCAAATCGTCAGCCGTTAGTTCTACAACAGCGGAGCGAATATCGCTGTCATCTCGCAACACATAGGGATGGGTCTCAAACATGGGCGGAAAACGACGACTCGGTCGCGTTTTAGCCTTATCTGAATCATTTGATACGTGATCATAACCGCTGCGCCGCTGATTAAACTGGTTGGTGAGTTTGGCCACGAGTTCGCCAAAATTCTTCCTATTTCTAAAGGCAGTTTCGATGTCTTTCTCAGAAGCATGGCCATCAAAGCCAAAGTAAGCTTGCAAAGCTACATTATCTTTATATTCAGCCGTAATGGTATTGTGCCACAGGTTTGTTTCGATAGGGTCTTTCAACAATCCCAAATAAATTTCTATAGGTCGAAAGGCTGCACCAACTGCGCAAGAGTTCGCAGTGAGGGTTTCTTGGGTGTAACGCTTTTCAATCGCATTCGAGAGTTGGTCAACAAAAGCTGCTGGGCAAAAGGCCAATATTTTGCCGCCTGTGGCATACACAATGAGCGCTGGCATCAACGCCTCTAAGATCAATACTTTTGTCTCATCATCTGCATCCTGCAGAAAAACATCATCACGCACGCGCTGGCAGTATTGCGGGGCTTGAAAACACAACTCGTACTTTGTAGAGGTTTCAGCATGAAAAAAGGCTGGTAAATCGACCAAATTAATCCGATCTAACAAGGCAGAGGCCCCTCTGATTTCTTGCAAATCTGCTGATTCAAAGACGTAGCTTTTGACCTTGGTAACACCGCCGTAAACCAAACCAATAGATGATTTCCACAAAGCGGGGGTGTTATCAATCAGTTTGCGAATCTCTACGACTGAGAGTTTGGCCTTGCCTTCTTCAAACTGAGTAAGCGCTTTGGCCTCGTCCAAGGCTTGTTGCCATGCTTGATCACTGGGGGCTTCGCCCTGCGCGATCGCAACTCGCCATTTTTGAAATTGTTCTATAGGATAGCGAGGTTCAAGATTACTGCCCCAGGCCAAGCACCATGCGATTGCAACCTGAATATCCTGCTGAATAGTTTGATCAGACATTGTGGTGGATTAATTGATTAGTGTAAGGATGAAAAATAGTTTGTTGTCAGTATCAGGCAACCAGGGCCTGTATCCGTTCCAATAGCAAATTAGGTATCGCTTTTGTCTGTCCTTGCACCCAGGGACCACAGCGGAGAGCTAAGAAAGGCTCACACCGTAAGATTTTGTTCGTATATTCCAACGTACTGTGAATGGTCGCAATCGGCATTAAATTTTCTTGTTTTCTACAGAATTCGTGCCAGGGATTGATTTCTTCGGGTTTTGAGCTGATGATCAAATAGTGGGTACACGCCTCTAAAATCGATCGTTTCTCGGGTTGCACCATGCCGCCCGCATCAACAATCACCAATGCCTTTTGCTGGCGCAGGTTGATAATCGCCTGCCCCTGATAGGGGAAAAATCGTTCGGTTAACGTTCCTTTATTCGCCAACTTAAAAGCCTCCCGATCAGTCTCTGTTGCGTCCTCTGGTAGTTCTAAAATCCAATTTCCTTCTCCATCCCAGTGCGCCCGCTGCAAGTATATGTCCGGATGGTCTTTGATTAATGCGCCAAATAGCTGATGTGACAACACACTTTTCCCACTGTCGGGTGGCCCTACGATTAGCAGAGCAGGTCCCATCTTGTTGGGCTGAATGGACGGTATACCCAGGTTTAACTCATCTAGAGGAATGACCTGCCCCACGCTAACTAACTTAGAGTGGGTCGTGGTAACCACTGCGCCAAGTCGCGGATCGTAACAGGCCACCCACACCGTTGGATGACACTCATGCACCAGGTAGGCATAGAGCCACATCGGAGCCCGCCCGGAGATCACTACCCCCTTGCGAGGATCGAGCCCCGTGGGTAAGCGGAGATGGGCGAGATCCTGCGGTGCGATGATGCGATCGCGACTCATAAGCGCAATCATAATTTGCTGATAGGCCAGTCCCTGGGTGGTTTCATGGTGGGTGAGGGTGAGGGTGATGGAGGTTTCGGTCATGGCATTGGGTATTGGGAGAGGGGGTGAGGGGGAGCAGGGGGGCAGGGGTGATAGGGAGAGGGGGTGAGGGAGAGAAATCGGTTTATGGGTTTTGTGGGGTGAGCATTGAACTAAACCTTTCTCCCCTGCTCCCCCTCCCCCCAGCTCCCCTGCTTCTCTTAGATTGGTCACATCTTTGCCAATTATGCATATACTTTTGAAGAGGGGTCTTCAAAGCAAGCTTTCGTTAAGGTTTGAGAGTGTTTAACTATCTACCCACGCCGGAACTGTTGCATGAACTTGCCAAGGGTCGCCTGGCGGATCGACTACAGCGGGCGGTGCGGCTTTGGGGAGTGTTGCAGTATCTCTATGGCCTGGCGGGCGGGGCACGTCAGCTACCGCAGCCGTTTCGGTATGGGGATTTACGCGATCGCATCTTTGCCGAGACCCACGGGCGCAGTGAAACGGCGGGGGTGGCGGCGTTGACGGCACAGTGTGCTGAGGCGGGCGCTGGAGAGCAGGCGTGTTGGTGTCAGCGATCCTTGACCAGTTGGATTATAGAAAGCGGGCTTTCGCTGTTCGATTGGCAACAGGGGATACAGGCTCTGAGCGATCTGGGGGATAACGCCCTGGCGGCGACGATAGAGGGCTGTCCGTTTGCGACGGTGCATCGGTCAATCCGGGCTGACCTGGCCTATCTGGTGGAGTTGGGCTGGCTTGAGCTGGCGGGAAAAGGACAGTTTCGCACTGTGGAGTCGTCCCGTTGGCCGCAGTTGAGTGCTCAGTCGCAACGGCCTCTGGGGACTTTATCGGTGGCGCAGACCTGGGAGGTGTTGCGATCGCTCGAGTCGATTGCGTTTGTGCAGCCGAATCTGGATGTGATTGTGCAGTCGCTGTGGGAGCAGCTGACCCATCAACAACCGACGGCGACGGTAGAGCCTGAGCGGCGGATTTTTATCCATTTAGATTACATTCTGTCAGACGAGATGCAAGAGCAGGTGGATACGCTGCAAGAGCAGATTGAGCAGCTCTGGCGCAGCGGTGGCGGGGTAATTCGGTTTGATTACTGGTATAAACCGGAACAATCGGTTGCGATGACGGTGTATCCGGTGTGTTTGCACTATGCGCGGCGGGCAAAATATCTGAGTGCCTATGGGGTTGACCCGGCGGGTGACTTTGGTTGGCATAATTACCGGTTAGATCGGATTGGGTCACCTCGGCTGAGAGTATTTGCCTGGGGGGCTCCGCAGGTGCCAGGGCTTTTGCGGGAGATGCGGCGGGCGGGGCGGTTGCCTGCCCCAGAGGATGTGGATGCGGCGTTGAAGGAAGCCTGGGGGTTTAATTTTTATTTGCCCAGGCAGTTGTTGATTATGCGGTTCCCAGCAGAGTTTGCTCAGTGGTATGTGGATCAAACTGAGCGGCATTCGACCTTTCAGGCGGTTGACTATGGGGCGTTGCCACAGTTGATACATCAGGAGATTACAGATACGCAGGAGCGGGCAGAGGTGTTGGAGATTTTGGCGCGGCGTGACCCGCAAGATGTGTATTATCGGGCGTGGGTGCGGCTGGGGGGATATTAATATTGTGATGCGTCTGCGGGATTGGCGACCGATGGGGGAGGTGATTGCGCCGCTGGCGCTGCGGTGGCGGATGCGGGCAGAGGCAGTGGCGGAGTTGGGGCATTACGAGATATGAAATGGGTGTTAGTGGGAGAAGTGAGGTTTGGGGCGAAAGCGGTATCATTAGGGGGGTTTTAGGCGATGGCATTCAAAAATCTGAAGAAAGGGTTTAAGGGCTGGACATGGCCGAAAAGGCAGGTTAGGTTGTGGGTAGATTCCCAAATTCGCGGGGGTCTGCCGAACCTTGAAAACTGCATAACTTCGTTGACCCTAGAGAATCGATTGGTATATAAGGGTTTCAGCCTTGTTTCCAGGCTTCTTATTGCGAGCGATTCTCAAGTGCAGGGCCTCTGCTCGGACCCCCGCGAATTTGGGGGTGTCAACCTATTGCTGTGCAAGGGTTCTAAAAGGTAGGGGTTCAATTTCCCATTCCCCGCGAGGGGACGGAAACCTTCAATACAGGAGTACGGCAATTGCATGTTGCCAAGTTCAATTTCCCATTCCCCGCGAGGGGACGGAAACCCATCTGGGTGATGGTCTGAAACTTGTTGTAAAGAAGTTCAATTTCCCATTCCCCGCGAGGGGACGGAAACTGATAACGGTCATCGATACCGTCATTATTTCGGTCGTTCAATGTCCCAAACACGCTAGTTGAATCTATGCACTTTCAGTGCAAGGCTTTAGCACCCTGTATTCCGGATTTATCTTTCTAGTTCTTCCGAACATGTTCGGAAGCCGGGACTTTTAGTCCCTCTCAGAACCTATGGAC
>JBCDDJ010000112.1:0-15631 GCA_039180385.1 Cyanobacteria bacterium P01_G01_bin.38 | reverse complement strand
GTGAAGCTGGGAGAATGGATCGGCCTGTTTTGCTTAATGGCCGCACTGTACGTCTTATGGTCGATTCGGCAGATTTTGCTGCTGGCCTTTACGGCGGTGGTGATTGCGATCGCACTTAATAGCCTGGTGCGACAGCTACAAAAATTTGGCCTCAAGCGACGATACGCCGTGCCGATTGTCGTGACCAGCAGCTTTTTGGTGGTGGCGCTTTTCTTTGTGGGCATTGTGCCCCCCTTTGCCGAGCAGTTTACCGTGCTGATTGAGCTGGTCATCAACGGCATCAGAGAGATTCCCGATCGCCTTACCGTCTTAGAAGATCAGCTGCCCGGTCAGCTCCGCCTGCCCGAGCTAGAGGAATTCATAGAATGGGTTACCTCCCCTGACTCAGCCGTTATAGACGTTTTCAACAATTTCTTTTCCTTCTTTAACTCCTCCCTCAAGGTGCTGTTGCAGCTCTTGCTGGTCCTAATCTTGTCGCTGATGTTTTTAGGCAACCCCACGGCCTACCGCAGCGGCATGCTCAGGCTATGTCCCTCGTTTTACCGCAATCGCGCCGACAGCATTTTAGAAAACTGCGAAGTCGCCCTGTGTAACTGGCTGGCCGGCATTTTACTCAACTCAGTCTTTGTCTTTACCCTGAGCTTTGTCGGGCTTTCGCTGCTAGGCATTCCGCTGGTATTTGCCCATGCCCTGCTGGCGGGGATCCTCAACTTTATTCCGAATATCGGGCCGACCCTGAGCCTAATTTTCCCCGCGATGGTGGCGCTAATTTCCCCCGACCCCTGGAAAGTGATCGCCGTTGTTATTCTCTACGTAATCATTCAACAGGTCGAGAGCTACTGGCTCACCCCCACCGTGATGGCTCGCCAGGTGTCGCTGCTGCCTGCCTTTACCCTGATCGCCCAAATCTTCTTTGCAGCAGTCTTTGGGTTCTTGGGGCTGGTCCTAGCCCTGCCACTCGCAGTGGTTGCCAAAACCTGGCTCCAGGAGCTGGTCATTAAAGACATCCTCGACAGCTGGCAAGAAGGCCCCCGTTGGCTCAAGCCCATGATTGCCCAGCTACCCGTGCCCCAACCTGCCGTCCTCGGCCCAGGTGATGAGCTAGTGGATAAAGGCATGTCTGAGGGAACTTCTGAGGAGGTTTAGCGATTGACCAGAAACCGGGTTTCTTGGTTGGGTAATCCGATGATTTTAAGGATGTCCAAGAAACCGGGTTTCTACCCCTCGGGGGATCTTGACCAACCTGGAATCTAAGTCTGAATCAATGTTTCTAAGTCAGTAAGGACAACTGGGTACCCTGACACCAGTAACTTACCCATGCTTTCCTATATCGACAGCCATGCCCTTTGCCGCAAGCGTTCGTCAATTTCAGACTCTGGTGATGTCCTTCCACCCCGTAATCGTGATGGAAACGGTGGAAGAAGAGCGCATCCAAAATCTGGTCAATAAAGCGACTCTAGATCTGCAACTGCCTGTCTTTGAGTGGAGCATTGCCCAGGGGCTTTGTCGCCTTGAGGGCAACCAGCACAACCGCTGGCAAAATGAATATGCGCCCCCTGGTGCCAGCCGCCCTCAAATGCTGGAAGACACCGCCGAACCCCTGGACATGTTGCGTCACATTCAGCAAATCAGCTACCGGGGCATCTACTGGCTAAAGGATTTTTCGACCCATCTGGATGACGTGGTGGTCAACCGCCTGTTTCGGGAGGTGGCCCACCAGTTTGCCTATAATCAATCGACGCTGGTGGTCACAGGTGAGCGGGTATCTCTCCCTCGGGAGGTGGCCCACGAGGCCGTCTATTTCGACATCCCCCTTCCCGATCGCGATGAGCTGCAAGGGGCGATTTCCCAGGCGATCCAATCGCTCAAAGGGCGAGTCAAGATCCGCATCACCCCTGAGGAGCTACAGGGGCTAGTGCGCACCGCCCAGGGCATGACCCTCAAGCAAACTAAAAAAGCGATCGCATTTGCTGCCCTCGAAGACGGCCAGCTCACCGCCAGCGACATCGACCGCGTCCTCGAGCGTAAAACCCAGATTATCCATGAGACTGGCCTACTTGACTACATGCCCCTGGAAAAAAACACCGCTCAGCTGGGCGGGTTTGATCACCTCAAGCAGTGGCTAGCGCGGGCGCGGGTGGGCTTTAGCGAACAGGCCCGCAACTTTAACCTGACCCCACCCAAGGGCATTTTGATTGTGGGTATTCAGGGCTGCGGCAAGTCCCTGGCCGCCAAGACAATTGCCCGCGAGTGGGCCATGCCGCTGCTCAAGCTCGACGCCGGTCGCCTCTATGACAAGTATGTTGGCGAGTCTGAGAAAAACTTTCGCCAGGCCGTCTCTCTAGCCGAAAAGATGGCCCCCGCCGTCCTCTGGATCGACGAAATCGAAAAAAGTATTGGCAATAGCCAGGGCGACGCCGATGGCGGTCTGAGCCGTCGTCTATTTGGCTCATTTCTCACCTGGTTGCAAGAAAAATCCCACGAAGTCTTTGTTGTCGCCACCGCCAATGACCTCTCCCAAATCCCACCAGAGCTATTGCGCAAAGGCCGCTTCGATGAAATATTTTTTGTAGATCTGCCCGACGCCCAGGACCGCGCCGCCATTTTTCAAATTCATTTACTGCGGCATAGGCAAGATCCTGCCCGGTTTGATCTGCCTCAGCTAGTACAGGCCACCGATGGCTTTAGCGGTGCCGAGATTGAGCAGGTGATCATCACCAGTCTCTATCAAGCCATTTACGAACGCCGCCCGGTAAATACAGAGCTTTTGATCGAGGCAATCAAAGCGACGGTGCCGCTCTCGGTATCTCGCCGTGAAGATATTCACCATCTGCGCAGTATTGCCCAAGAACGATTTGTGAGGGTTAAGTAGGTAGTGGGTAATGAATGGGGAGTGGGTAGTGAGAGGTGGCGGAAGAGGCGGAGATAGAGAAGATGGGGAGGGTGGAGCTGATTACCGCTCGGTTTCTTCTAAGATGCCTTGCACCAGCAAATCGCAGGCGGCTTCAATGATTCTGAGACACTCTTGATATTCAAATAAATCGTCGCCGCAGGGAGATTCGATATCATGTATTGGGTTACCGACATAGGCTTGAAATGTGTAAATTTTATCGGCAATATTCGGGTCTTTGCGAATCAAAAAAAACTTTTGGTTACGGGTCATTGTTAATATTAAATCTGCCCATTCTAAAGCATTCTCGGTGATTACTTTAGCGGAGTGCTTCAGCTGGATATTGCGTACTGCCAAGACAGCGTCTGCCTTAGGATCAGTGGCATCACCTTCAGCAGCAGAAATGCCAGCAGATTGCAACGACAAACCCCAATTGCTAATACGTTTTGATTGTAAAACTCCCACGGCCATCGGACCGCGGCAAATATCGCGATCGCAGATGAATAGGATATTCATGTCTATATAATGCGGATGGCTTACCGTCAGCGTAACACTTAAAGAATCCTGAACTAGGCGTAAAGTCTGTGCCGACAAAAAAATCTTTACATCCCCATCGATCTAACCACATAAATGTCATGAAAATCCGATTTTTAGAATGTTTTATAAATCTAAAGCCGAGATGGATTTTATCCGCAAATGGATCCACTAAAGGGGGATATTTTCAGTTAAATAAAGGTTAAAAAAACAATAATAAACAGTTAAAATATTTATTTAGAGCAGATCAGATTAAGCAAGCTCCTATATCTGATCTGCTCTAGTTTATAAAAGAAATGCTCAAGGAAGGCTAAGGATTATCAAACAATGGCCCTATAAGTCAATGGCCCTATAAGTCACTATGGCTACCATCACAAAAGGGCTGATCTTTTGTATGTTTGCACAGACAAAGTGCCACCTTCTTTTTCGCCTCAATCGTAAACTTGACGGGGGTAAAGTCGGTGCCCTTGTGGGCTCCATCGCAAAAGGGTTGATTGGCTGATTGACCGCAGCTGCACCACCAGTAATCACCGGCTTCTAGCTCTAGAACGGTTGGCTTGGTATCTGCAATGGTGGGTTCACTCATGGGGAAGTCTCCTTGGGGTTAATAATTTTGGTGGGGAAGGTGGGGAAGGTTATATTTCTCCCCTATCTTCCCCATCTTTTCCTACCGTCTGGCTCCTCTCTTATTTCTCCTGGCTCCTCTCTCTATCATGCCGCCATATCAAACACCAGCACCTCCGCATCGTCAGATGCACCTACCAGCGTGATTTTTGCCTCATCCATAACCGAGGCACCATCGCCTGCGGTGAGGGATTGCCCGTTGAGGGTGATAGCGCCTCGGGCGACCTGTACCCAGACGGCGCGACCCTCGGCGATGTCGTAACTTATGGTGTCATTGGATGCGATCGCAGCTGCATACAGATCCACATCCTGATGGATGGTGACGGAGCCATCGCGACCATCGCGGGAGCCTACCAAGCGCAGCTGGCCTTGCTTATCAGCCTGGGTAAAGTGGGTTTGCTCATAGCTCGGCGTGAGTCCACGCTCGTCTGGCATGATCCAGATTTGCAAGAAGTGTACCGGGTCAGCGTTGGAGGCATTGTACTCGCTGTGCATAATGCCAGTACCTGCCGACATCCGCTGCACATCTCCAGGGCGGATCACAGAGCCCGTTCCCAGACTATCTTTGTGCTCCAGGCCCCCATCTAGCACATAGGAGATAATCTCCATATCGCGATGACCGTGGGTTGAGAACCCCTGACCCGGGGCGACCTTGTCTTCGTTGATGACCCGCAGGTTGGCAAAGCCCATGTGGTTGGGATCATAGTAGTTGCCAAACGAAAAGCTATGGCGGCTATCTAACCAACCAAAATTAGCAGCACCGCGCTCTTGAGCAGGACGAAGGGTAATCATGAGAGACCTCCATAGGGGGAAGTTTTGAGTTTTGAGTGATGAGATTTGAGTTGGAACTCATCCTTGGAATGGACAATCGCAAACGAGTCGTTGTCTTAAGTGATATTGGCCCTCGTTTGCTGACACTTCCTATTATGGATTAACCTAAAATAAAAGACAATAGGATATTTAATTGACAGATTGTATTTATTTAAGCGACAATAAGTATGAAGGAGATAGGAGTCAGGAGATAGGAGATGGACAAATTCGAAAGCATCCGCGCCTTCACCCAGGTCGTCAAATCCGGTGGTTTTGCCGCAGCCGGTCGAGATATGGACCTCTCCCGCTCGGCGGTGAACAAGCTGGTGATCAATCTTGAGAATGACCTAGGGGTGCAACTGTTGCATCGCAGTACCCGACGGGTGACCCCCACCGAGACAGGGTTGGCCTTTTATGAGCGCAGTCTGCAAATCCTCGCCGATTTAGAAGAAGCTGAGCGGGCGGTTACCCAACTGCACGAATCGCCCTGTGGTCTTTTGAAAATTAATGCGCCGATGACCTTTGGTACCTACCATGTGGCCCCGGCGGTGGCTGAGTTGATGCGGCAATACCCTGATTTGCAGGTGCAGCTTACCTTAGAAGATCGCTTTATTGACCCGATCGCCGAGGGCTATGACCTGGTGGTGCGGATTGCAGAGCCTGCCGACTATGCCAGTCTGATTGCCCATCCGCTGACGAGGGTTGATCGCGTAATCTGCGCGGCCCCTGACTATTTAGCTCAGTACGATATCCCCAGCCATCCCAGTCAGCTAAAGCAACATGCTTGCCTGCACTACGGTTACATGTCCACGGGCAACAGTTGGAAACTCAGAGACGCTCAGGGTGAAGACGTGACTGTGCCGATTCGTAGCGTGCTGTGCTCTAACAATGGTGAAGTGTTGCAAAGAGCTGCGATCGCAAGCCTGGGCATCACGCTGCTACCTATTTTCATTGTTGAAGATGCCCTCAAAGCAAAGCAGTTGCAGTGCATCTTGTCTGAGTTTCAACCAGCTGCCCTCTCGGTCTGTGCGGTGTACCCGATCAATCGCCACCTATCAGCCAAGGTACTCTTGCTGCGAGAGTTTTTAGAAGAGAAATTTCAAGATGCCGAGTGGATACTTTAACCCCTAAACATCCTTACAGCATGTGTCAATTACGACAGTTGCCCAGGGCAGTGGCTATGCTAGAGATAGAGAGCCATGATGGTACATGACGGAGAGCTAGCAACCGGGAGTTGTCGATACCAAGAACAACAAAAAACTAACAACAGTGTGCTGCGATTGCTCGAGCTTAAGGCAACCTATCTCAGCAAGTCGTAGTCATGCACTGTTTGTGTGATGGATGTCCCTAAAAAATTTTCGAACCCCTTTAAGGAGCGGCTATGGCTGCTCTATAAACAGGGTCGGCTATCGTTCGGGCAGGTCTTGATCCTGGCCCGTGGTCATTTTCAGTCAGATCAGCCGAGCCCTGATCTGAAGGATAAACAGCCGTTGAGAGAGGCGCATTAGGCTACGCTAGGCAGAGTCCCTTTTTCGAGCGCCCAGCGCGATCGCAAATGAAGCCTACCGTTGCCCAGCCTGTTGTCCCGCCGGTGAGTCTGGTGTTTCTAGCCATTGGCTCTACCCAGCTGGGGTCAGCGCTTGCCAAGTCGCTGTTTGCTGAGATTGGCCCCACAGGCATGGTGTTTTTGCGGGTGGCGTTTGCGGCCTGCATTTTGGCCGTCATCTGGCGACCTAAGTGGCGACCTGATGGGCGGCCAGAGACTCGCCCAAGTCTGAGAGCCGTGCTGCTGTTTGGTCTTTCTCTCTCAGTGATGAATTTTTTGTTTTATCAGGCTATTGCCCGGGTGCCGGTGGGGATTGCCGTCGCGCTGGAGTTTACCGGGCCGCTGGGGATCTCAGTGTTCAAGTCGCGGCGATGGCTAGAGGCTGTGTGGGTTGCGATCGCAGCCGTAGGCGTTTGTCTGCTCGCTCCCATCGGTGGGTTTGAAGTAGATTGGCTCGGTATTCTTTTTTCCCTGGCGGCGGGGGCGGGCTGGGCTGCTTATATCCTAATGTCAGCCCGAGTGGGTCGCCTACTGCCAGGGGTTGAGGGGCTTACCTGGGCCATGCTGTTTGGGGCCGTTTTGCTGGTGCCAGTGGGGTTAGCCCCAGCCCTGGTTGTTTTTCAGCGGCCACAGCTGCTATTGATGGTCTTGGGGGTGGCCTTGCTGTCGTCAGCCCTGCCCTATGCTCTGGAGCTGACGGCGTTGCGATATGTGCCAGTCCAGGTATTTGGGGTGCTGTTAAGTTTAGAGCCGATGGTGGCTGCGATCACAGGTTGGCTCATCCTGGGCGAAACCCTGACGCTTCGGGCCATGGTCGCGATTGTGTTAATTTCCATCGCCGCCGCAGGGGCCTCGCGATACCGAAACGCGTGACAGCTAGAAACCCGGTTTCTGGCTTAAACCCACAAGACTCTGGTTTAACCTGCAAAAGAAACCGGGTTTCTAGAAAACTATCTTGCCACTGTCTGATTGAGCAGCTCAGCGATCGCCTTATGCTCAATCGGCGGCTCAGCAGTGACCACCTGGCGAGTATCAGTAATCAGCCAGTCGAGGGCAGCCGCTTTCATGTCAATCGACGCGCCGGTTTTATCCACGCAGTAGCGACCAAACACAAGCTTATCGATCAAGCTACCGCCAGAGCCAATCCGGGAGTACTCAAAGATGACGCTCTTATCGACGATGGCATTGCTGCAAATGTGGCAGTTAGGACCGATCATGCTGGGGCCCACGATGGTAGCTCCATCTTCGATGTGGGTGCGTGCGCCGATGTAAACCGGGCCGGTGATATTGACCTTATCCCAGTTGACTTTGACATTGAGCCCGGTGTAGACACCGGGTTTGACCTCATTGCCAGGGACCCCAACGCCTTTGACCTGGCCGGTCAGGACGTCTTGAATCGCCTGCCAGTAGTCGGGCACCTTACCGATATCGACCCACTCAAAGTCCATGCTGATGCCGTAAAAAGGCGCGTTAGCCGCCACCAGTTTGGGAAACAGATCTCCGCCGATATCAAACTCCTGACCGGAGGGAATATATTTGAAGACTTCGGGCTCAAAGATATAGATACCTGTGTTGATATCGGTACTGAGCGCCTCCTCAACCGACGGTTTTTCTTGGAATGATTTAATCCGACCGTTGTCGTCGGTGACCACAACCCCATAGCTCGGCACCTGCTTAAGGGGCACTGACTTCATCACGATGGTGGCAATAGAGCCTTTTTCGCGGTGCTGGCGGAGGGCTTCGGTCAGATCCAGGTCGATCAGCGCATCGCCGCAAAGCACCACAAAGGTGTCGTCAAAAAAGGGCGAAAAGTCTTGGATTTTGCGCATGCCACCCGCAGAGCCCAGGGCCTGACCTTTGAGCTCACCATCGGGTGTAATGCTGCCCTCAAAGGAGTAAGCTATCTCGACTCCAAACCGCTGTCCATCGCGAAAGTAACCTTCAATTTCATTGGCAAGGTGGCTGACGTTAACCATGATTTGGTCAAAACCATGATGGCGAAGCAGCTCAAGCAAAAACTCCATGACGGGTTTTTGCATAATGGGGATCATTGGCTTGGGAATCGTGTAAGTGATCGGACGCACACGGGTACCTTTACCAGCGGCCAAAATCATGGCTTTCATAAATGCTCTCTCTATATGCTTAACAGCTCAGGAATTGGACAATTTTAAGGCATCCCTTAAGCCAAAAAGCCCGAGCTGGGAAGACTCCAGAACCCAGAGCCCAGGAGTCAGAACCTAGCCCGTAGCTAATGCCTGACGCCTAACGCCTGATTTCTCGCTCAGGAAAAACTTCTCACCTTAAGGATTGACCCTTATTAAGCTACCGTTTCAAATAGTCAAATGTAATGCCACTGTGACGATCGCTATAACGTTCACGATGACTTGGTTATGCTAACAGGCATGGTTTAGTATACCCAGGCCACCTTTGACTCTTCATCGACTGCTTACAGATTCCCGAATAAATATTGAATAATATTTATGAGTCAAACCGCCAGGGAACCTTTAGTCCGGTCATCCACTTTAGTCCGGCAATACATACGATGGCAGACTCAAAGCCTCGGTTTCTGCACCCCCAGGGAGGTTGGTTTGTAGCTCTCCGGTTTGATTGAGCTTGCCGAGGTGGCGGACTTTAAGGTCTTTATAAAAGGTATTTTGGGCCAGCTCAACCTTGGATTGGGCCGATAGGAATAAAAGTCCCCAAAAGACGCCGACTTTTTCGTGGCGATAGTCGTCTTCGCTCAGCTCTCCGGTGATGGGCCCACCCAGGACCGCTGGGCGAAACTGAGCCCAGTTTTCGAGCAGATATTCAAAATCCATCCAGTCCACCAGCTCTTCTAGCTCGTCCCAGTAATGATTGATAAAGTCCTCCAGGGCCTCGGCAATTTCTGAGAGGTTTTCTTGGTGGGCGAGCTGGGCAATGGCTCGCACGGCCTTGCGTTTAGAGTGGGGCTGAGGGCGTGGATTACGATTGCGGGGGGCCGGGTCGGCCATGGCCAGGGCGATCATTTCGAGCTGGCTGATTAACTCCTGGAGGGTGACGTTACGTTTTTCGGGGGGGACAGCCACGGCGCGTCGATGGATGTGGCGCTCTAAGTTACGCGGCAGCTCGCCGACGTAAAAGTCGTCGGGCTCAAAAAAGCCGGATTCTTCAAACTCGTCTTCCTCGGGTTGGATCTCGGTGCGCACCAGGGTGTCGGCCTTGAGTAGCACCAGCATGGCGGCGTATAAAAATGCCTGACCCGACTCAGACAGGTTTTGCTCATAGGGCGATCGCCCGTGGGCGCTGGTTGGAATGGGTTTATCCTTCAAGCTTTTGAGAAATCGATCGATCACGTCGATGACGTTGACATCCCACGGGTCGATTTCTCCTTTTTCTGCCAGGTCGATTAAAAATGCGATCGCACTCTGTGCGAGGGACTGCGACATACGGTCGGCCTAATGTTTAGGTAAGAAGAACAAGTGAACTATAGTTCACGAATGAGAGAACTATAGCGTATGCCCTTCGATTACGCTACAGCCTCACCGTCACTCGGCTGGGAGGCAGGCAGCATCGGCTTTTGCTCTTCTAGCTCGACCCGATAGCGCTCGACATCCTCTTCAAGCTGCTGGATTTTTAGCTCCCGCTGCTCGACCTGTGGATTGATATTAAAGTAGCCCTGCACCTGCACCCAGACGCTAAACACCCAGGCCAGCACGGCTCCGATGCCCATTGAGATAATCAGTTCTATGCTTAGCGGGGCTTGCAGCTCGACGCCTTTGATGATGTGGATGGTGGCTGGGTCGGTGTTTTCGATGCCAAACAAGACCAGTGCTAAACAGATGACAAAAATAACTACAAAGTTAACCTGCCGCATTGCTTTCGCCTCAACGTGTTCGTTCTATTAATGGTAGGTATGATGACCAAAGGTTAGGCCCAAGTCAATATAGCCCCTGTTGGCAAAACCGCACCAAAGAATTATTAAGACGTGTAAGGTTAAGACGGGTCAGTCATTCGGGATTAAGACTTTTGAGGGCGGCCTAGTTTGAGGCCATATTTGAGCCCATAGCCCAGGCCGATCAGGAGTGCGATCGCAGTTGCCCCAATCCCGATCGGGCTGGGCACCCAAAACACCACATCAATATGGTTGAGTGCCCCTGGCTTAAGTGGCCAAACCCCCGGTGCCGACTGGCCCATAGTCGGTCGGCCAGTCGGTGGGTCGGTCGGCAGCTGCATCCCCCAAGGCGTCATCAACCGAAACGAGAGATTGAGCACCCGCAGGTTGCCAATGATGCCGCCGTCTGAGGCAGAGACTCCTTTTAGCGATCGCAGATCCAGGTCATAGATCAGATGGTTGCGCAGGGCCAGAAATCGATTTTGCTGCTCCAGGCTGAGGGTTGAGATCAGCTGGGGCGCACCGGGTAAATCTTGAAGCAGGCTGGCATCTGCTTCGCCAAACAGGGTGTTAAATTTTTTGACTAAATCTGCGCCGTTGTAAAACGGCAAGGTCACCTCGACGGTCTCTGGGTCGATGCGTCGCACCCTGGCCGAGGCCGTTTTGGCATCGCTCTCAAATCGACGTATCCACTGCTCAGCAGAGGTTTGATCAAAGGTGCGCAGCCGCTCGCTGAGGTGCACCGTTTGGGTAATGGTGCCCTGGGTTTGGCTGTCAAAACGAATGCCGACGTCGTAATCAATGCAGCCAGTCAAGCAGAGGGCGAGGGCGAGCAGAAGAGCCCTCATCCCCCAGCTCCTTATGCCTGGGGATTTGCGTTTATCCAGATCCCGATTAGGATGCGTAAATCCCGGCTCTATGTCCCTTAGTCCCCCCTTGGTAAGGTACTGCTGTCGAAATATTTTGCCACATAGCAAACCGACTGAAGGCCCCCTAAGTCCCCCAATTCTGGGGGACTTTGAGTTCTTACTCTTCCAGAGATTATGAGAAACTGCGAACTCTGAAGCCCCCAGAATTGGGGGGCTGGGGGCCTCGAAAACATTTGATTCACAGCCAGTATTTCTAAACATTAAGTTCGTCAGCAGTCCTTTAAAGAGGGTGGCTTTCAGAATATCTACCCACCTCTGGAAATCCCTCAACTTAGCCACCACAAGCCTCCTAACATCAGGGTGCAGCCGATCAGCGCCACCCAGACGAACTGATTATCTTGGGTATTCACCTGGCTCAGGTCAATGGGCTCCGGCTCTGGCTTGGGTTTGGGCTGTCGGGGCTTTTTTGGCTTTTGGTCATAGCGCAACTGACCGAGTCGGTAATCGCCGCTCTCTAAATTATCTAAATCAGGGATTTTGGTGACCCACTCTTCCTTCGCTTTGAGTTTAGGCGCTTTGAGAATATAAACTAACCGTTTTCCCTGCTTACGGGTTTCCATATCCGGGTGGCGAACCAGCTTTTCGCAGAGGCTAATCGCCTCTGGCTGGCGACCCAGGGCGGCATAAGCACTCACGAGCCAAAGCTGGATCTCACCCCCCAGCGGTGTCGCCCTGCTGGCAAACGCTACGGCCCGCTCAAGGTGCTCAACGGCCTCGCGGTAGCGACCTCGCTCAAAGGCGGCCTGCCCCGCTCCGTATTCGGCTTTGGCTTTTTCTTTTTCTTCTGTCATGCCTGTGGATTGTGCTGACCTTTTATTTTAATGGTTAATGATGGGCCCCCTGGGGCAAGTTTTCGCTTGGTGAGGCGCTTCGCTTGGTGAGGTGGGGCAAGCTTATTCACCCATTCACCCGCGCAGCGTACTCACCTATTTACCCGCGCAGCGCCCTCACAAAATCCTCAACTTTTCTTTCTATTCTAAAGATGAGGGAAAAGAATCCCTGTCTCGATGCAAAACGGGTGGGCAATCCCCATCCCCACGTATGGAGGTTACGGTATGGCAATCATTCGCAAATCACCCCTATCAGAACTGGCTCATTGGGAGCCGTTTCGTGAGGTTGAGCGGTTGCAAAGTGAGATGAATCGTTTGTTTGAACAGTTCATGCCCACTGGCAACGGACATCTTACCAGTGTTGACTTTATGCCGTCTGCTGAGATTGATGAGTCCCCCAGTGAGTTTCATCTGAAGCTTGAAGTGCCGGGGATGGAAGCTGACGATATTGAAGTCGAGGTGACGGATAACCGGGTGACGGTTAAAGGTGAACGCAAGTCTGAATCGAAGACAGAAGAGGAAGGCTTGATTCGCTCTGAATTTCACTATGGTAAGTTTGAGCGCAGCATGGCGCAGCCCGGTAAGGTTGAGGCTGAAGGGGTCAAGGCTGAGTATAAGAATGGGGTCTTGAACCTGACGGTGCCGAAGGTGGCCGAAGCGGAGAAGAAATCCGTCAAGGTCAGTGTTAGCTAGGTTTTGCTGTTAGTTGACTTTAGGTGAGTGCTGGGGATTGGTTACGACAAGTATCAATCCCCTTTTTTATGTTGTTGCTTACGAAACATGAAACTTTAGCTGACCCAAGGGAATCACATCCTCATCCTGGCTAAAGAGAAAAACTTGATGATTGCCTAAGACTTTGAACTGACAGGAAATTTGAGTTTTTTCACCATTACTGATCTGACTCTCACAGTCCTGGTATGTTTGTGTTGCCTGGCTTTTCGACCAATCCCAAATTGAGAAAGTGTCATCTTTTTGCTGAATGAATTGTGCTACTAATTTACTCGGATAGTTGGGCGGGTGTTTAATGTTAATCTCAGCCTTGTTTTCAACCTTGGTTTGATAGGTATCAGGCGAGAGCAGGGTTAGGTCTTCAGCAAAAAACTAAGGGGTCAGGAGCGGGGTTTGCTCAAACGCTTTCTGATTTTTAGGTTGACTTAACAGTTGCCAGTTGATGAGTTTTGGCAAATGGCTGGCGATCATCGTTTCGGGGGGTGGCATGAGATAGCTAGTGCTGTAGGCAGCCGCAGAATCGTCAGCGGCGCTATCATCCCAGGTGGTATCAACAAGATACCAACTATTGTCTATTTTGACCGCATTCCAGGCATGGGCAGTCCAGTCATAGCGGATCTTGGCTAGCCTAAATCGCTTAGGAATTACATCCAGCGGAGCCAGGTCTCGACGCACTTTGCCTCTAACGTAAATCGCCTCTAATCCGCTAGCCCGCCCCAGCGCTGCGAACAGTCTAGAATAGCCCTCACAGACGGCTTTATGGGAGTCAAAAACACTGTGCGCTTGTTGGGAAGGGCGTTTACCGGTTTTAAGTACATCGATATCGTAGGAGATTCGGCTAATCACATAGTCGTGGATAGCCTTGACTCGTAAAAATGGGTCGGGTTCTTGTTGGGTGATGTACTGAGCAACCACGTCAATGCTCGTTTCTGCCTCGGGGGGTATGTTGGCCACGGCTGGGTGGATAGTTTGCTCGGATTGCCAGGGCCAGGCCGAAGCAGTCGTCAGGGGCGAAGGGTTATAGACCAGGCGGGTATACAACCCACTGACCGGGTTTTCGAAGAGTGCCGGAGAAACCCGGTAGGTGATGGCCAATAGCATCAGGGTTAAGCCAAACCAGTATTGGAGTTTCATTTGTTTGAGACGACTCATCTGCAAGGCGTCCGGCAACACGGGAGACTGCGTCTTGGCAACTCGACGTTTTAAGACATAAATGGTCAGGCAGATTATGAGTATTATTGCCATGCCCCCAACCCAAAGTCCCCACCCATTTGCTAAAGCCTCTGGGAACTGGATAGTCGCATTTGAGCGGTGTGCCCAATGGGCAACCCCGATACCTGATCCCGCTAATAGGGAAAGTCCACCGAGTCTAAGCATCGCTCGCTTTCTTTGCTGCCAGCGCCGTTTACGGACTTCCTCGACGAAACGGGTTTCAAGATCTCCAGACATATGATTGTTGCTGTTGACACGATATTCCTAGGGGGTAAACAGGGCTTTACCCTTCAAGACTACAGAGATCAAAAGTTGGTTTCCCGAAAACCTTTAGGCATCGGCTGCGCCTTCTTTGATGGCGTTGACGAGGTGTTTTTTGAGGGTGGGGTTGCCTTCAACTTTGATCGGGGATTTTTGGGACCTTTCTGCTTGAGTGGTGCGGTGCGTTGATTAAACATATCCCTAATGCTCAAAGATACCGGCTGGGTTGAACGAACCCCAGGATTTCCCTACCTTTAACCATTAACTTTTCACCGTTAACTCATCCCCACTCGCTACACTAAACCGTACCCCTTACTTACTCCCCACCCCCCTTGCCACGCCGACTCCTCTACTTCCTGCTCGCCTGCCTCACCTCCCTGCTCCTCGCCGCCCCTGCTGGAGCCCAATGGCTGCCAGTCTTTGACGAGCCCGACCCCACCGAGGCGGCCTTTGGCTGGCGACCCAATGCCGAGCGACCCTGCGGCAGGCTGGTGTGCAGCAATGTCTATCTCTACGGCTCGCGGGGGGTCAGTTTTACCATTGCTGGGCCAGCGGCGACCCTACAAGCCGACGCCCCTGACGCCACCACCCTGGATGTCGAAACCCGAGCCAAGCTGGTGCAGCGCAGCTTTCGAGAGGTGCTACGGGTGGTGCGATCGCAGCCCACCGTCCAAACCACCCTCGCCACCGTAGACGTCCGACTCTCTGACCTGTTCACCCCCCGCGAAGGACTCCACCCCAGCACCCCCCAGGTCCTGGTTGGGCTTGAAAACGGTCAAACCGTGGTGTTTTTGTCGGCACAACCCGACTATGGGCTGCAGCAACAAACTCTGGTCACCGTCACCGAGTTTGACGCTTTGCACAACGGGCAACCGAAGGATGACCTGGCCGACGACTGGCAACAAATCATCAGCACCAGCCTTAGCCATAAACTCTGGGAGCGCTCCTTTGAAACCCAGTATGCCTGGGCCAAGCCGGTCATTGCGATCACACTTGTTGCCCTGGCCGCCTTGCTCACCGCCGGGATTGAGTTTGCCCGCCGCAAATGTCGCAGTCGCAGCCGCACCCTGCGCAAACGCCTCAAAAATTCGGAAAAAGAACTCAAAAAATCCATGACCGTGGACCCCGAGGCGATCACCCCAGAAGACGCCCAGCCCCCCGCCCCCCCTCTGACTTCACCGATGGCGTCTCCCCTCTCGCCCCAGTGGACACCCCAAATGTTATCCCAGCTTGACTCCAATCACGCTTTTAAACCCCTGCCCGTGGTTTCCGAGGCAAGCCAGTCCGTCAATCACTACTTAGCCACCTACTCCAAACCCTTTCTTAAAGAACAAACCCGGCTCAAACAACAGCGCAATCTGTTGCAGTTTGTCGTGCAGCTGATCGTCTGGC
>JBCDDJ010000111.1:0-15728 GCA_039180385.1 Cyanobacteria bacterium P01_G01_bin.38 | reverse complement strand
CGGCCTATGCGCCGCCAGCTAGGCTCTTTACCCCGCCATTGGATACGACAGCAGGGCCAGGGCAGCTGCTCACGGTCAAACAAACGGCAGCAAGGACCCACTACACGATAGGTCAGGTGCCCTCCGGGACTTTGAAAGAGGTAACCTGATGGCCAGGGATGTTCGGTGTCAGGGGGGAGTGACGGTATCATCAAGATCTTGGATTCATAGAGAAGTAGTTTAAGGGATTTTTGTATGTCAGAGCCAATTGCCCCCCCCATTCCCCCAGAAGTGAGCGATCGCATCTGCAAACACATGAATGACGACCACGCTGAAGCCGTTTTGCTCTATGTCAAAACCTTTGGAGGCTCCCAAACTGCCACGGCTGCAACCATGAAAGCCATTGATGCCGAAGGCATGGACCTCGAAGCCCAGGTCGCTGATCAAATCATTCCCGTCAGAGTTGCTTTTGATCATCCCCTCAAAGACGCCAAAGACGCCCATCATACGCTGGTGGAGATGTTGAAACAAGTTAAGGGAGCGTGAGGCTAAGGGCGAAGGGGTCATCAGGGTAAAGGGTGTAAGTGTCACTTTAGCCTCAAAAGCCTTCAGGTACGGCTTGAGCTAATGCCCTTCGCCTTTCGCCCTATAACCCTTCGGGTATGGCTAACGCTAGCGCCTGTTCCCCCTTCCCCCTGTTCTGAATTATCGCCGTGCTGGCAACAGCGCCATCGGATTCGTCGCACCGCTGTTGGCTGGATGAATTTCAAAATGCAGGTGGGGGCCGGTGCTACGTCCCGTGCTGCCCATCTCGGCGATGAGCTGCCCCTGCTGCACTCGCTGTCCAGCCCGCACCACCAGGCGATTATTGTGGGCATAGCGAGTCAAACTACCATCAGCATGGCGGATATCGACCAGGTTACCGTAACCGCCACTGTTCCACTGGGCGTACTCGACGACCCCGGGGGCAGCGGCCATCACTGGGGTACCCACGGGAGCGGCAATATCGACCCCACGATGCAGCCGGCCCCAGCGCCAGCCATAGCCAGAAGTCAGGGTCCCGTGAGTGGGCCAGACATAGCCATTAAACGCATCCGAAGGCTGGGGCAAATATTCATGGGCACCGGGTAAGAGCGGAGTAGTCGCCTCGACGGGGTCACCGGCTCTGGGGGCCTGGCGGCGGATCCACTCGGCATTATCCAAAGGCGCAACGGCCAAGAGCGTTTCAGTCGACTGCTCCACTGAGGCGCTGGTGACCTCAACCGGCTCAGCCACCTGGGCTGCAGTATAGCTAGTACTGGCATCTGAGACACTGTCTAGCAAACTGGCCAGATACACATCCGGTGGTTCGGGTGTCTGCTCACCGATGACTGGCTGGGGCTCAGCTACCTCCAGGTCAGCGGCAGCGTCCTTAGCTGTCTCCTCAATAGCCGTCTCCTCAATGGCTGACGGAGCTGCCACTGTAGGCGCGTCGAGGGCAGTGGCTTGGTCCGGGCCGAGCGGCAACGGGGTACCTTGCAGCTGGCTCAGCAGCATCACCGAATCCACGGGGCGGCTGACGGTGGCCTGCAGGCGGGCCAGCCGGTCTTGGGGAGTCGCCGAGGATAGCTGCTGCTCCGATGGTACAGACTGCTCCGACAGCACTGATGAGGTTTCAACCGAGGGATTGACATCAGTCGTTTCCACAGCCGTTTCCAGCACAGCTTTTTCATCGATACCCCCTTCTACCGCCTCAGCACCAGGGACTCCCTCGGCTGCCGAAGTCGGCAAAACCAAATCAATCCCAGCGATGATCCGATTGGGATCGGCAATGTCATTTGCTTCCACCAACTCTTCTATAGCCACGCCCAGGGAGTTGGCAATCTTATGGAGCGTATCGCCTTTTTGAACCTGGTATTGGGTTGGCAGATCGGCTTCGGCCATGGCCCCAGCCGCGACCAGGTCATGGGTCAAGACTGGAGTTGACTGCGAAAGCGTGACTCTAGCAGGAGCCACAAATCGCTGGGTAATGCCGGTTGAGTCAAATTGCATCGCCCGGTCAGACCGCTCCCCAGGCTCCGCTGGCGCTGTGGGTAAAAGGCGGCCTGCTGCCGGATTCTTTAAAGGCTCGGCAGGCCCGTCCAGCTCAGCTGAGGGATCAGGGGCAGTCAAGTTCTCAACTTGAGAGCTAGGGGGGCCGCTCCGAATTGAGTGATCAGTGGGGCTAGGGGATGACTTAAAAATGGCCTCTCGGTTGATCGGGATTGAGTTCAACCGGGTTTCTTGCAAGCGCCGCAAGGAGGGCGCGATCAAGCGACTATTGGCAGCAGCCTCAGCGGACGCAGCTGGTTGGGTAAAGACAGGCTGACGAGCCGTCTCAGGAGGCGCAATCGTAGGCACCGCTGGGCCGACTGGCGCGGCATTGGGCTGTGCGGTGGGCTTGACAGCAGGCACTGGGTCTACGTTCAGCCCGTCCTTGGCTTGAGCCGTTTCGATCCCTAAGACGGAGTAGGTAGCAGCCAGGGTCATTGCCCCAATAACTGTTTGCCGTACTGCTTGACTTTCCATACTGACCTCGATTGCGTCCAATTAGTTACGTCTGGGTGATGGTGTGATCGAACACTCGAAATCCAGGCGAACCTGATGGCCAAACCGCTGGGCAGACTCAGACGGCAGCTAGCCACAATTCACCCGATCGTTTGCTAAGCTCAAAAGCATAAAGCTCAGTCCAACCACCCGGCAGTTTAATTACGATGTTCGACTGATTTCTTTACGTCATTTCAGCAGACAATTCGCTGGGTCAGGATAGAGTTGTCGTTTAAAGCAAAAGAAACTGAAAGCCCCACTTCTTTAAAGCCTTTATGAAGACAACGGTCCATTTTTTGCCAGACGATGTCACAGTTGAGGCCCAGGCAGGTGAGCCTCTGCTCAAAGTAGCTGAGCGGGCTGGGGTGTCTATCCCGACGGGATGCCTGATGGGGTCTTGCCATGCCTGCGAGGTAGAGATAGATACTCAAATAGACCCCATTTGTGCCTGCATTAGCAGTGTGCCTGCCAAGTCACCCAAGGTCACCATTAACCTCTATGTAGACCCGACCTGGTAGGCCACAGTCGCTCGCCAGTCTGGGCATCAAATAAAAACGACTCAGCAGGATCAAAGCTTAGGGCCAGCCTTTCTCCAGCTTTAGGGGAAATCATGGGCGGGGCCAGGAAATGAATCGATTGCGTTTTTGATAATGAATCGAGGTTAGTGGTTGCAGTCAAATCATCGCAGATACTCGCCTTGATCAGGGTTTCTCGTCCCAGAGGTTCTACCACAGCAACCGTCACACTCAGCAGATGTCTGTGGGTAAGCTGGTCAGACGACTCAGCTTTCGCCGTCTTGACATCGATCATGGTCAACTGCTCAGGGCGCAGGCCGAGGTAGACAAGCTGCCCTGGCGTCAGCTGAGGGGTTGGGTTCAGTTGAGCGAGCGCAACTAGTCGCCGTTGGCCTAACCAGAGTTGTTGTTCATCTACACGGGTGAGCAGCATATTCATGGGGGGATTGCCCATAAACGCCGCTACCATTTGATTGGCGGGGTCAGCATAGATCGTTTGGGGAGACCCCACTTGCTGAATCTGACCGTCTTTGAGGACCACAATTTGATCGGCGAGGGTCATCGCCTCAACCTGATCGTGGGTGACATAGAGGGTGGTAATGCCAAACCGTTGATGAAGTTGTTTAATCTCGGCCCGAGTCTCGTCACGCAGTTGAGCATCTAAGTTAGAGAGGGGCTCATCTAGCAAAAAAACCTGGGGCTGTCGGGCCAGGGCACGTCCTAAAGCGACACGTTGCTGTTGTCCCCCAGAGAGCTGCCCCGGTTTGCGATCCATCAGCTTTTCAAGATTGAGCGACTGTGAGATCGCATCAATCTGGGGCTTAATCTTTGCCGCTGGCAGCTTACGCATTTTGAGCCCAAAGGCCAGGTTCTCGGCCACGCTCATGTGGGGGTAAAGGGCGTAGTTTTGGAACACCATGGCCACATCTCGCTGGCGGGCTGGGACCTGATTGACCAATCGGTCGCCAAGGTAAAGACGCCCTTGGAAAATCGGCATCAGCCCCGCCACCGTTCTGAGCAGCGTAGACTTGCCGCAGCCTGAGGGTCCCACTAACACCCAAAACTCACCATCGGGCACCGTGAAAGAAATGTCTTGCACGATGGAGGTGCCATCCACAACTTGAGTAATGGCGTCTAAACAGACACGGGCCACAGGCGCTACGAATAACTTTTCTACTTTTGACCTTTAACTGTTTACCCTCAGCGTCAGCATCCCATCAGGCTCAGCTTTTTGCAAAATTTCCGCGTCGTAGGGAATCACCCCTTTCTTTTCACTGCCTAAGCACTGGGCAGCGGCTTTGGAAAGATCGAGCGATCGCTTACCGATGTAGGGGCCGCGATCGTTCACACGAACAACCACCGTGCGGCCTGTTTGACGATTACGAACTTTCAGCAGAGTGCCAAACGGGAGCGTCTTGTGGGCAACCGTGAGCGCGTTTTGGTTGAAGGTTTCCCCGGTTGCCGTCTGACGGCCATGAAAGTAAGGGCCATACCAGGAAGCAGTTCCCTTGAGCTGCTTCTCAGAAGGCTCGTAGTCATGTAGCGCCATTTGAACACTGCCCGCATCTAAGGGGGGTGCCCCCAGGGCCACCCGCAGATTGTTGGCCCAGGCCACTGCCATCCAAGGGGTCGAAAAGCCAAATACCTCAGCCATCTGATCCTCAATGGTAAATAACATTTCATCGCCCAGTTTGACCCCTGGTTGATCTGGGTCTAAGTCTGGTTGAATCAGGCTAGGGTCAACTTCTTCACGCTGCAAAAGCTGTCTAAGCTCTTGAGCCAGTCGCTCTGCCTGGTCGGCATCACTCACATCCCCAAGGGCATGATCTTTAAACCACACGCGATAGCGCGGAAAAGAATCCGGGTCGCTGACTTCTTTGATCCGAGCTGAGGCAGGTAAATCGGTGCAGCGCGCCAGCCAACCACTGGCCAGGGTTGAATCCTCTGGCTCTAAATAGGATGGGATAACGCGTACCTGTGCGATCGCGGCCCAGTCTTGCACAGTTCCATCAGGGGTAGGTTTCAATGCAATGGGCATCACAGCGTCTAGAGTTTCCCCATCGTCTGGGACCGGACTCACAGCTGGCGAGACCTGAGCCGTCAAGAAAGCGCTAACGGAGCTCATTGCACTGACTAGATTAAGCGGCTGTAGCTGCGCTGGCAGGCTTTGTAAAGCGGCCTGACTATCAGCAGTCTCAAGTGTCGTCGATAAAGAGAACAGGCTGGATGGCCTGGTTTCGGCTTGAGGGATATGGCCTAAAGACAAGAGACTGGCTGTTGAGTTATATCGACTATAGGAGGGCGTCGATATCGATAAAAAATTAGCCAACGTTGGTAAGTTGAGATCTTCCCAGCTGGTCAATTGAGCTTCGGCTTCGGCTGGCAGTGGCGCTAAGGCCATGTCTGCGTCAGATGCATCAAACATAAATAAGCGGGTAGATGAACTTCCTAATCCACGTCATTTGAGATGCTTGGTATCAAGCGTTACAAGTATACAAGGCCTAGACAGCTCCGAAGAGCCGTGTCAGGACTTTGCTAATAAATAGCTATTCCCAAAAAACTGCCATGAATAACGAAAAAGCTTAATTTCCAAGCCTTCAGCTTAACGTTTAGAAAAGAAAACGTAAAACTTTCGTAAAGAAATAATGTCGATTCTTTACGCTTGAATCTTTGGCAAAAGCGCAAACGTATCAAACAGGACACCCTTGCTCAGATCTCGACAAACTTGAAACGCATCAAATATCCCCCTGCTATGGACAAGGACGCCGTAACTCAGAATTTAGTGTCCCATTTAGACCAGATTGTGCGAGAACGGGACCCATTTTTGGCGACCCAGGGACATTTTTATGTGCAACAGTATCTACAGCAGCAGCTGTCGCTGTGGGGCTCGGTTACGTGCCAGCCCTTTCAGATCAAGGCGCGTACCCATTACAACTTGAGTCTGCAACTACCGGGCTTACAACCCATGCTTGCCCCCGTCTTGATTGGGGCTCATTACGACACCATCCCGGGCACCGTCGGAGCCGATGACAATGCCACCGGGCTTGCGGTTTTGCTGGAGCTTGCCCGGCTGTTGACCCAATCACAGCCTCGCCGTCCGATGATTTTAGCCGCCTTTGACCTCGAAGAATTTGGGCTAGAGGGCAGTCGCGCCTGGGTCAAGACCTGGAAAAAAACTCAGCAGCCGCTGCATCTGATGCTTTCCCTCGAGATGCTGGGCTATTGCGATCGCACCCCAGGCTCCCAAAAATATCCAGCCGGGCTACAGGCCATCTATCCCAACCAAGGGGACTTTATTGCCCTGATCGGCAACTGGCAAACGATTGGGCAAATGCGCCGACTCAAACGAGCAATTTGCCAGGGGGGCACCCCCTGTGAGTGGCTGCCCATGGTGGCCCGAGGTGAATGGCTCCCCGATACCCGCCGCAGCGATCATGCGCCGTTTTGGGATGCGGGTTACAACGCGATTTTGGTGACCGATACCTCCGAGTTTCGCAATCCTCACTACCACCAGGCCACCGATACCCTCGAGACCCTGGACTTGGAGTTTTTAACAGGGGTCTGTTTGGGTTTGGCAGAGGGGATTACGCAGCTTTAGGAACCGAAATAAGACTGATTGCCTTGTCTCTATAGGCGCGGTTTCCAACCGCAGCCCTACCCAGCACACCTCAACAATCGAGTCGCAGGCTTCAGCCACTTCCATTCAGGTTGCCTATAGTAGAAACAGCTGTTGCTGAGCAGATCACATGCGATCGCACCTCCCCTATCCCTATCTTTTGGGCGCAGCTGTTGTGGGCCTTGCTATTGGCGTCGGCGCAGGCTGGGTCGATCAAGCCGGTGAGCCGTTTTTTGAGCGACCGTTACTGAGCCCATCCGCGGCCTCTGAGCCCCATGCCGAGACCGCGGCATCCCTACCAATGACGTTTTTGGTCGCCGCAGGCGGCGGTGCCCCCAGCTATAACGAAATTGCCTTAGAAAAAAACGTCCAGTTTTTCCAACGCACCCTGAACGCCTTGGGATTGCCGACGACGGCAGCTAATATTTACTTTGCCAATGGCACTAATGGACGCGCCACAATCCGCTATCTTGACCGTTTCGGGCGAGAACGGTTTAAGGTTCCTGAGATTCAAAATTTAGCCGGGGCTGCCACCTGGCAAAATCTCCGCAGCGCCTTTCAGCAAGCCTCTCAGTCAGACTGCTCCACCTTTTTTTACTTTACTGGCCACGGGCTTTACAACGACGACGACGAAGAAAACAACACCCTCATTTTGTGGAGAGAAAAGCTCCTCTCAGTCAAAGAACTGGCAGGCTGGCTAGATGAACTGCCTGCGGACCAGCCCTTTGTGACGATGATGTCGCAGTGCTTTTCAGGGTCTTTTGCCAATCTGATTTATGAACAGGGCGACCCCGATCAGCCCGTGGCCCTGCAGACCCGGTGCGGCTTTTTTGCCACGGTGGCCTCGCGACCGTCTGTCGGCTGTACCCCCCTGGTTAATGAAGCCGACTACCGCGACTACAGCTCTAGCTTTTTTGCGGGGCTCAGCGGTCGCGATCGCACTGGCCAGCCCGTCGCCTCAGCCGACTATAACCAGGATGGTCGCGTTGCCTACGCCGAGGCCCACGCCTTTGCCAAGGTTGATGAAGTCACCACTGATTGGCCTATCTCCACGGTAGAAGCCTGGCTCCAACGACAGGTCACGCCCCCAGATGAAATCGCCATTTTAGATCAACCGATGGCAACCTGGATTCAAGTGGCCTCCCCCGAACGCCGCTATGTCCTTGAGGCCCTTAGCCAGCAATTGGCCCTCGACCAAAATCAGTCCTATGCGGCTCAGTATCAGCCCCCTGAAACTAATACAGTCACAGAAGCCTATTGGATGCGTCTGAAAATGGAGCTGATCAACGTCGCAATGACGAAGCAAATTCTCGAGGCCGGGTCAGTTGAAAAAATAGGAGTCTTGGAAAAGCTCATAAATTGTGAAGCAGGCAGTTGGCCAGATTCGGAGGAACGCCTTGCAGTTCAAGAGCGATCAAGGCCTAGGAAGGCATCAAGCTTAAAATTTCGGTTAGGCGAGTAGATCGTCACAACTCACTGGCGCAGCGCACTCACCAGCACACCCGAATATTCAACTTTGACAGGCTACTAGAGCGTTTCTAAAAACGAAAGTAGATCGGCCATGTCTTTAGAGTTGGGCTGAAACTGTGGCATGGGGGGCGTGTTACCGCTAATGACCTGTTGGATTAGACCCACCTTGGTTTTACGTTCAGAAACGTGGTGTAGATCTGGCCCAACCTCGCCATCGGCATACAAACCGTGGCAGGTAGCACAGTTTAGCTTAAAAATCTCTTTGCCACGGGCATCGTCCCCCGTCAGAGACAGCACTTCGTGGATGTAAGGATCAGAAGCTTGCACATACCGTAGCCCCCAGAGCAGGAGACCGACGGCCAATGCAAACCCAATCACAATCATGGCTAGCTTGCGAAGCGTTATGCTTGGGGCTGTTTCAGCATCTTTTTGGGTTTCGATCGTGTTTTGAGTCACTGTTGAATCACTGTCAAAGAGGCTTTAACACTTCGTTATGATACATAGCTTAAAGTTTTCTCATGAACCGAAGCAAGCATCTCTGACAAAAAAATGAATTGTCTACCCGCGCAAACTCGCTATTTTAAGCCAAATTATGAGAATTCACGCAGAAATGTCTCGCTGACTTGCGCCTCAGTTTTTTAGTCAGGGGCCTTAAAAATTAGGAATTCGTAATCAACAGGATTTACTATAAGGAAAAGTAAGCTGGGATTCCAGCTTAGTGCTCGTCTGGATGATCACTCGTCTGGATTATTACAAGGAGATAAGGGCGTGATTGAACCGTTACTGTCAGGCATCGTTTTAGGTCTGATTCCCGTGACCTTAGCAGGGTTATTTGTGGCTGCTTACATGCAGTATCGCCGTGGCAACCAGCTAGATTTGTAAAATTTTTGGATTTGTCCCACCGCGATCGTTACAAAACAGCCGGGAGATGCCTTCGATATCTCCCGGCTGTTTTGAATGCTTTTATGCTTTCTTAAAATTTAATCAACCCCCACGCCCTGGGCAAGTCGAGCCGCGCCATAGGCAGCTTCGGCGGCGTCGGTTGACCTCACAGGCAAGTTAAGTAAACGGGCGCGGATAGCTTGCCAGCCAAGGTTTTGGGCACCCCCCCCGGCAGTATATACCTGGGTCGCAGGTGTAGCTCCCAGCTGTGCGAGTCTTTGATAACCCTGGGCTTCAATTTGAGCGATGCCCTCTAGCAAACCCTGTAGAAAAATCACGGGGTCCTGAGGGCACGGGCTCAGCCGGGGAGGATAGTCAGGATCGTTAATTGGAAAGCGTTCCCCTGGGCAGGATAGCGGATAGTAATTTAAGCCCGTTGAGACGCCAGGATTGATCTGCAAGCTCAGTGATTGCAGCTGCTCATCGGTAAAAAACTGCCTGAGAACAGCACCTCCGGTATTAGAGGCTCCACCCACCAGCCATAGGTCCCCCAAACGATGGCTATAAATCCCCGCAGTCGGATCGTCAATGCGAACCCTACTGAGCAATTTGAGGACCAGGGTTGAGCCCAAAGAGGTGACCGCCTCACCCGGTGTAGCCGCGCCACTGGCTAAAAAAGCGGCAATGCTATCGGTGGTCCCGGCTTTGACAAGGCAGTCGGGGGGGATTTCAAAGCGCGTTGCGATCGCAGCCCCAATCTCCCCAACGGTTGCCCCAGGTGTTTTGACATGAGGAAACCAGGTCGCCATAGGCAGGCAAGTCAGCCACGACGGATAGGCTAACTTGCCAACGTCGTAGCCGAGCTTCAGCGCATTGTGATAGTCGCTGACCCCCAGCTGACCATGCAGCAAATAGCCTAGCCAATCAGCCTGATGCAGCAAGTATGCTACCCCACTGAGCTGATCTTGCGGTAGTGTCTGCCACCACCAAAGCACCTTCGCCAAACTGGAGGTCGCACTTTGGGCGGGGCTCTCCAACGGAGCCACCGAATGGAGGTCAATCGATCGACCCCGATCATCGTTATAGAGCAGGGGCTCCGTCACAGGTTTACCTCGATTGTCACAAAGCAACACGGTGCCAGATGTGCCATCGATGGTAATCGCTCCAAGGTGGTTTCGCACCCCTAGCGGTAAGGACTCTAGCAGAGACCAGAGGCTGTTTTGCCAGAGATCGGCGTGGCCCACGACGGTTTCGCTAAAACTTTGGTGCGCTTCGGCCACGATCTGACCGGCGGTGTTGATTGCGATCGCACGGGCCCCAGATGTCCCAAAATCAAGACCCAACGCATATCGCCCACCCAGGTTACGCGGGTCTGCAAGCCTGACGGGCGGCTTTATTTTCTGGAGCGACATTTTCTAGAGCGACGAAGGCCAGACAACCGCCTAAACACTCACCTCACTCAGCTCGCGGGTGAGATAATCGAAGGGCTGATCAATAAAAGAAGTGTCCGCAACGCCTTGATCAGAAGCCTGCTGCTTGAGCACATCTTTCATAATCTGAATGCCCATCACCGTAGGGCCAATAGGCACACTCAAGGAGTTGTAAGTTTCACGCAAACCGTTGAGGACCCGCTCGGTCAGCACATCGCAGTCACCCGCCACCAGCGCATAGGTGCTATATCGCAGGTAGTAATCCATATCCCGCAGGCAGGCCGCATAGCGACGAGTTGTGTAAGAATTCCCACCGGGGCGCAACAGCTCAGGCACCTGCTCATAAAGCTTAGCCGCCGCTTCTTTGACAATCCCAGCAGCATTGGCACTAACCCACGTCGCCACCTTCACCCGATCCATACCCGTGGTGAAATAGGATTTGAGTGAATCTAATGCATCGCGATCAAGGTAACGACCCGTGTTGTCATAGTTGCTAATTAAACTCGTCACCGTATCCCGCATGAAATCTTTCTCCCAATGTTTTGAGACTAAATCCTTGCCTTTCTAAAAAAGAACAGACACCATATCTAAGCAAATCGCAATCGCTTAAAATCAATCGCTTAAAAATGAGCAGCTTCCAAGCGCCTAACTCCTCAAAACAGAGGCCTGAGATTATTGTCCCAAACAGCCCTAAAGAAGTTGACTTGCGCTCAAAAAAATACTGGAAAGCGCTCTGCCATAATGGTTTGAGCCAACTTTCTCCGCCAGGATTTAGTGTATCATGCCCTGTTCAGCCAGAACATTTCAGACCCTGGTGAAGGGTGCTATCCCCCTTCTTTTTTTACATTTTGCAATCTTTCGCAATATTCAGACTAAATTCCTGCCCCTGCGTCATCCCCTAACTATTCGCATCTCCAGAGGGTTATGAGATCGGCTAAACCCTCTGGGGACAATAATTTTCAATGTTTTTATATTCTTCTAAAAGCAGTCGGTAGGCCAGCTCGAACCGTTAGTTTATTGACAATCCAGTGATTTCGTATCAAAAAATACAATTTTATGGAATCCCTATTTTTACGATCGTCAAGTTAAAAACAGCCAGCCGCTGAATGCGTCTTAGCGCTAGTTCTAGTTAGAGTTATATGCAAGGAGTAGTACATGCCCGAGACCGCCACAGAAGTCTTGAAAATGATTCAAGACCAGGATATTCAGCTGATCGATCTAAAATTTATCGATTTGCCTGGCATCTGGCAGCACCTGACATTACACCGTAGCCAGATTGACGAAAGTAGTTTTACCGATGGCGTTGCTTTCGATGGGTCTAGTATCCGGGGATGGAAAGCCATTAATGAATCAGACATGATGATGGTGCCCGATCCGACTACTGCGTGGATCGACCCCTTCATGACCGAGCCTACCCTGAGCATGATTTGCACAATCAAAGAACCTCGGACGGGCGAGCTCTATGAGCGCTGCCCTCGGGCGGTGGCAGCCAAAGCCATTCAGTATCTGCAATCTACTGGCATTGGCGACACCGCCTATTTTGGCCCAGAGGCCGAGTTCTTTGTGTTTGACGATGTCCGCTTTGACCAAACCGAAAGCTCTAGCTATTACTACGTCGACAGCATCGAAGGCCGTTGGAATACCGGTCGCGAAGAAGAGGGGGGCAATCTAGGGTATAAGCCTCGCTATAAGGAGGGCTATTTTCCCGTGGCCCCCACTGACACCTTGCAAGACATGCGCAGTGAGATGCTGCTGTCGATGGCCAGCCTAGGTGTGCCGATTGAAAAGCATCACCATGAAGTGGCCACTGGCGGGCAGTGTGAGCTTGGTTTCCGATTTGGCAAGCTAATCAAGGCGGCCGACTGGCTGATGATTTATAAGTACTGCATCAAAAATGTAGCTAAAAAGTACGGTAAGTCTGTGACCTTTATGCCCAAGCCCCTGTTTAACGACAACGGGTCTGGGATGCACACCCATCAATCTATTTGGAGCGGCGATCAGCCTCTGTTTGCTGGTGATGGCTACGCTGGGCTCAGCCAAACTGCCCTGTGGTACATTGGCGGCATTCTCAAGCACGCCCCCGCCCTGTTGGCATTTACCAACCCCACCACTAACTCTTACAAGCGATTGGTGCCTGGGTTTGAGGCTCCGGTCAACCTGGCTTATTCCCAAGGCAACCGGTCCGCATCCGTGCGGATTCCGCTGTCAGGGGATAGCCCCAAAGCAAAACGCCTGGAGTTTCGCTGTCCAGATGCCACCTCTAACCCCTACCTGGCCTTTGCTGCCATGCTCTGTGCTGGCATTGACGGCATCAAGAATCAAATTGACCCAGGGTCTCCATTGGATGTAGACATCTACGATCTCAGCCCCGAGGAGCTGGCTAAGATCCCGTCTACGCCCGGTTCTTTAGAAGAGGCCCTCACTGCCCTGGAAAAAGACCAGGAGTTCTTGACGGTGGGCGGTGTCTTTACCGCTGACTTTATCCAAAACTGGATTGAGTACAAGCTTGATAACGAAGTGCTCCCCATGAAGCTCCGACCCCATCCTTATGAGGTTGCACTTTACTACGATTGCTAGGAGGCAGGTGATAGGTCATAGGCAATACTGCCCTTACCTACCCATTACCAAAAAGGAGGAGCTGCTCGTACGAGCAGCTCCTCCTTTTTGGTAGATGCACAGTTTTATTGTCCAGACTTTAGCTTCATTGGAGCAATAAACATTGAGGGCTAATTTGTAAAGATTTGAAAAGCAACCCCTAAAAATGCTAGGTTGAGGCAGAAATGTAACCTCTGAGATGTATGTGATTTGAGGTTTTTCGTCTGCCCAGGGTTCAAACCCTCGTGCAAATTTCACTGTCCAGCTTCTATCCTTCAGTTTTATTGAATGGTTGCCCTATCGGTCTCGCAACAGGTCACATCGCCCAGTCAACAACACCCAAAAAAGGTCGTAATTATTGGAGATAGCCTGGTATACGGCTTTGGTGACACTGAAGGCGGTGGATGGGTTGAGCGACTGCGGCGTCAGTGGATGGATCCAGACGCATCAGGTCCTATTTTGTATAACCTGGGGGTCCGCGGTGACGGCGTTCAACAGATCAATAAGCGGTTAGAGGCCGAGTTTCGACTGAGGGGAGAGCTGAGACGGCGAGTGCCTGATTTTATCGTGCTCTCGGTGGGGCTTAACGACGCCGCCCGCCTAGGTCGCCCCAGCGGACGCCGGATGCTTGAAGAGTCCTGCTTTGCCAGTCAAATGGCAACCTTGCTGGACGAAGCTCAGCAGCTATGCCCGGTCTTTTTTATCGGTATGGTTCCTGCTAATGAGGCGGCTATGCCCTACGATGACGTGCTGTATTTCTTGCGGGCTGACCAGGTCCGTTATAAAGAAATTACTCGGGTTGCCTGTGAGGCCCGCAAAATTCCTTACTTTGATATCTACGAGCGATGGCTGGCCCACGGCGACACTTGGTGTAATAAGCGGCTGTGCCGAGATGGCCTTCATCCTAACGTGCTGGGCTACCGGACTCTCTGCCAGGACATTTTGGGCTGGCAGCCCCTGATGTCTGCCCTGAATGGCTAGCTGATACGAAACCGATTCGAATCAGGACACTCGAATTTGAAGCGCTGCGCGGGGTTCTTGACACTGCCAGCTTAGGACACAATCTGGACATTACCCCTGAGCAGGCAAAGCAAACAGTAACACCCATAGGCAGGCAAGGCCGGTTGCCGTTAAGATCATTGCTATTACTCGCAGTCGTTTAGCAAGGGGCTCGGGCTGATGGGTCAGCTCAGCTTCAAGATTTTCCCCAGAGGGACTTGTGGCCAGGCCCTGGGGAGTTACTTTGGAGTCTATAAACGGCTCTTTCATTGCCATGGCTAGAAAATAGTATTAATCCAGGCTTTGAGCTAGCGCAACATTTGCTCAAGCCAGTCTTCTCCGACTCGGATGGTAATGTCTGAATCAATATCGCCGGTTGACTCTGCGGCAACGTAGCCAGTGCCTAAAATCGATTCGAGAATAGATGCACTCTCTAAATCACCTCGCTGGGCAACGATCTCAGTCCGGCGGGTGATGTCGGGCCATGCTGAGATGACATAAACGTTCTGAAAACCCTCTTCGTAAAGATAGTCAGCCACAGCTTGAGCCGCGTAAGGATCATCTGTGGCGTTTTGAACGGCAATTTGTAGACGGCTGATGGAGCGCCTGGGTCGATCTTCGGCTAGGAGCGCCACAGGCTCTGTATTAAAGTAAGATTCCATCAGCTCGCTGCTGGCAATGTCATCCCTCAGCCAATAGCTTGCGTCAAACTCTTCTGGGTTACTAAACTGCCCAGGCAGCATCACCATGTGCAAAGCATCTGGCTCAAGCTGTAAGCCAAAACTCGCCAGGGCCAGCATCTCCTCGGGGGATAAATTGGTATCGATATAGCGCTGCAGCACCCTGACAATTTGGGGGAGTTGGGGAATCACCGTAGGGCTTAACAGTCTCTCTTTGAGAGCCTTGAGTAAAACTTGCTGACGCTGAACTCGGCCAATATCACCGTATGAATCTTGTCGAAACCGGGCAAATTGTTCTGCCTCGTCTCCGTTAAGCGTCTGCCAACCTTCTTCGAGATCAATCAGCAGACCCTGGGTCTTGTCTTCGTAGTACATGGGCTTTGGCACCAGCACCTCAACACCGTCGACTAGATCGACAATTTCTCTGAAGGCTTCTGTGCTGACCCGCACGTAGCGATCGATTGCAACATTGTCAAAGTTATAGCTCACTGTCTGAGCCGCTAGCTCAGCCCCGCCCTCAAAATTAGCCTGATTAATCTTGGTCACGCCGTAGCCGGGAATCTCAACCCGGGTATCACGAGGGATAGACAGGACGTTGACGCTCTCAGCCTCTGGGTCAACTCGAACCAGCAGCATGGTATCAGTGCGCCCTAGCAAATCGTCAGGGGCAGCCCCCTCAACATCATGGGCCTCGTCAATGCCCATCACTAAGATATTGACGGGCCGAGAGACCTGATATCGAAACCCAGACCGCCAAAGTTCGGCAAAGGGTGGAGGAGCTGCGGTTGACCCCCACCCCTTGGGCAGTGGCACAGAGAGCATAAACGCTGCCCCAGCGACGGCAGACACCGTTGCGGTAGCACTAAAAACAGCTGCCCAGCTAGCCCCTCTGACAAACCTACGCCAGCGACGCTTTCTAGGGGAAATCGGCATCAGGGGAAACTCGCTCACGGGCTCATCAGGACTGTCGTGGGTAGCCTTGCCTGACGCAGTTGTT
>JBCDDJ010000110.1:0-15746 GCA_039180385.1 Cyanobacteria bacterium P01_G01_bin.38 | reverse complement strand
CAGGAACATACGTGCTTCAACTTCTCTAGCACATCGATCTTATTAATCGCCCTTACTAATCGCCTGTCTACTCATAATCACTTGGCCGAGGTCTGACTTTAAGGTGGATTGCTTCAAATAGTCGTGGGCCGTTTGAGCATAGGGAGCTTTGTAGGCGGAACATATAATGTTCACGAGTATCTCTTTGCCGAATCGTCTAGAGAAACATAATATCGCCACCGGAGAAAATTTCATAAACCTTTCTAAACCTGTCTTCAGCGCTCCAAAAGAGTTGGCAACGATGAGTTTGTCTACTCGGTGCGGATACTCAACGACATGAGACTGAGCAATGACACCGCCCATACTGATGCTAAATAGTAGGTTTCAGTTCCGTCAGGATTTTGGAGTAAGTAGGTTGCTCCAATTATGCTTCAGATGCCGAGGCCCCCTTCCGTCTCCCTTTCTTTTCGCCCAACACATGTCCCCACTGGTTAAACCTGTCGAGTGTGAGTTCAGCCATGTCAAACTGTTGGCCTGAATGCGAAAAAATCTGGCACTGCCAGGATCGTGAGCCCACGCAGTGAGGAGCTGGTCTGAGATCGCGCGTTCCCCAGTCTCAGTGATGCCACCCTTCCACCGACCAATAATTCTAGCGAGCCTCGGGAGTTATTCAAACCGTGAGCTTGGTTTTTAACAGATCCTAGGATACTGAAGAAGGCTCCCAAAGCCTCAACACACAAACTTAGGAGACTTTGTATATAGGCTGGCATGGGCGTAGTCACCGGTGTCTAACAATAAATTAAGGGCTCGAAAAACCCGCTCTAGTGAGACTTTGTCAACCCCTTGATGCTGTCGCAAGATCCTGCGGACAGTCATCGGATGGATGCCCTGTATATCGGTGAGCTGGACTCGCTCTGCAATGGTGCGAGCATTTTGTCGAATGCAGGTGCGTCTTTCAAGCTCTATCAGCTGATTGTGAAGTTTATCGACCCCCTGATGGGTTAAAACATAGCCTCGAAATCGCTTAGAAGGTGCTCTGTGAGTCTGTCGCATGGTATTTTCCTCTGACATATCACTTTGACATGTCCCTATGATGGGCTTAAAAAAACTGCACGTCACGAGGTTGATCAGAAGATATTTTTCCAAAACTGGCAACTACAGAGCCTGCGATGGTAAGGACATTCTCTTGAGGCGCTCATAGCCGTATGATGACGCCTCTATGACATAAATGACACGTAAGTGACTTAAATGACGGCGTAAATTAGTATGATTTGAGGCGTATGATTTGAGGCAGCTGCCCGGTTTGCGCTAGCCAGTGGTTGTTCATTCTGACGCGCTATGACCCGATCGATCTCTCCTATTTGGCAAAAATGGCTGGGTTGGTGGCGACGGCAGTTTGTGGGTTGGTTTTTGCTCAGCCTTTGCCTCTGTGTGAGCATCAACGTGCTCATCAACCTGACCCAGGTGGGCTGGGCGCAACCGGCTCCATCCTGGCAATCGGGGCTCGAGCACTATCATCGCGGTGATGTGCCTGGTGCGATTGAGATATGGCAGCAGAGTCTGTCGGCTGAGCCGCTGTCGGCTGAGCGACCCCAGTCAATAGACGTGTTGAAATACCTGGCTCGCGCCCAGCGGCAGCTGGGGCAAATGAGTGAGGCCATGGCGTCTCTAGAGCAGCTGGCTGACTACTATCGTCAGCTCGACGATAAACGTCAGCTGGGGCAGATTTTGACTGAGCAAGCCCAGGTCTATGGCGACTTGGGTCAGCCCCAAAATGCGATCGCAACCCTCTGTGGTGAAACCCAGCCCCTGGCCTGTAATGGAGAAGGAGCCCTGGCACTGGCGCTGCAACAGGGCGATCCTCTGGGGCAAACTGCGGCCCTGGGGGTGTTGGGCCAAACCTATTACTTACAGGGAGAATACGACGCTGCCATTGGGGCTCTGGAACGCAGCTTAGAGATCTCTGAAACCATTCACCAAGCGCCCTATACCCTGGCGGCGACCCACACCCTGGGAAATATCTACACCAGTCTCAGTCAGCGCAATGCTCGCTATGCTCAGTTTGCCCGTCAGGCCCAAGATTTAGACGATGTTACCCGATTTGAGCAAACTGCCCAGGGCTATGATCAAAGTGCCATCGACAATTTTACAAAGAATTTTGAGCTGGCCCGCCAACAAGGAGATCCGGTAAATCAGATGAGGGCCCAGATCAATCTGATCTTGCCCACCTACCGTAAAACAGGTGACGCCTCTGGGCCAGTGGCGACTTTGTTGAGTGAGGTTCGTCAACAGTTAGCGGCCTTGCCCGATACCCGTGAAAAAGCCTACAGCACCATTCGATTGGCAAATTTGGTGGGTCAAGTCACCTCCCCGCCGGAGGCATCATCGGCCAATACCGCCCTAGCGTTTGCCCAATGCTCGCCAACGCAGACGACTGCGGTGACTTTGCTACAGCAAGCCGTGACGATCTCCCAGCGGATTCAGGATGGGGTGGCAGAATCTTTTGCGGTGGGGGGGTTAGGGCATCTTTATGAGTGTGCCAATGACTATAGTGCGGCACTCCAACTGACCGAGCGGGCACAGTTTTTGGCCACCCAGCCAGAAAGCCGATATCTCTGGGAATGGCAGGCGGGGCGAATCCTCAAAGCCCAGGGGCGTTTCCCAGAAGCCATTGTGGTATACCAACGGGCGGTGGAAACCTTAAAGGAGATGCAGCAGGATATTGCGATCGCAAATCGCGATCTGCGCCTGGATTTTCGCGATGCGGTTGAGGTGATCTATCGCCAGCTAACAGAGTTACAGCTCGACCAGGCGACTCAGCGCGATCAGGGCACCCTCGTAGCAGCGCTGTCAACCCTGAGTGGTCTTAGGCTGGCCGAGTTGCGCAACTATTTGGGAGATGAATGCGACCTGCCGCTGGTGGCCGAATCTCCGCCGGTGGTGGGGCCCAGGACGGCCACACTGAGCAGCTTGATCTTAGATGACCGACTGGTGGTGATTTTGACCCTGCCGACCCCCGACCCGGCCCGCCAGGGCATCTTGCACGAAGTGTCGATTACTAAAGCGGCGCTGGTGGAGCAAATCAACGATTTTCGATATCGGCTGGAGCAGCGCGCCGATCGAACCGATTCGTTTTTGACGCCTGCTCAGCAAATCTATGATTGGATGATTCGTCCGTTTGAGGCGACGTTGGCCGACCACTCCATTGACACCCTCGTCTTTAACCACGACGGTATTTTACGGAGTGTGCCGATGGCGGCGCTGCACGATGGCGAGGCCTTTTTAGTGCAAACCTATGCCATTCGCAACAGCCCTAATTTTGCCCCAGCGCCCGACCCAGCTGTGTCTGACCAGGCTCTGCAAGTCCTGGCCTTTGGGCTGACGACCGCCGCCCAGGTGACCTCGACAGAGCAGTTTCCGCCCCTGGTTGCGGTTGAGACAGAAATCAACCAGATTGAGAGCACCCTGCCGGGGAGTGTGGGTCTCTTAAATGACGCCTTTACCCAACAGCAGCTGCAAGCAGGCCTGACGGAGGGATCTGCGTCAGTGCTACACTTGGCAACCCATGCCCAGTTTGGCTATGACTCCAGTGAGACTTTCCTGGTGACCGGAGAGACCGTTGCAGAGGCGGGCGGGCGCTACAACCGCCCCCTGCGGCTTAACGAACTCTATCGCTTGATTCGACAGATGGGGCCTGATCGCCCCCCTTTGCAGCTACTGACTCTGACCGCCTGTGAGACCGCCGTCGGCAGTGAGCGAGATGCCCTGGGTTTGGCGGGGGTGGCCGTCCAGGCGGGGGTCAAGAGCGCAGTCGCCTCGCTTTGGCGAGTAGAAGATCTCGCCACCGCAGAGCTGATTGTCCGTTTTTATCAACATCTGCGCGACGGGAGCAACCGCAGCGTCGCACTACAGCTCACCCAGCAAGAATGGCTGGCAAACCAAACGGGACGTTATCAGCATCCCGGCTATTGGGCGGGGTTGGTTTTGATTGGAAGTGGGTAGTGGGTAGTGGGTGGCTTTTTGCTTTCCACTCTCTACCCTCCACCCTCCTCCTCCCACGCTTCACTTTCGACCCAATACACTGCACTCTCTTCAAGCTGTGTTTGTTCAATTTCAGTTTCAGTGACCTGGCTAAAGAGCCTGGACCGCAGGGTGTTCATCGCTTCGTCTGCTGGACTATAGGGGGTGAGGGTTATGCCCAGGGCGTCATACCAAAGGTCTTGGGTGGTGAAGATCGCCGCCTTGTCTGCGTCGCTCATGGCAGTGGACAGGGTCTGGGTCAGGGCCGGGCTGGGGGCAATCACCTCAAACTCGGCTTCGGCGAAGAGATTGCCAGAGGGTCGGTTGCGATCGCACACTAACTCAATCTGCCAGAGATAGCGCTGTCCAACCTCAAGATTAGCGGTTTCCTCTGGCAGAGCAAAGGCGACAATCCCGGCCTGTGCGGTTTCGTTGCGGGTTTCGGCTAGCCGTTGGTAGGTTTGATCTACAGTATTGTAAGCGTACAGGCGAAAAACAACAGGTGTATTTGCGCCGCTGTCTCGGTTAAACCAGGCAAAGGCCGGTCGCGTTGAGATTGTTTTGCCCAGACCGCTGGGGGCCAAGAGAATGATCGCTGGCATGGTTTGGATCTCTGCTGGAGCATCTGCTGCGGTCGTTTGAAGGCTACATCCCCGTGAGCCAGCAGAGCGTCCGCGGGTATTAGGCGGCGGATCGTCTTGACTCAGATTATCTGCGATCGCAGGGGTTGGCCCTAACATTGCACCCATAACAAACAGCTGACCGAGAAGGGTGATCTGAATAAAGCGTGTCCAATTCAACATAAAGCGTGTCCAATTCAACACGAGTTTCCTCACAAAGCTTCACTTCTATCAACAGGCCTTTTTATCAGGAATCCTATCACATACGATCTGGAGTAAACCGATTCACCATAGCCCGCTGTGATGGGGGCCTCTTCCACGCTCAACTTGCCTATATTGCAGATCAAAGATATTACCTCAGGAAACTTTAATCTCAGATTTAGGCTTCTTATCTAGGTCTCAGGGCTTCTAACGGTTTCTGCCTATATAAGTAAACTGTTGTTTCAGAACAGGTGGCATTCGGCAGGATGTCCGATTTGCTCAATATTCTAACCAGCGCAATAATCTTAAATCCAAAGGAAGCTTTTATCTATGGATCTTTTAACCCTGGATCGTTTACCCAAAACCCTGCGAAGTGAAGTAACTCAACATGATCTAGCGATCAACCAGCGGCTCTTTCGCCCCGGTGACCGCGCCCAATTTGTGTTTGTTGTTATCTCGGGTAGGCTCCAGCTAGTCCGACCTATCTTGGCGGATAAGCTGGCGATCTTGCAGGTGGCCGGCCCCGGTTCGCTACTCGGTGAGGCCGCGCTGTTTGCCGAGCGCTATACAGAAGCTGCGATCGCAAAAACCCCCAGCCATGTCCTGGCTTACCCCAAGCAAACGGTGCTCACGGCCCTACGCAACGATGCCGACTTGTCCGAAGACCTGGCGATCCGGTTGGCCCGCAAAATTCAAACCCTGGAAACCAATATAGAACTGAGGGATATTAAAGCGTCTCACCAAAGAGTGCTCCGCTACCTACGTCGGATCGCCTCTTTTTCCCATGATGAAACCAATAATGAAACCGTTATCTCGCTGGATCGCCCCCTAAAAGAAATCGCGGAAGAAGTCGGCTTTACGCCTGAAACCCTGTCGAGAGCTTTAATAAAACTAGAGCAGGCGGGCAGCATCACCCGCGCCAACGGCAGCATTGTCCTGTCAGAATCCTCTGTTGCCTAGGCTTTGACCCACATTCAGCAAGGGTGACAACACCAAATCAGCTTGATTTAAATCAAGCTGATTTAGTGTAAAAACAAACGGTATTTTTGAGTAAACTCCTCTACCCTTTGAGAAAGTGTTTTCCCTTTTCTTCCAAATCTGGGAGAAAGAGCTGGGGGATGTAGAGCTACTCTCCGAGAAGCCGCTGCGCGTCTAGTGCTCTTCTCGCAGAGTGAGCCTCGGGAAGTGGCTCTCATCTCCGACTTGTGTATACTCTCCGACTTGTGTATACAGGGTAGCCCGAGGGGAAAAGGACTGGGGATGAGGGCAATCGGAAACTAAAGCACAGGCAGGTTAATTAGCGCGCGCCTACGGGCAGATCAAGGGGCGATTTGTTGGGGTCGGTTTATGGGCAAGGTTTACAGGCAAACTGCCATAGCGCTTGCCCTGATAAGGTAATATCGAGCACCGTGAAAGATATCCGTACCCCATTAATGCGAAAACATTTTTCTTATCCCATCTTGAGACTGTCTGCACTGTTAGCGTGGGTTGCCCTGCCCACCCCCGGCGTCTGCCAGGTGAGTCCGGATGGCACACTCTCAACCGAGGTGACAACCGTCGATGATTTAAATTTTGTGATTGAGGCGGGTGACCGCGCGGGCAACAATCTTTTCCACAGTTTTGAGCAATTCTCAGTGCCGACAGGGGGTGCTGCCTACTTTAATCAGGCCGCCGATCTTCAAAACATTATCTCTCGGGTGACGGGGGGCACTATCTCGGATATTGACGGCGAGATTCGGGCCAACGGCACCACAAATGTGTTTTTGATTAATCCGAGCGGGATTGTGTTTGGCCCAGATGCGTCCCTGAATATTGGCGGTAGTTTTGTGGGCACCACGGCACAGCAACTTCGGTTTTTAGACGGCACTCAGTTGATTGCCAGCGACTCATCGTCTGCGCCGCAGCTGACGATGAGTCGCCCGGTTGGCTTGCAGCTCACCTCAGCATCAGGCCCCATTACCGTGCTGGGTAACGGGCATCGTTTAGGCGCAGCGCCCCCCACCTTTGAGACCCTTCGCACAGCCCGTGCGCCCGGCTTACAGGTGGGCTCAGACCAAACCCTGGCGCTGGTGGGCAACAATCTCGTACTGCAAGGGGGCAATCTAACCACGCCGGGGGGGCGCATTGATCTGGGTAGTGTCAGCAATGGCGAGGTGACCCTGCTCCCCCTGGGCGCAGCGCTGGCCCTTGACTATGGTGATGCCACCTTTTTTCAAGACATCCAGATGGGGCTAGCGGCTTCTGTGGATGCGTCGGGGGCGGGCGGCGGCGATGTGCAATTGCAGGGGCGACGACTGGAGATGACCAATGGGTCAGCCATCTTGTCAGATACTCTGGGTGGGCGTCCTGGCGGGACCCTGGCTATTCGGGCGACTGAGGGCATCCGTCTGGGGGGGCTATCCCCCGATGGCGTGTTTGTGACGGGTATCTACGCAAATGTCGGATCGACGGCAGGGGCTCGCGGCAGTGACTTGGTGATTCAAACGGGGCGACTGCAAGCTTCTAATGGCGGCTTGATCTCGGCTAGCACCTACGGTGCAGGAGAAAGTGGAGATATTCTCCTTAGGGCCGATCAGATCGACGCGGTGGGGACGTTTCCGAATAGTTTTCTGCCGACCCAGCTGATCAACCAAGCCGCTATTGGCTCAACTGGGAATGGGGGAGATTTTTTGATTGAAGCCGCCCGGCTGAGCATCGCCGACGGGGCTCAAGTGGGTACCGGCTCCTTTGGGGCCGGACGCAGCGGTAACTTGACGGTCAATGCCAATGTGGTTGAGGTAGCGGGCACGGACGCCCAGGGGTTTATTGTGAGTGGTCTATTTACCCAGGTAGACAGTGGCTCTGTAGGCGGGATCGGGGGAACTCTTAAGATCAACGCTGACGAGATCCGATTGGCCAACCGGGCTTTGGTCTCGGCAGGGATTGCAGCGGGAGGCACGGGGCGAGCAGGGAGTGTCGATATTGAGACGACCACGCTGAGCCTCTCGGGGGGGTCACAGGTCACGGCCAATACTCGGGGGCAGGGCGATGCCGGGGATGTGCGGGTGCGTGCGGATAGCATAGAGATTGAAGGGTTTGTTGTCATTGATGGTATACCCGGTAGCTCAGCCATCACGTCATCGGTCTCCCCAGTTACGGCGATGGGGAATGGGGGGAACATTAGCATCATTGCCGATCGCGTTGCGCTGAGGAATGCAGGGGCCATTGTTAGCTTTACGGGGGGACAGGGCGATGCCGGCAATATTGAAGTGGATGCCCGTGAGGTGGCCCTGACTGGATTCATCCCCGCTGCGATCGCAACGCTCTCTCGTTCGTCGGGGGCCGCTGGGAGCATCCGACTCAATGTCGATGACTTGAGCGTCACCGACGAGTCCTTTGTCAGCGTCAGTAGTGAGCTGGCGGGCCTCAGCGGCAACCTCGATATCACTGCTGGCTCGGTGAGGCTGACCAACGGCGGGTTTCTCTCAGCCGAAGCCGTCAGGGGCGATCAGGGGAGTATCAACGTCCGGGCAACCGATTTGCTATTGCTCAACGACGGGGGTCAGATTACGACAACCGCTACCGGGACAGCAACGGGCGGCAATATCAATATTGACAGCGGGCTAATTTTTCTCAACCAGGACAGTGCTATCTTGGCCCGGGCGATCGCAGGCTCCGGCGGTAACATCCAGCTCACCCCAGAGCAGATTTTGCAGTCCGACGATAGCCTGATTGATGCCAGTTCTGCCCTGGGGGTTGATGGCACCGTGAGTATCGAGCGGGTCACCCCAGAGACCGATCCTAACCCGGTGGCGCTGCCAGAAGCGATCCTCACCCCCGATCGCCTGGTGGCGGATAGCTGCCTGGGCAATCGCGATCGCGGCACGGGGCAATTTATCATTTCTGGGGCCGGGGGCCTATCGCCTTCGCCGAACGACCCGGCTCAGGCCAGCTTTGAAACCTATCGCATCCCCACCGTGGCAGAGGTGTCAGGTCAACCCTCGCCGCCACCCCATACCACCCAAGCGGATATCGTTGCTGAGGCTCAGGTGGCCTATCGCCTGGAGGATGGTCGGGTGCGGCTAGCTCGCAGTTGTCGCTAGGCGACTTTTGCCAAATCGCCGGGGCCAAACCAGCTCGCAAATGACGCCCCGGGGAGAGTTAGCTCGACGCTCAAACCGCCCCTTGAGGTGCTGGGCCAGGGCAATCGCCTGGCGGGTGCCTTCGCCAATGGGGACAGGGCCCGTGGCAAGCCCCTGGCCGTTGTCTATGATTTGCAGCTGGTAGTGGCGAGGGGCTTCAGTACAAATCACATCGAGGCGGGTTGCCCCGACCGCATGTTTGCCAATATTGAGCAGCGCTGCTTGTAAAAACAGGCAGAGGCCGCGCTTTTGTTCTGGGCTAAACCGGCTTTGGGTGAGGCATTCAAAGTTGGGCGGAATATAGGTTCTGATACTGGTAAATCCAGGCAGAGATTGATTGAGGGTGTGTTCATAGACTTGATAGAGCAAGTCTGGGAGCGGCTGCCGCAGGTCGAGGACGGTGCTGTCGGCGAGATAAAGGCTATCGATGCGGGCGGTGGCGTCCTGACGCATGTGCTCAAAGATGTTGCGCATTTCAACGTTAAGCGACTGCAGCTGTTGCCGCAGCTCGTCGGCGGTCAAAGGGTGCTCCCCCAGGCTGCGTAAAATGGCGGCCAGGTGCTGCAGCGGTCCGTTGTGGACGGCTTCATAGGTGCGCTCGACGGCAATTCGCCGCTGGGCCAGCTCAAGGCGCATATCCCGGTCAAAAAAGGCAGTCACTAACCCCGCCCCGACCAGGGCCAGGGCCGTTGGCACCACCGGTATCCACCAGTTGATATTGAGAAACCCATAGCCAATGCCCATCACACAGAGGGTTGCGATCGCAAGGCTAATCACACTTTTCCACGGTGAGTGCAGCATTACACTGATGCTCAGGCCCACCAGCCCCCAGGCGATAATCCAGAGATATTCTCCCAGGTCGGGCCAGGTGGCTAAGGTGCAGGGCCGATCGAGCACTGAGCTGAGGATTTGCTTAACCGCGTGGGCATGGATTTCGACGCCGTAGATCAGCTGAGTCGGGGTGGGCGGACCAGAGACGCGCTGAGAATAGAGGGTTTGACGCACCGCCGAGGTGATAAAGCTATCTTTGATGCTAGTGGCGATGGTGCCAATGATCACAATGCGATCGCGCAGTTGATCGGCCTCAACCCGACCGGCTAACAAATCACTGAGAGATACGGTTGCATAGGGCTTTTGCAACATACAAAAATGCATCAGCATTTGATTGCCGTTGGCATCCGCCCGGATATAGCCCCCCGAGTTAGGTCGAAATCTGGGCAAAGTGACCTGACCAAACCGGATCGGATCGGTTGAGCGAATTTCTTCGTCAGAGCCCCCCCCGGCCCCGTGGCGAAAGGGAATATCCTCAGCCTGCAAATATCGTCTAACCAGCTGGACCGCCAGCGAATATTTGAGCGTGCCTTCCCAATCGCGGGCCGCCGAAACACTGCGGCGGAGCTTGCCATCGGCGTCAACCACCAAATCCGCAAACCCGATCTGGTCGGCGGGCATCCAGGCCGGAGGGTCAATATTCAACGTGGGTTCCTGGTTGAGGGTCACCTCCACCGCGACCAAATTGGGCATCGACTGCATCACCTGGCGCAGCTCAGCTTGACCCGCCCCGGTGGGCAGATTTCTAAAAATATCGAGGCCGACCACCCTGGGTTGATACGCTTGCAGCTTCGCCAGGGCTTGGGCCATCACCTGATCCGAAATCGGGAATCCGCCGTTGGCCTCATAGTCAGATTCGTCAATGGTCACCAGGGTAATTCGCTGGGGATGCTCCTGCACAGGACACTGCCGTGAAAAGGCATCAAGGGCCATCCATTCCTGGGTTTGCAAAAGCCCAATTAGCCTGACCAGGCAAACTAGCCCGATAATCAGGGTGCCGGGCAAAATTAACTCCCGCCATAGCCGTTCCCTAGAGAGTCTCCACAACCATTGCCACATTCGTTTAGTTAATCAAACCGGGCTTAGTTAATCAAACCGGCTTTCCGGGCGGCAATCTGAATTTGAATCCGCAGGTCTTTACTCGGGTCATCATAAATACCTAACGCATCCTGGATGCGGACCCAGTAGTTGCGGACGGTGCGATCGCTAATCCCCATCGCTTTGGCAATGGCTTTGTCAGAGAGCCCCTCCTGATATTTGAGCTTGAGCACCTGTAGCCACTTGCGGTCAAATTCTGGACGGGCTCTGACCTCGGGCGGCAGGTAGATAGAGCCCCTGAGGGCGGTTTCGACGGCGTTGATCATATTTTGAATCGGTAACGATTTGTCCATGGCCACAAAGCCCCCTTCGTAGGCATTAATCAGGGGTTTAAGGCGAATTAACGGCTTAACGTTGGTACTCAGCACCATGATGTTAGGGGCCAGCGCACTTCGCATTAATCGTTCTAGTAGCCGGATGCCAACCTCAGCAGTGGCGAGGGTATGGGCAGTCTCTGGCAAACTCAGATCCACAATGACCAGGTCCGGCGGGTGGCGATCGATGTGCTGTTCAGCGGCTTGCACGGTTTGAGCCGTCAAGATGTGAACCGCTGGATATTTTGCTCGCAGGGCCGGTACCGTACCTTCTAAGATGGCCTCATGGTCGTCGATGACGAGAAACCGTTTCACACCTGCCTCTGATATCCGCTGACCCATCATTGTCGACGACATTCTCAAACTCTAATCCACAAAAATCTAAGTACAAAAAACTGTTTAACCCGTGAGACGTTGGCCCATAAAGCCGCCGTGGGTATCTAGATGATAAGCCCTGCTGGGTGGGTCTTTTCTGACCCTTGTCACTGTTCTTACCCCTGTTACTGTAGCGAGCCTGATGCCCTCGATAATGAATTATTGATGAGAATTTACTAACCGGCTTGCTCAAACAAAGCCGCCAACACATTTACAGCGGCCACGTCAAAATGTGCGTAGTCTCCGCAACCCTGAGCGACAAACATGGCCCCTTCCAGGGTTGCCAGGCAGGTGGATGCCCAGCCCTGGGCATCTCTAGACGCTGGGATTTCACCGTTGTTAATCCCCTGTTGGATGACCTTCGTCAACCAGCGGTGCTGCACCTCAAAAAAACGGGCCACCTCTACCTTGACCGCTGCTGGCACGGTTTCCACTTCTCCAGCCAGCATCCCGCACAGGCACAGTCGCCCCCGGTCAACCAGGGTGTCTCGAAATAGGGCAGCATAGCCTTCTAGCTGATCGCGGACACTATCCGCGGCGAGAGCCGACAGCGCCTGGTCAAAGCGATCGCAATATCGGGCCGCCACCGCCCGCCCCAAATCCCCTTTAGTGGGGAAATGATAATGGATACTGGCACTCTTAATGCCAATGGCTGCAGCAATATCACGATAGCTAAAGCCGTTATAGCCCCGTGTTTGGATCAGGTCCTGGGCAACGGTCAAAATTTCTTCGGACCTGGATAGAGATAAGTCTTGGGTGTCCGACATAAGAGTCTTCTGGGAACAAGGAGCTTTCAACCATAGGGGCCGCTTGGCATGGGGACTTCAAAAAATCACCCGATACCCATCATAAAACACTTTATCTAGCTACTACTAGATAGGGGTTGACATCTCGAAAACAAACCCATTATCGTGGGCATGTATCTACCTAGTACTTGATAGGCAAAATAAATGCAGTTAACGAATCGGTTTGAAAACAAAGTTGCCGTGATTACTGGCGGCGGATCTGGCATCGGTCAGGCTGCAGCTAAACGCCTGGTACAAGAAGGCGCACGGGTGGTGATTAACGGGCGCACAGAGACAAAGCTCAGCGCCGCTGCCCAAGAGATTGACCTCAGCGGTACGAACATCGCGATTTACGCTGGGGATATTGGCAAAGTCGATGTTGCCAAAGGCTTAATTGCCTTTGCAACTCAAAAATTTGGCGGGGTAGATATTTTGTTAAACAACGCGGGCGTGTTTGCCCCCAAGCCTTTTCTCGAACACACCGAAGCAGAGTATGACAGGTTTGTCGATACGATTTTGAAGGGCAAATTTTTTACGGCCCAGGCTGCTGCCAGAGCCATGCAGCAGCGCGGGGGTGGGGCAATTGTGCAGACCGGCTCAATGTGGGCACTGCAGGCAGTTTCAGCAACGCCATCGAGTGCCTATTCTGTCGCTAATGCTGGGGTCCATCAGATGGTTAAAAATCTCGCCATTGAGCTGTCGGAAGATAACATTCGCATCAATGCGGTGGCCCCAGCAGTGGTCGAGACGCCGGTCTATGAGACATTTCTCACCCCGGAGCAGGTCTCAGAGACATTGCCTAGCTTTAATGCCTTTCATCCGCTGGGGCGCAACGGTCAGCCCGAAGACGTGGTGAATGCCATTCTCTTTTTAGCCTCAGCAGAAGCGGACTGGATTACGGGGACTGTTTTGCCGGTCGATGGTGGGGTGATGGCGGGCCGTTAGGTCAGCCCTAACTCAGCGCGAATGTCTGTAATCGGACGAGCCCAATCTTTTTCAAACGGGTAGGCCAGTAAACAGGTTGCTTGTCTACCCAACGTTTCGCCTCTGTGAATATTGGCGCGCATCTGTTCACCCTCGGCAGAGAAGATAAGAGGATATAAGACCGTTAGCACCGGCTGGTAAGCGCTCAGGGCAAAACTGTAGCGTTGGGCCATGGTGAATGAAAGGACACCGGCCTCACCTGCATAACTGGTGTCAAAACCCAACAGCACATGGAGGATATCGTGGCTGAGGGTAAAGCGCAGGGCAAAGGGAGATTGTTGGGCTTCTTGTTGCAGGTCAGGACTGATTTTTAACGGCTGAATCTGATTGTCTTGCATGTGCTGAGCGTATTCATGGCCCAGGGTGCCCCTGGGCAGCTGGCTCAGCTGGTCAAGGTTAATCTCTGGGAGATCGCCCGCCAGATCGGTTAACTGAGCAACGACTTTAGGGTTGGCGCTCAGGGCAATAAACTGAGTTCTCAGAAACGCGGCATCCCCCACCTGACCGTGGGTAAGGAGGTCCTGAAATGCCTGGATTGTCCGGGGGAGGGTTGCCATAATCTTTGCTGCTCAGACGCTTTGCCAGTTACCCAGTATGATATCTGAGTTCGGCTCACAGGACCTATCAAAATGAGTATGCTATGAGGGTATCCACAGGAGGCTAGATGAAACGACGTGACCTCGACTACGTTGTGATTGTCCTGTTGGTGGGCAGCAGTCTCTATGTTTTTGTCACAGGGCTAATTGCCGATACGATGGGTCTTCACCATTTTGGTTTCCACGCTCAGGTGGGGTACTTTTGGATATCTCTGGCAGTGGCTCACCTGATTCAAACCTGGGTCAGGGTCAAAGCATTTGTGCGTCATCGGTTTCGCGACAGGCCCGAGGGCCCTAGCCAAGTGAAGGAAACTCAATCCGCTGCGCCTCGCCCTTCTACAGCCGTTGTTTCTCATCAGGGGGGGCGCACGGGGCGGCGTAATTTGCTGCTGGTGGTGGTTGCGATCGCAACCGGCATCGGCTTCAATCGCCTCATCCCCTCCGAGCAAACCCCTGAGCTAGCCGATGGAGAGAAAGATATTGGCTTGCTTTACCACAAATGGAGTCAGCCCGGCTATACCGAAGCTCTCGACACTCTGCTCAACTGGGGTCAGCAGCCCCCGCTCTACAAGACCTACCCAGACGCCCCCCAGATCGATTTGCCTGAGATCAACCGAGCAACATCCAACTCAGGACTAGCGTCTGGGGCAGGCTCTAGGTTAACCCCTGGGCCAACGATGGATCTCGTCACCGCGATCACCACCCGCCGTTCGCGCCGCACCTACAATGCGACCCGCGACTTGTCCTTAGCGCACCTATCCCAGCTGTTATACCTGGCCCAGGGCATCACCTGGGAGCAGCGAGGGTTTCGCACGGTGCCCTCTTCTGGAGCCTTGTATCCCCTGGAGGTTTACCCAATTGTTCATCGAGTCGAGGGGCTAGAGCCGGGGCTTTATCACCACGAGATTCAACAGCACAAGCTAGCGTTGGTGAAACCAGGAGACTTGCGACAGCCGCTAATCAGAGCGGGGCTTAGCCAGGATTTTTTAGGCGAAGCGAATGCTTGTTTTGTAGTGTCAGGCATTTTTCAACGCACCCGCTGGAAGTATCACGAGCGCACCTATCGCTATGTGCTGACAGAGGTGGGGCATCTGGGCCAAAATTTTTATCTGGCGGCCACCGCCCTGGGGCTGGGGGTTTGCTGCATTGGGGCCTTTTTCGACGATCCGTTAAATCAGCTGTTGGAGATCGATGGTGAGGAAGAGGCTGCTCTGTATTTAATTACGGTTGGAGAGATTGCCTAAGACAGGCAGGAATAAAGCCAGAATCCAGTTCGGGGGGCTAGGGGAGTGACGTGTAAAGGGCTCTCTTGACGTTTAGTTTTATATTTAGCAAAATAGCTAATATGACGAATGAAATATACAAAGCACTCTCAGACCCGACTCGTCGGCATATTCTTGAGCTTTTACGGGCCCAAGACATGACTGCGGGCGAGCTGGCGTCTCACTTCAATCTTGCCAAACCTACTTTGTCGAGACATTTCTCAGTACTCAAACAAGCAGATCTGATTCATGCCGACAAGAACGGAACCACGATCACTTATCACCTCAATGTCTCTGTCTTAGAAGACGCTCTCTTACTTTTGATGAGTACATTTCAGCTGCCTAGAAAGTCACCGTCATCCCAGGTAAAATCCAACAATACTAAAGGAGCAAGCTATGAAGCTTAAACGGGTGCTGGTCATTAATGCGGTAATTATCGTAGGGATGTTGGCGTTATCTGTTTGGGCTTGGTGGCAGCTGCCATCCGGTAGTCAAGTGCCGACTCACTTCAACATCCAAGGGGTGCCAGATAGATATGGGGGAAAGGCAGAAGGCCTGCT